>JAFWBT010000021.1 GCA_017507005.1 Clostridia bacterium | reverse complement strand
CTTGTTGACGGAAGAAGAATGGAACTCCCTGATAGCGACGTTGGGACAAATGCAAACGCTGACGGACGAGATGGAAATGCACAGTCGCAGGTTCTTTTCGAGGACGGAAACGGCGTTGAATCAGGTAGAGAAATCAGTCAGCGGACTCAACCTGGAAATGCGCGGACACATCAGGAATCTACAAGAGCAGACGGACAAAGCCTTTCGACAAACGCAAGCGGAGTACGCAAAACAGGTTGGGAAGCTGAACGAGGAATATACTTCTCTGGTGCAGCGAACGGACAAACGAGAAAAGGCAATGTTTTGGACAAGCCTAATCTGCTCTCTGTTCCCCCTCGCCCTGGTATCCTTCTGGCTGGCGCTGCAGGGTTAATCTCGACCATAGGTACGGGCAATGACGGAAAAACGCCCGAGGAACAAGAAGCGGAAGAACGAGCAAGAGAAGCTAGCGGAAACCTTGCGGTAGCAGTTGCGCTCACCGCCGTCGGCGTATCACTCGCACTCAAACACGCACACACGAAAGAAGAAAATTCAGAAAATGAACACGAAACCGAACCCGACAACGAACAAACAATGAATTTATAAGGAGAACACTATGGATGAAGGGAAAGAATATCTCACAACAGAAAGAATGGGCGCTTACTATCCCGAAAAGGCAGTCGTTAAAAAATCAGAGAACGGTGTGACAAGAGCTCTCTACCGCGACTCCTGCTATACAATTGACGACGTTAACTATACCCGCGAGCGCATTATGATTATCAAAGGCAAACGATTTATTATCTCCTCTGTATTTCCTGTTGAAAGCACTTTGACCGCTACGGATAAAATGCTTGAATTAATAGACGCGGATATGAATAAAAAATGAACGTTATTCGATTTTTTACTTCTTTCCGCTGGACTTCTGCAAACCGATGTGATATACTTGGTGTACCGTATCGGCTTGCCCGCATAATAAGGAGGATGCATATAAATGACAAGCCAAAAACTGAATATACTCTATGGGAGATTGAGTCAAGAGGATGCTCGCGCAGGCGATTCCAACAGTATCATCAATCAAAGATTATTGCTTGAAAAGTACGCAAAAGACAACGGCTTTCAGAACACGATATTCCTTGCGGACGACGGTTATTCAGGAACAAACTTTGACCGTCCGTCGTGGAAAAAAATCGAGGAAATGATTGAACGGGGCGAGGTTGAAACCTTAATTGTGAAAGACCTCTCCAGGCTCGGACGAGAATACCTACAGGTTGGATACTATACCGAATTGTATTTCCCGAGAATGGGCGTTCGCTTCATAGCCGTCAACGACGGCGTTGACTCGCTGATTGAAAGCAGTAACGATTTCAGTCCTATACGAAATTGGGCAAATGAGCTTCACGCAAAGGATTCGAGTAAGAAGGTCCGAGCCGTAAAAAAGCTTCAGGCAGAACGCGGCGAACGTCTTGGCGGTCGACCGCCTTACGGTTATAAAAAGGTCGATAAGAATAGTAAGGATATCGTCCCCGACGAGGAATCCGCAGCTGTTGTAAAACGCATATTCGCTATGTGCATAGCGGGCAAAGGGCCTAATCAGATTGCTCGTATTCTGAGCAACGAAAAGATTTATAATCCAACCAACTATTATTATCACGCATTCGGAAAATCACACAAGCAGTTGGACACTACTCATCCGTATCATTGGACAGGGGGCACGATAACCGCGATTCTTGATAATATGGTCTACCTTGGTCACACTATAGGATTACGACATACTACGATATCCTATAAAAACAAAACAAAAATCGTTCGTCCCGATAACGAATGCGTTATTGTAGAAAGTACGCACCCTGCATTGGTGACAAAAGAACAGTGGAATATCGTTCAGGATTTGAGAAAGCAAAAAAAGCGTGTACCAAAGCAAATGAAAGAACCGAACATCTTTTCTGGAATCACTTTCTGCGCCGATTGCGGAAGGTCGATGGTATTGCACCGAGCACGCACAATGAAAAAAACTAATTATAATTTCAAATGCTATACCTACGGAAAGCGTGGCAGAGCTGAATGCACGCCACACCATATCCGAGAGGAAGAACTCTATGAAATTATACTGGATGACTTACGGAGAGTAACGCATATAGCAAGAATGAAGGAACGACAGTTTGCGGAGTACATCAATTGCAAAAACAGCGTGGAATTACGCCGAGAGATAACCGCCCTTCAACGAGAAGTCGATGCCATGCGTAAACGCCGTGAAGAGCTGACAACATTGTTCAAACGGTTATACGAGGATAACGTGCTTGGACGAATTACCAACGAGCAGTTTCGACTCCTCTCTGTCGATTATAATGCCGAGCAAAAGGGATTGGACGAAGCGATACCGCAAAAGGAAGAAAGACTCGAAAAGCTGAAATCCTCTGCCGACAATGTCAATGCTTTCATAGAAAAAGCTAAAAAGTACAAAAGCATTGACGTACTAACACCCGAAATTGTAAGATTGTTTATTGCGAGGATTGAAGTCGGTGAACGGACCAAAAAATATTCAAGATATTCCACTCAAAAAATTCGAATCGTCTATCGCGATATTGGGGAATGGGATCAGGTAGCAGATAGCGAAGAAAATACGCCACCCTGCTCTGAAATAATCTCAGAATCAGCATAACACAAAGCACAAAATACAGCAAAGGCGAACAGCTTTCGCCATTCGCCTTTGCTTTTCAACGAAACCCACCTGTCAAAAAGTGTCCCTATGGACAAAAAGCCAAGGCTTTCCGCGTTTTTTGAGCCGAAAGCCCTTTTTTTGATAATTTTTACACAAAAATCGTAAAAAAACCTTGATTTTTCAAGGATTTCCGCAATTTTTTTACATTTGGTACTTGACAAAGCGCGATTGATAGGCTATAATAGAATTACTTAAAGATTTCTTCGAGAGCTATGAGAGAGATTTAAGAATAAAAAATTTTTTAAAAAAGGGGATAAACTCTTATGAACAAAGGCGAATTGATTAAAGCAATGGCAGACAAAGCAGGTTTCACGCAGAAAGACGCAGCAGCGGCATACGAAGCATTCGTTGAATCCGTTACGGAAGCATTGAAAGCTGGCGAAAAAGTACAGCTCATCGGTTTCGGTACGTTCGAAGTTAAAAACGTAGCAGCTAAGAAAGGTATCAACCCTCAGTCGAAAGAACCCGTTGATATTCCCGCTTGCAAGAAGCCCGTTATGAAGTTTGGTAAAGCTTACAAAGATATCATCAACAAATAAGTTTTATAAGACGTGTAAAAAGCCGAGGTATTCCCCTCGGTTTTTTTCATTTGTATTTGCGGTTAAAAACGAGGCTGTTTATATTTGTGTATATTGATAAAAACGAGGCTGTGCAAACAGCCTCGTTTTTCGTATTAAATTTTGCCTTAACGCAAAGCAACGCTTTGCAATTCACGCGTTCGCCGAACGCAATTCACGTTTTTCCAAAAACAATTCACGCCGCAGGCAATTCACTTATATAGCCACTTCCCCGTTACTACATACGACCTTCGTTGCAGGAACGCTAAGTTTCCAAGCGTCCCCTTTTTCCATCGCATTCCACTGCTCCACTGTTCCTTTAAATTCAATACTCGTTAAGCCAGTGCAACCAAAGAACGCATAATCACCAATGCTCGTTACGCTGTCGGGTATCGTCACACTCGTTAAGCTGGTGCAATTAGAGAACGACCAATCACCAATGCTCGTTACACTGTTACCAATTACCACACTCGTTAAGTTATTACAACCATCAAACGCCTGTTCCCTGTTCGCCGTCCACTACGCTTCTCTGCGAATTGTTTTGCATAGAGGGAGCTGGTATGCTATTCAGCGCAATGGGCGTAGCCACCGCCGCGCCTATCACCACGCCAACAATCGCGCCCGTCAGCATATTCAGCCAGCCTTTCGTCTATACGCCTCACCTATTTTTGTCCATACACTTTTCTTTTCGCCCATAACAATTTACCTCTTTTGTTTTTTATCCGCTTTCTTTTTATTGCATAAAAACCACTTCGCCCTAACCATAGGTCAAAGTGGTTTTTCTCGTTGTTATTTTCTATCGGCAAAATAGTCAATCTTCATTGCCTTTTTCACCTCCGACAGCGTCTCAGCGGCAACAGCACGCGCCTCTTCACTGCCTTTATACAGCATATCCCAAATCGCAGGCAGGTCCTTTTCCAACGCCTCCCTGCGCGTGCGGATAGGCTCTAACGTTTCCTGCATTACCGCGTTGAGGAATTTCTTCACTTTCATATCCCCCAAGCCGCCTGCCTCGTAGTGCGCTTTCAGCTCGTCCAAGCAAGCATATTCAGGCAAATACGCCTTGAAATGTTCTTCCGTCGAGAACGCGTCGAGATAGATAAACGTCGGGTTGTTCTTCGTGTCGCCGGGGTCAGTCACCTTGATATGGTTCGGGTCGGTATACATACCCATTACCTTGCGCTTAATCTCGTCTGCAGAATCGGACAAATAAATACAATTCCCCAACGATTTACTCATCTTCGCCATACCGTCCGTGCCCGGCAAACGCAAACACGATTTATTATCGGGCAGCACTGCTTTCGGCTCTACCAACGTTTCGCCGTACAAGCCGTTAAAGCTCCGCACAATCTCACGCGCCTGTTCGAGCATAGGCAACTGGTCTTCACCTACGGGCACCGTCGTTGCCTTGAACGCCGTGATGTCCGCCGCCTGCGATACGGGATAGGTCAAAAAGCCCATCGGGATCGAGTTCTCAAAATTACGCATTTTCAGCTCCGTTTTCACCGTCGGATTGCGTTCCAAACGGGAAAGCGTGACGAGGTTCATATAATAGAACGTCAGCTCGGTAAGCTCCTGCACGTACGATTGAATAAAAATCGTCGATTTTTGAGGATCCAGCCCGCACGCAAGATAATCGAGCGCGACTTCGGTGATGTTTGCGCGCACTTTGTCGGGATTGTCAAAATTGTCCGTAAGCGCCTGCGCGTCTGCAATCATAACGTAGATTTTGTCAAATTTACCGCTGTTTTGCAGCTCCACGCGGCGTTTGAGCGAGCCTACGTAATGCCCAATGTGTAATTTTCCCGTGGGTCTGTCCCCCGTTAAGATAATGTTTTTCATAGTCTTCTCCTATTTTTACGTACTTTTCCGCAAAACGCGTTGTCGCAAATCGCGTTGTCGTTTGCCAACTTTGCCACAACCACCTTTGCTGTTGCCGCAAGCCGCGTTGCCTAGCATAATTTTTCATTTTTCGCGCATACTGCGGATATGAAACGTAATTATTTAGTTGCCACCGCGCTCTTTTGTCTTTGCGCCGTCTTTATTATTTTCACGGGCGCGCGCGACGCCATGAACAAACGCGCTGTACCCGTCTATACCGAACGCATTTCTCGGCAGAAAATCGACCGAGAACCCAAATGGCGGTTGCCAAAATTCGATAAAAATTTCTTTTCGCACTTTAAGCCGTAAACCGTACGCGTTTGCGACTTTTTATTTGCGGCTTTTTTGCGGCTTTTATTATGAATATCTGCCAAATATTTATACGCCGATATTATTTCGCGCCGTAGGTATTGCGATATTTATACATAGCGGCAAGGTGTTCTTTGCCGTCCACGATACCGTCCTCAATCGCCGCAATAATATCGTCCATCGTCACGACGGAATACACGTCGATACCGAATTCCTTTTTTGCTTCGCTCACCGCCGACAATTCGCTGTTGAGTGCCTTTTCCTGACGGTCAACGGAAATAATCATACCAACGACCTCTACCTTTGCCGCCGCTTCCAATTTAGGCAAAATCTCACGCAACGCCTTGCCCGACGTCATAACGTCCTCGATAATGATGACTTTTTCGCCGTCCACGAGCTGTTTACCCACGAACAAACCGCCTTCGCCGTGGTCTTTCACTTCCTTTCTATCGAAACAGTAGTTCAGCTCTTTATCGTAATTGTGGTACATTGCCACCGCCGTTGCCACGGACAGAGGAATCCCCTTATACGCAGGGCCGATCAGCGTTTCCGCTTCCAAGCCGTTGTCGTGGATACAAGCCGCGTAATAATCGCCGAGCTTTGCGAGCTGTTTGCCCGTTTTATAATTGCCGGTGTTGATGAAATAGGGTGCGAGTCTGCCGCTCTTGAGCGTGAATTCGCCAAATTTCAAAACGCCGTTATTGACCATAAAGCGAATAAATTCCTGTTTGTACGTATATTCCATAATAGATTTCTCCTTAATTGTTTTCCTAATTTAGCCTTTTCTTATTTACCGTTGAGCTGTAACGTACCCGTTAAATCGGCTACGTTTGCGACGCCGTGACGGTCGCACCACTCGTTCAAACCCTTGATAATCTTAGGCATAGCGTAAGGGTCGGTGAAATTCGCCGTACCCACCTGCACAGCCGTCGCGCCCGCCATCAAAAATTCGATAGCGTCCTCCGCGCACGTGATACCGCCCATACCAATCACGGGAATTTTCACCGCCTGCGCCGCTTCGTACGTCATACGCACGGCAACGGGCTTTACACCTGCGCCCGAAACACCGCCCGTGTTGTTGGCAATAATCGGACGACGGCGTTCAATATCAATCGCCATACCCGTCAGCGTGTTGATGAGCGATACGCAATCCGCGCCACCGTTTTCCGCCGCCCTTGCGTTGGTGGCAATACTCTCGACGTTGGGGGAAAGTTTCACAATCAAAGGCGTGTGTTTTAACGCCTTCTTCGCGTACATGGTTACCTCCTCCACCGTTTCGGGCTTGATTCCGAACGCCATACCGCCGCTCTTTACGTTGGGGCAGGAAATGTTCAATTCAATCATATCCACTCGCCCGTCGAGCTTCGCGCAAATCCCCGAATAATCGTCCAAAGTCTTACCTGCGACGTTGGCAATCACCACCGTACCCGTCGCTTTCAGCCAATCGAGGTCGTTTTCAAGGAAATAATCGACGCCGGGGTTTTGCAGCCCCACCGCGTTCAAAATCACCCCGCGCGATTCCGCGATACGCGGCACGGGATTGCCAAGGCGCGGCTCTAACGTCAGACCTTTCGTCGATACGCCGCCAATCTGCCCGATATCGTACAGCTCGTTAAACTCACGGCCAAAACCGTACGTCCCCGAAGCCGCGATTACGGGATTTTTAAATTGCACTCCGCAAAGATTGATAGATAAATTCGCCATAATTCTTTTCCTTTATATCAAAACCGTATATTCGTTGCTATTCGCTTAAAAAAACGCTTATAAAACGACGTCCTTTGCGTTGAACACAGGTCCGTCCTTACAAACACGCGCGCGTTTTCCGTTCGTCAAATCGCATACGCAAACGACGCATGCGCCAATCCCACAGCCCATACGCTCTTCCAACGACACATAGCAAGGGATATTTTCCTCTTCCACCGCCGCTTTCAAGGCGCGCAACATCGGCGTCGGACCGCAAGCAAGCACCACGTCGGGACGATTGCCGTTTTCCACGTCCCGCACGAACGCCTGCACCGCGTTCATCTGCTCGCCATAGCTACCGTCGTCCGTCACCGCTACAAAACGCTTCGCCTTGCCAAATTCTTCCACGCCGCATACCGCGCCCTTGTTGCGATAGCCGATATACGCCGCAATCTCTTTCGTAGCGCCGTACTCACGCAAAACGGAAATGAGCGGAAACACGCCTACGCCGCCGCCAACCAGCGCGATTTTTTGCTCGTTTTCTTCCACGTAAAAACCGTTCCCGAGCGGCAATAATACGTTTAATCTCGTACCTGCCCCCATCGTTTTAAGAATTTGCGTGCCCTCGCCCTTAATCTGGTAGCAAAAAGTCACCTCTCTGCCTTCCATCTTACAAATCGCAATCGGGCGGCGCAACAAATGCGTACCGCCGACGGCAATATTGCCAAATTGTCCGCAACGCACCTTTACGTCCTCTTCAAGGGCAAACGTCACCGCGTAGATATTCTCCGCGATTTTTTCATTTTTTACGATTGTTCCGATATAATCTTTCATTAGCGTACCTTTCTTACTTCTTCATTACCCCAATCACGCTGGACAGGTCTTTTTGCATAGCGATACAAGCCGCGCGCGCCGCGTCGTAATACGTGCCGCCGTTCTTTTTATACGCGCACAAAATCCCACGCGAATTGTTTACGACGCCGCCAAGCCCGTTCGCGCCGAAACAGCTTTTAAGCATTTCCGCATTACCGCCCTGCGCGCCGTAGCCGGGGATTAAGAAGAACGTGTGCGGCAGCACTTGACGAAGACGAGCCACTTCCGTAGGATGCGTCGCGCCGACCACCGCGCCGACTGCCGAATACCCGTATTCTCCAATCGTGCTTTCGCCCCATTTTTCCACCAAACCACCCACATACTCGTACATGGGTACGCCGTTTTCCAAAATCATATTCTGAATTTCCGCGCCCGAGGGGTTGGACGTCTTCACCAAAACGAAGATACCTTTGTCGTGTTTTTGACACTCTTCCACGAAAGGCAGGATACCATCAGAGCCAAGATAACCGTTCACGGTAACGTAATCGGACGGGAATGCTCTGAGCGCGTTCTCGTTCACTGCCGTTTCCCCAAGGAAGGTTTTTGCATAGCACGCCGCCGTCGAGCCGATGTCGTTACGCTTTGCGT
The DNA here is from genome assembly GCA_017507005.1 of Clostridia bacterium. Classification (GTDB taxonomy): domain Bacteria; phylum Bacillota; class Clostridia; order Christensenellales; family Borkfalkiaceae; genus Scatosoma. The sequence goes on along the minus strand of JAFWBT010000021.1, from coordinate 60,885 downwards.
CCGCAATCACGACCAAACCCTTTTCCGCCGCGTATTTGAGGGTTTCCTCATACGCTTTCATACCGGCAACGCCATACATTTCGTAATAGGCGATTTGCACCTTTACGGAAGGCACGATATCGTACACGTTATCGATAATTTTTTTATTGAACTCGACCACGCGTTCCGCTACGCCCTCAAACGTCGTCACGCCCTGTTTCATATCGTCGGGCAAATAATCGAACAAAGTATCCAAGCCTACGCAGGTAGGGTTTTGCATAGCAATAATGCCTTCAATCAGTCTGTCGGTAATCATATTTATATCTCCTGTTTATTTTTTCGTTATTACAATGGTCCGTCTGAATTACAATCGTCATTTCAAATAAAACAACCCGACGTCCCCTATCTTCACTGTCACAGGGCGATAATGCAAGATTTGATCGTTTACACGCAATTCTTTCCGCTCGCCGCTCTTAATCTCCTTAAAAGACAGAATATTTTTATCATACTCATACGAATTGTCGTCTATCGTATACGCATAAATCAAATATCCGTCCTCGTCGTAATAATACACTGCCAACTCCCAGTCGTCACAGTCGTTCTCGCCATTGTTTTGCAACCAAAAAGCGACGTCCACCAAAAAACGGTGTTCTCCCTGCTCTTCCACGGTCATAGTAACGTCCTCAACGACAGCCACCATGCGGCTCGCCTGACGTTTTTCTTCCCTTTTTTCATCATAGGTCAATATTCCAGCCGCTAAAAGTAACCGACAAGAAGAAAAACAGACCGTAGACAAAAGACACAGCAAGGCAAGACATACTCTTCCAACTCTTTTCATACCGTCCTCCTTACCAATCCTCGTACACCAGCACTTCCACCTTGGCAGGCTCTTCGGGCAAGTTTTCAGCTATGATACAAAAATGCCAAACGTCGTCTTTCCCGATTTGCATAATGCTATCGCACAAATGCGCGTTACGGCTTATAGTTTTTCCTTTCGCGTCGTAAAAATCCGCCGTCGCTTCCGAGCGGTATACAAGAGAACCGAACGTGTTTTTTGCATACCCTTCTACGATTGCGGTGTATTCGCCGTCGTCCTCCCGAACGACCGTCATTGTCGGCTCGCCAACGAGCGCCAACTTTTCTTCACAAGCTGAAAAGCCGACTACGCTCAACGCCACGACCAAAAAAGCTAACGTTTTTGTCCACAATCTTTTCATTTCCCTTATCACACCTTTAAACGTTACGCCTGATATTTAATCTCGCCGTCCACGATGGTATATTTCACAGCGCCAAACAGCTCATACCCTTTAAACGGATTGTTCTTACCCTTGCTGACGAATTTTTCAGGCTCTATCGTCCACTTTTCATCCAAATCGGCAATCGTGATATCCGCCACGCCGCCCTCTTTGATTTCGCCGCCGTCCAAGCCCAAAATCTTCGCAGGGTTATAGGACATTTTATCCGCAATCTCCGGCAAGCTCAATACGCCTGCCTTATACAAATTCGTAATAGCAAACCCAAACGACGTTTCAATACCGCTAATCCCGAACGCCGCGTAGTTGTATTCCACGTTCTTATCGTCTGCGTGGTGCGGCGCGTGGTCGGTAACGATACAATCGAGCGTACCGTCTTTCAAGCCTTCCAAAATCGCCTGCTTGTCTATCTCTTCACGGATAGGAGGATTTACTTTCGTGTTCGTGTCGTAGGTGCGGATAATCTCGTCGGTAAACGTGTAATAGTGTGGACAGGTCTCTGCCGTCACTTTCACGCCTGCGCGTTTCGCGTCGCGAATCATACGCACGCCGCTGTACGTCGATACGTGGCAGATATGCACTTCGGCGTCCAACGTTTCCGCGAGCGAAATTTCACGCGCGATAATGACATCCTCTGCGGCTCTAGGAATCCCTTTCAAGCCCGCAATCGTCGCGCTAAGCCCCTCGTGCACCACGCCACCGTCCACGAGGTCTTTATCCTCGCAATGGCACAGGCATTTGATATCAAAGCCTTTCGCGTATTCCATAGCAAGGCGCATAAGCCGCGCGTTCTTCACCGTCACGCCGTCGTCGGAAATCGCCACCGCGCCCGCCTTTTTCATGCTGGCAATGCCTGCCATTTCTTCGCCTTTCAAGCCTTTCGTGATAGCGCCGATGGGATGAATTTTACAAAGGTTCACTTCCTTTTCGCGCGCCTTGATGTACGTCACGACAACTTTGTTATCCACGACGGGGTTGGTGTTCGGCATACAGCACACCTGCGTAAAACCGCCTTTCACCGCCGCCTTTGCGCCGCTTTCTATATCTTCTTTTTTCTCAAAGCCCGGTTCGCGCAAATGCACGTGCATATCGATAAGCCCGGGGAACACGTGTTTCCCTGCCGCGTCGATTTCCTTGTCGCCGTTTGCGGGAATATTGTCCGAAATCTTGACGATTTTGCCGTTCTCGATTAAAATATCTTTCTTTTCTACGGAGTTTTTCAACACCACGTTACCGTTTCTGATAATCATATCTATTTTCTCCTTGCCTTACGCCTTTCTCGCCTCGTTCAACAGCGTCAACGCCGCCATACGCACCGCAACACCCGACAACACTTGGTCTTCAATGTGGCTGCGTTCGTGGTCGATTACATCGCTCGTCAGCTCCACGCCGCGGTTTACAGGCCCAGGGTGTAACACGATAGCGTTGGGCTTTGCATATTCGAGAATACGTTTGTCCACGCCGTAGTTCGCCGCGTATTCACCCAAGGACGGGAACGCGCCTGCCTGCTGCCGTTCGAGCTGGATTCTCAACCCCATCACGACGTCTGCCCCATCTAGTGCCTCTTGGCGCGTCTTGCACAGCTTCGCCCCAAGCTGATCGATCCCTTTGGGTATCAGCGTTTCTGGCGCATACATTGTCACTTCCGCGCCCATAGTTTTCAAACCGAATAAATTCGATTTTGCCACGCGCGAATGCTTGATATCGCCAAGGATAGCCACTTTCAAGCCCTTCAACGAACCGAACACCTCGCGCATCGTCAGCATATCCAAAAGCGCCTGCGTGGGATGCTCGTTCATGCCGTCGCCGGCGTTCAAAACGCTCGCCTGCACCGTTTTTGCCAAAAGATAAGGCGCGCCGCCGATAGGATGACGCATAACGATAAAATCGTTGCGCTGTGCGTCGAGCGTCTTACCCGTGTCCACCAGCGTTTCCCCTTTCGCTACGGAGGAATTGCCCGCGACGATATTGATTGTCGTTGCGCCGAGATATTTCGCCGCCTCTTCAAAGCTCGTCCGCGTTCTCGTGCTGTTCTCATAAAAGAGTATGGTAGCGGTCTTGCCCTCTAAATAGGACATTTTCTTTTCGCCTTTTTTGATACGGTTTTTAAATTCTTCCGCGAGGTCTAAAATTTCAGTAATTTCGGACGCAGACGCGTCGATAAGCCCCAGCAAATCTTTTCTTTTGAGCATCTTAAAAATGCCTCCCTTGTTTTTCGACAGTTCAAAAAAAAATCTTGGACACGACTGTCCAAGACGAAAAATTTACACCGATAGGTATTGTCTCGGCTTGTCGGAATATTTTTCACCGAACTCGTCGCCTAACATTATACCACTTTTTTTCAGTATTGTAAAGGATTCGGACGCATTTTTTTGACAAGTTTTTCCCAACTTTTCAATCTTTTCCTACCCCGAATCCTTTTTTATTGATTTTTTATAAAAAATCACCTCTAAAATATGCAAAAACTTTTTTTATTTTTTGCCTTTCTTTACAACGCTCTCGCCCGCCTTAAAATTATAAACGGGATAAATGCGTTTTTCAATCGTCGCCGTCGGCTCGATATTGTTCACAATATCCTCAAGGCTCTTATAGGCGGCGGGACTCTCATCTAGCGTTTCTTTCGATACGGAAGTGGAGAATATCCCTTGCATATCCTCAAAAAAACGTTCCATTGACAAGACTTCCCGCGCTTTAGTGCGGCTAATTTTCCGTCCTGCGCCGTGCGGTGCGCTAAAATTCCACTCAGGGTTGCCTTTACCAATGCAAATCAACGATCCGTCGCGCATATTAATCGGTATCAACAGCCGTTCGCCTTTTTGCGCCGATACCGCGCCCTTACGTAAAATCATATTTTCCATATCGATATAGTTATGCACCGTCGTAAAACGCTCTATTGCCTTTAAATCTAAACCTTGCAAAATCTGGTCGGTAATGGCGCGACGGTTTTGATAGGCAAAATTCTGCATTATCCGCATATCGTGAATATAGTCCTCAAATAATTTCCCCTCTACATACGAAACGGATAAATCTTTTTCAGATAAATTTTTCAGTTTATTTTTTGCCGCTTGTAACGTTTGAGCTATCTCTTTTTCTTTACCCGCCTCTTTCATTTCCGCAATCAAAACCGCCCATTCTTTGCGTCCGTTCGCATGATATTTTTTCGCTTCTTGTTGATAATACTGCGCCACTTCCAGCCCCAAATGACGACTACCAGAATGTACGACGAGATACAACGCCCCCTCATCATCTTTATCTACTTCGATAAAATGATTACCGCCACCCAGCGTTCCAATACTCAAATACCCTTTTGCAATCCCAACGCTCGCCTTGCATTTCAATTCTTCTAAATCCAATTCATCTGCATACGAATGACGCGTTTCTCTATGCTGCATACCAGAAGGTATGTTCATGCGGATAAACTCGTCCAATCGTGCAAAATCAATCTCTTTCTCCGCCAGTTTCACCACTTCCATACCGCAACCGATATCCACACCAACCATATTCGGAACGACTTTATCTTTTATCGTCATCGTCGTACCAATCGTACAGCCCGCGCCTGCATGTACGTCGGGCATAACACGGATTTTTATTCCTTGAAACACCTCGCTATCGCAAACGGCTCTTATTTGTTCTATTGCACCGTCATCCACAACATCCGTAAACACGTGTGCCGTCGTATATTTCCCTTTTACAACCATAGCTTATTCCCCCTTAAACTCGTACATGGGTGCCTCGTTTTAATTTTTTCTATGGTTGAAACCCATACTTCCCCATAGAGAAATACGCGAACATATTTCCAAGTTTTCGGTGCGTTGTTTAAGAGTATTATAAGATTCCTTTTATCTCTTTCTAAACCTATGAACCTTATCTTAAACGTAAATACATAACCCATAACTCTAACGAATAAAATAACCCGCAACAATACGGCACTATAAAGAAAAATCAACGCACACGGGAACGCTCCCGCAATATAAAGCAACGCCTTATATCGCGACAACGTTTTTTACAATTCCACCTCGTTGACGAGGTTTGCTCGGTCGATAGCGACCTGCAATCTCCCTATCGTTCGACCAAGCTCTTGCACCTCTTCCTCCACCTGCTTCACGTCGTACAAACATTCAGAATATTCCAAAACGCCGTTTGCCGTAATGCGGCGCGAGAGTTGATTGCGCATAGCCATATGAGAAAGCTGCATATGTTCTTTTCTGAGCTGTGCAAGCAATATTAACCCCTCGCATATCGACATATCAAAGCCGTCGATAGGCAACGCGCAATTCGCCTTGGAAACAATCCAACGAATACGCCGCACTTCGTCGTCCAACGTTTTTATCGCGCGACGCGTCGCATCGTAATCGTAGTCAACCTCCACCTTATTCTCGTTTTCTTTGTATTCAATCACCCCTCTACGGGATTCCGCCTGCAACAAACGCGCTTTTTCTTCTTCCAATTCTTTCACTCTTTTCATAGCCTCTGCAATACATACTTTCATAACTTTATACCGTCCTTTCATTTTTTAAGCGTCGCCGCTTTCGTTTTACACGTTTATTATAACACAAACTTTTTCAAAATAAAATACGCAATATTAAAATATTTTTTGCCCCCCTTTTTATTCCTATTTCTTTTAATAAATATGTGTTTTTATTATTATTTCATTTTACTTTCGTCCCCTTTTTATGGTATAATCTACCAAAAGAGGTAAAAATTATATGATTGATGAAAAAATAAAAATCTACGTTACGGCTGACGTTTTGAGAATTTTACAAAAAGATATGGAAGCGTTTGAATTTTACAAAAGTGACAAGCGCACACTCAACAAAAACGCCTTTTTAACCAAACTAATCGTGAATTATTCCGACGACTATCACCGCAGGGAAACGGAGCTATTCAACTATCTAAAAAAGACTATCGGCGCGCAAACAAGTCTACAAGATACTCGGCTGAAAAACCTTTGTTTTGATATCAGCGAGCATTTAAACAAGCGCAACGCCGCACCCAACAAAGAAAAATTTGACGCGCTCATTTCGTTAAAACCGACAAAAGAAAGCCGCGCCGCTATCGATTATATTGAGGCATACGCGTTGGAAGGTAGTGGGCTTTCCGAATATTTCCGCAATATGTTTTCCGCCTACGCCGCACTGCCTCAGGACAAACGTGAGGAAATCATTTTTAAACCCCAAAAACTCGCGTTAGACCAAGCTATCAGCGAACACAAACGAGTATTTTTAAGCGTTTCACACGACAAAAAAAGTTCTTTGGAATTCTCCCCCTACGCTTTAACGGCGACAAAGGAAGAGCTGCATTGCTACGTCGTTGGCGCGGAAGACGAAAAATGTATTCCTTTGCGATTATCACGAATCCGCTCGGTGACCGTACTCAATAAACACACGCATTTTGAAGAAGACCAGTTATTTCTCTTTCAAAAAATGCTCTCCCAAGGTCCTCAATTTTTCTACCAACCCTTGGAAGAAGATATCGTCGTCGAATTCACCGAACGCGGCGTGGAAAAATTCAAAAAAATGTTCGTACACCGCCCCACCCCCGTCGCTATAAACGGCCTAAAATACACCTTTCAATGCTCGTATACGCAGGCAATACAATATTTTGCTCGCTTCGGCGCAGACGCATACGTCGTATCCCCCGCGTTCGTCCAAGAAAAACTGTTACAGTTTTTTTCGTCCGCGCGCACATGCTACCAAAAAAGAAAAAATAAATCTTAACAAAATAAAAAAACGAGACCGAATCCTCTTCGGTCTCGTTTTCTTTTATCCTTAAAATCCTCAATAGATTTTCACGAGCTTAAAACCCAGCTTATCGCAGGACGACAGCACGTATTCCACGCCGTTTCTCACCGTTTTCAAAGGAAAATACGCCGCGCCGTGGATATGCCCGAACACCGCCTTTTCCACACCATTGCTCTCAAACATCTCCGTAAACAACGTCTCCTCCGTCTTTAACGAAAAAGGCGGATAATGTATCAACGCTATCTTTTTCTCGCTCCCCGTGAACAGCTTTTCCGCGTCCAAAAACGCCAAACGAAACCGCTCCGCTTCGCGCAAATACAGCTTTTGGTCCTGCTCGGTAAAATCAGGCGAACCAGGACACGTCCACCCGCGCGAGCCGACGAAAATAAACTCCCCAATCTTCACGCTGTCCGTCTGCAAAAACACAAACGAATCGTTGGGCGCACTGTCACGAAGCTTGGTAATCCCGTTCCACCAATAGTCGTGATTGCCACGGATAAACACTTTTTTCCCGGGCAAATCGGCAAGGGCGGAAAGATCGACAAGGGCGTCGGAAAGCTTCATTGCCCAGCTGATATCGCCGCAAATAAGCACGACGTCGTCCTCTTGCACGTTTTCCAGCCAATCGGATTTTATTTTTTCAAAATGCCCTTCCCAGTTCCCGCCGAAAATATCCATCGGCTTGTCAGCGGTGTTGGAAAGGTGCAAATCGCTGATTGCATAGATATTCATAGCCATATTATAGCAGTTTTTCCTACAAAAAGCAAGGGCTTTTCACAGGATATTTTCGCAAGCGGCATTATCGCAAAAACGAGGCTGTATAAAAATAGCCTCGTTCGCTTTTAATTGTAGCCGCAACTTTTGGGCAACGCTCAAAAACTTCACTGCGCCAACGGCGCAACTTCACTTTGCATTTGCTAAACTTCACTTTCGTCATAGGCGAAAACTTCACCCTTTATATAGCCACTTCCCCGTCGCTACACACAACCTTGGTCGCAGGCACGTTATTTCTCCAACCGATACCTTTGGGCATCTCAAGCCACGCCTCTACCGAGCCTTTAAATTCTATTTCCGTTAAGCCGCTACACCCAAAAAACGCATAATCCACAATCGTCGTTATGCTAGCAGGCAATACAATACGCGTTATCCCACAGCCCGCAAACGAGCTTTCGCCGATTATCTTCAACCCCTCGGCAATTTCCACGCTCGTCAAACGAACACAATTCGAAAAAGCCAAATACTCAATCGACTCCACGCCGCTTGGAATCGTCGCACTCGCAAGCGCCGAACAATTATAAAACGCGCCACTCCCTAACATCGTCACGCCGCTAGGTATCACCACGCTCGTCAAACGAACACAATTCGCAAACGCATTATCCCGAATCGTCGTCACGCTATCGCCTATCGTCACACTCGTCAAACCGCTGCAATTCGCAAACGCGCTATCCAAAACAACCGTCACCTCATCGCCTATCACCACACTTTTCAGCGTAACGCAGTTTGCAAACGCTTTTTTTTCTATCTTCTTCACGGGCAAACCCTTATAGGCGGACGGAATCACGATATCCACGTCCGCACACGTACCAATCCCCGCAACCGTGTAATAGGAATTATCCGCGCTACAAACGTACGCCAAACCATCCTCTTCTACCGCCGATTCTTCTAACACACTACTTTCCGTATCCCGCGAAATCCCTGAATATTTTTCTTTCTCCATCGCGCCACACGCCGATATGCTAGCTGAAAATACCCCGACAAACAACCACGCTACTGCCAATCTTAGCACTTTTTTCACCTTTATCCCCCTTGTGTTTTATTTGTAAAAAACTATATTTTGTTTATTTTATCACTTTCTCTCACCTCTTGTCAACCCTCGCGTCAAAGAAAAAACGACGGCTTGAAAAAACCGTCGTTTTCGCTATTTTATCCTATCCAGCCGTCATCTACCGCACTTACACGAGCCGCCGCCCATGCCGCCGTTTCCACACGGTCCGCATGCGCCGCCAGCCCCGCCCGAGCCTATGCCGCCGTTTCCACCCTGCGGGTATAAAGGCAGCTCAAAAAAGCCCGCGCACACTTCCTGCGAATATTCCTGCAAGGGCGGAATTACGCAATATCCGTACGAGGGCACGAGCACCTCCACAGGCATTGCAATCTTCAAAATCACCGTCGCGCAAATACTGACGATAAAGCCCTGCGTCGCCGTATCAAACGTCCCGTCTGGCGCAACGGCGCTCACCACCGCGCGCACCGAAAACGGCATAATGGAGGGGGCAGGTACGTAAAGAAGCACGTCTTGCTGCAACGAAACGGTAGCCGTCGCGCTGCCGTCCACACCGTTTGCGTCGGTATACAACACTTCCAAAGGCACGCTCACCGTCGCCTGCACACGCGCGCAGGGTTTGTCGGCTTGCCGCTCGATATTAAGATTACTCACGGTCGCCTCGGCAGAGGTCGAACGCGCGCTGATAAACGTCAAGGGATATGTAGGATTTGCAGGCGAAAGGTCGCTGAGCGTCAGCGTATAATTTTCCAGCTGCGTCTGCTTGATTCCGGCGTCGAAAATCTTTTCCGCCTGAATACACACCTTTTCCGTCAAACCGTTCGTCGGATTCCCCGAGAGCGAACCGGGACATTTATCCGACTGAAAATTAGAATAAAAGGACATAAATTTACCTCCTGTCACGAATAATTCCGAAAAAGGCGGTGTTGCCCGTTTTTTCGGTCGTTCGTATCGTCGTTCTTATTATATAGTATGCCTTTCCCACGCGCGTTTGTTACCCGTTTGTTCTCCGTTTATTGTCCGTTCGTTATCCATCCCCACGCCCCGTTCCGTCACGCGTTTTTACAAAATCACGCGCATACCGATATAAAAAATATCCGTGCCGTTCTTTTCCCGATAAGCTTGCGCGCTGCCACACAGCAGTTCTTTCGTGTCCCCCTCGCGCACAATATACGCATTACCGCGCGCAGACGGTATCTTCAAAATCTGCCCTGCATACGGCGCTTGTGTCAAACCGTTTTCCTTTATCAACAACCCTTCCGCCACCGAGAACGCCTCCGCAATCTCGCGCAAACTCTGCCCTGCTTTCACTTTATAATATTTCACTAATCGCATTTTCAACATTTGTATTACGATATGCCCCAGTGTATAAAAATATGCCCTTTGTTCTATTCTGCCAAAACGGCTCGTACAATAATACCATGAAAAACGCTGTCTATACCAACGCCACTATCGTCACCGCTCTGTCCGTAGCCGAACGCTCGCTGGGCTTTTTATACCGTATCGTCTTATCGCGGCTCATCGGCGCGGAGGGGCTGGGCTTGTACCAAGTCGCTCTGTCCATATTCTCACTGTTTATGACGGTGGGTACGGGCGGTATTCCCATCACCGTTTCCCGTATGATTGCCAAAAGCAAAGCCGAAAACTCCGCCAAAGGCGAGCGCTCCGCCGTCAGCGCAGGGATATGCTTGTGCCTTTTACTCACCGTGCCCGTCTGTCTTATCTTCGGGCTTTTCCGCGTCCGCCCGTCCTTTCTTTTCGCGGATAAACGCAGCTACGACGTGTTCCGAATCCTGCTCGTCGGGCTTAGCGTCACCTGCGTTTACGCGGTGTTCCGCGGCAGTTTTTGGGGCAATAAACGATTTTTATTACCCTCGGTAATCGAAGTAGCGGAAGAAACCGTTATGGTGATTGTAGGCGTCCTACTGTTGCAAAACGTCGCCACGCCCTTGGACGGCGCGAAGAAAGCGGCGTGGGCAGTCGTCATCTCCTACCTCTTTTCGTTCGTCGTTTCTACGCTATCGTTTTTCTTTTGCGGCGGCAAGCTTTGCGCGCCTAAAAAATCGTTAAAACCGCTGTTCAACGCGACCATGCCTATCACGTCCGTCCGCGCGAGCAGTTCGCTCGTCAATTCCGCAATCGCCGTTTTATTGCCGGCAATGCTCGTCCGCGCAGGGATAGAAAACGGCGAAGCGTTGCGATTATTCGGTATCGTTTCAGGTATGGCAATGCCCATTTTATTCGTGCCCTCCACCCTAATCGGCGCACTCTCGCTCGTGCTTGTGCCCGAATTATCGGAAGATTTTTACCGTAAAAATTACGAGCGATTACATAAAAACATCGCGCGCGGAATCCACTTTGCCGTGCTGCTTTCCTGCATCCTTATCCCCTTTTTCTACGCGGTGGGCGAGGACCTTGCGCGGCTGGCATTTTCTAACGCCATGGCAGGTGAAATCGTCGTCAAAGGCTGTGTAATCCTTCTCCCTATGAGCCTCACAATGATTACGACGGGTATGCTCAATTCCTTGGGCTTTGAAAAACAGACTTTTTTGTTCTATTTTATCGGGGCAGCGGCTATGCTCCTTTGCGTGTTGTTCTTGCCACCGTTTTTCGGCGTATACGCCTACGTTATCGGGTTGGGCGCCAGCTTTTTTCTAAATGCCGTTTGCAACCTCACTTTTCTACATAAAAAATGTCAAATTTTTGAAAAACGCAGAGGGCATGTACGCGTTCAAATCTTTTTACCCGCCTTTTTGTCCGTCCTGCCGCTCTGCCTTTTGGGACAATTTTTCGATTCCGTTTTCAAGCGTTTTTGCGGTCAGCTCACCGTCGTCGTTTGCGTATCCACCTTGCTCGCCCTTTCCACCTTACTCGTGTATACGCTAACGGGCGCAATCCCCCTCGTCGCCTTTTTAAAAAAGCTCGGCGTTAAAAAATTCCGCATTAAAAAACGAACGAGAACAAGCAAAACACCTTTTTCAACACCAAAAAAACGACCAAAACCGCGCTTCCCTTAGCCCAAAAGATAAAAACGTGCCTTTTTCTTCTTTTTTTACGCTTTTTTACAAACTTTTTTTCGCTCTATCCTTGACAGAAAAGGCAAGAAAGAGTACAATAATAAGGTAAAATAAAAAATGAGGAGGCTACTATGGGCTACAAGACCAGAGAATGGCGTAATTCCATGCGTGTCACGCTGGATTACAATAACATGACCGAAAAATTTTTAGGTGATAAAGGTTTCACCGACGCACAGCTTTCCAGATACGCGTCCAAGGCAAACGAGGCGTTCCGTTACGTAAAGGAAAACCGCGGCAAAGACGAGCTGTATATGGGCTGGACGGAACTTCCTTACAATCAGAAAGAAATCGTTGCCGATATTCAACAAACGGCAAGAGAGATTAGAAAAAATTTCCAATATTTCGTCGTTCTTGGCATCGGCGGCAGTGCCCTCGGCCCTATTATGGCGTTCAACGCACTGTGTCATTTACATTATAACGACCTGCCGAAATTCAAGAGAAAAGGCCCGAAATTCTACGTGGAAGACAACGTAGACCCCGTTCGTATGCGCGACCTTTTGGACGTAATCGAGCCAGAAAAAACCTGCTTTAACGTCGTTTCCAAATCGGGCGCGACGAGCGAAACGATGACGCAATACCTCATTATTCTCGACCTTTTAACGAAAGCAGGCGTCAACGTAAAAGACAACGTCATCTTCACGACGGACGAAAAGAAAGGCAATCTTAAAAAGATTTCCGACGAATGCGGCGGCATCAAGAGCTACGTGCTCCCCGACGGCGTTGGCGGCAGATTCTCGCAACTGTGCCCCGTTGGTCTGTTACCTGCGGCGGTGCTTGGCATTGATATCGTGGGCTTGCTCGCAGGCGCGGCGTATATGGATTCCATTTGTAACAAACCCATGATGCGTCACAACCCCGCTCTTATGTGCGCGGTGTTGCAGGTCGCGGCAATGGAACAGGGCAAAAACGTCGGCGTTATGATGCCCTATTCGGACAATCTTAAATACCTTGCCGACTGGTATTGCCAGCTGTGGGCAGAATCGCTTGGCAAGAACGAAACGCTCGACGGCAAACCCTGCAATTACGGTCAAACACCCGTAAAATCGCTCGGCGTTACCGACCAGCACTCGCAAGTACAGCTGTATACCGAAGGTCCTTATGACAAAGTGGTTACTTTCCTTTCGCTGAAAAAATACGCGTGCGAGATGCCTATCCCCCACGGCTGTGAAAATATTCCCGACGTGGCGTTCCTTGGCGGACACACTATGGAAGAACTTATTCAGGCAGAAAACGCAGCAACGGCATACGCGCTGACGAAAGCAGGCAGAATGAACTATACGTTGTGGATTCCCGAACTGAACGCGTTCACCTTAGGTCAGCTCTTGTTCTTGTTTGAATTGCAGACGGCATACGCAGGCGCAATGCTCAACATCAACACCTTCAATCAGCCGGGCGTAGAAGAAGGCAAAAAAGCCACCTTCGCATTACTTGGTAAGGCGGGCTACGCTGAAAAGAAAAAGGAACTCGATTCCCTGCCCGAAAAGGACGAAAAGTGCATTATCTAAACGCATTTTTCTAAATAAATCCGCTTGAAAAATCATTTCAACGCATACATGGTACCCTCGAACGACCAAAAAGTCTTTCGAGGGTATTTTTCTTTTACGCGTATAACGGCGGCATTTTTCGGGAATACTCATAGAGAAGAAAACGGAACGCAGACGCTTACTTTTTACATATAATGCATTAAGGGAGTGTTTGTTTTTCAAAAGAGGTGTGTTGATAATGAACGTAAAACGCGGTGAATTGTACTATGCAGATCTTTCCCCCGTCGTGGGCAGCGAGCAAGGCGGCATACGCCCCGTCCTCGTCGTACAAAACGATATCGGGAACAAATATTCCCCCACCATTATCGCCGCCGCCGTCACTAGCAAAATCAACAAAGCAAAGCTCCCCACTCATATCGAGTTGCCATCCGCCTACGGACTAGCCAAAGACAGCGTAATTTTATTAGAACAAATCCGCACGTTAGACAAACGCCGCCTAAAAGAGCGTATTGGAGCGCTACCCCCGTCCACAATGCTGCGCGTGAATAGAGCTATCCTCATCAGCCTCGGCTTCCCCGTCAATTCCTAATACGCAATCGTCTAAAACATAAAAACCAAGCTACTAACGCAGAAACAGTCGCAATACGGCACAAAAGCCCAAATTTCGCGGCTGTTTTTCTTATATAATAAAGGAAAAATTTCGGAGGCTATCCCTATGCAATTCCACACCAAAGCGTCCCTATCCGACGTTTTTCTCTACGCCGTGTTATTCTTTGCCTTGCTCCTCTTATCCCAAATCGGCAACTCTTTCGAGCCGTTCGCTCTTCCCCTTGTTTACGCCGTCTGCGCCGCAGGGCTATCCCCCGCCTTACCGCCACTTTTATATTTCCTCACCTCGATTTTTAGCGGCAACACCGCCATAATCTTGCTCTATGCCTGCCAAGCCCTCCTTGTATGGCTCGGCTTTTTCGCGCAGACACGCCTGCCTAAAAACAACTTCCAACGCTCTCGTTTTCTGCCCTTACTTTCCCTCACCCTCTCCTTCGTAGCCTTTATCGTTTTCGCGCCCTTCTCCGCCTACGTTCTGCCCTTTGAATTCGTTTTCTCCCTCACCGCGCTAGTACAAAAAATACTCCTTTCCGCCCTTTTATTTTTACTCGCGGCGGCATTTTCCGTCGCCACTTCGGCAATCTTAAAAAAACTCCTAAAATGCCGTCTGCGTAACGACGAGCTATTTTTCTCCCTGCTTTTATTCGTGTTTTTAGGGGTTGGATTTTGTCATTTTTTCTCCGTGAACGCGTACATGGGTGCCTCACTTTTCATTTTATTGCTATTTGCGTGCGCCACAAAAGACGCCTCGACGCTCCTTTGCGCGTTCGTTCTTGGTTTGCCAACCACCCTCGTTGCAGGACTATCACTCGATAGATTTTTCATCTACGGCATCACGATTGCGCTGTTTATCAAAACGGGCCGCCTTACCGCCGTCTGCGCCACGCTTATCGTCATTTTTACATACGGCTATTTCGACGGTCTGTACGCGCTCTCCACCGCCCACCTCGTCCGTTCCGTCCTCGCCGCCGTCCTGCCCTGCCTATTTTTTCTGCTCCTGCCCACACCGCTCATCCGTGAATTAGAAAACAAACTCGTGTTCTATCGCGAAAAACACCTTTCCCGTATCGCCATCAATCGCAATCGCGCCACAATCGGTGAGAAACTTTTTGAAATTTCCGCCGTTTTCCGTGAGATTGAATCGACTTTTTCCTCGCTCGGCACAACGGAAGCCGAGCAAAGCGCCAAGGAATTTATCCGTGGCTGTGTGATTGACGAAGTGTGTAAAAACTGTCCGCAACACCGCTCCTGCGCGCGCAAAGGTACGCCTATCGAGCTGGACAAACTCATCGACGTCGGATGTTTGAAAGGCAGGACGAGCCTCGTCGACATCCCCCGCCGCTTCGCAGAGGAGTGTATCAACCAAAGTGATATTCTCTATGCCGTCAATCGACATATCGGCGATTATCGAAAATATATGACGGAAACGGAAAACGCCGCCTCGGGCAGACAACTCCTTGCCAACCAAGCCCAAGGCGTCAGCGAAATATTAAAAAATCTCGCCTTAGAACAGAGCGAGCCGTTACGAATATATACGGACAAAGAACGCGCGCTAAACGTCGCTATGCTCTCGGCAGGGATTGTCTGTTCGGAAGTACTTATCTACGGCGAAACGGACAATCTCACAATCTCCCTCATCACGTTCGGAAAATCGGACGTAAAAAAGATAGCCGCCGTCGCTTCACACCTGTTCAACGCAGACATGGTTATCTCGGAGCGCATTTCCCTCACCCAAGACAAGTATTGCTGCATCCTTAAAAAACGCCCCCGTTTCGACGCCGCGTTCGGCGTTGCCACCACCCGAAAAGTCGGCTCTGCGGCGAGCGGCGACACCCACACCGTCATCAAAATCGACGAACGGCGGTTTATGGTCGCCCTCTCCGACGGTATGGGCAGTGGCGAGTACGCGCGGCGCATTTCCGAGAGCACCATTTCTCTATTAGAGAGCTTTTATCGTGCAAAAATGCCCTCTGAACTGGTGCTGTCCACTATCAACAAACTGCTCACGTTCAGCAAAGAAGAAACTTTCGCCTGCGTGGATATCGCCGTAATCGACCTAGACAGCGGCGAGGCAGATGTCGTCAAAATCGGCTCACCGCTCGGCTTTATCCTTTCGGGGAACACCGTCAAAGTGTTAGAAGGCAGCTCTTTGCCTTTGGGAATTCTCGATTCTCTCCATCCCGACACCGCGGCGTACACCCTCGCCGAAAACGATATTCTGCTGTTTTTGAGCGACGGAATCACCGACGCGTTCGGCTCCACGACCGACCTTTACGACGTGTTAAAGAGTATCCCTGCGCGCAACCCTCAAGAGCTTGTCGATACGCTGTTACAGCAGGCGCTGACAGCTTACGGCGGCGTAGCGAAAGACGACGTAACGGCTGTCGCCGTGCGGCTATTCAAACCCATTACCGCCGCGTAAAGTCTACCTATATCCCCGAAAAGCACCTATTGCAATGTAAAACTCAAAAATTTACTTTTTATATATGCTAAATTTTAGGAATGAGTGTTTCTTTTGCTTTCATAAACTTATCCATATCGTTGACGAAACTACCGCGAGCTTATATTGCGACAATATGAAGATAGGCTGATACAAAAAAACGCGTCCGACGACGAACTCTTATTTTTACAATACACTACGACGGAATGTATTCTCCGCAAAAATACTATTCTAGAAAAAGTCTCTTTCTCTTTAACTAATCTCTAACATTATAGCATCAAAAAAATCCTTTTCTTTCGAAAAGGATTTTTTCTTTTATCCATTTTTAATACGCTCTTGCGTACACAATCACGTGCGCTGCTTTCTCGCCGCACACCGCGCATTTTTCCGTCGTTTCGCCCTCCGCGAACACACGCGCCGTCGCCGCCGTTTCTTCCTTAATCTTGTCCTCGCACTTACGGCAGCCGCACCAGCCCGCTTTCACGAACTTCCCTGCCTCCACGCCAGCCAAGATACCAGCCATATCGTCCGCGTAAATAATACGCTCGTCACGACGCTTTCTCGCCGCTTCCAACATATCTTTCTGCACCGTCGCGAGCAATTCCTTCACGCTATCCGCCGCACCCGAGAGCGGCATTTCCTGTTTTTCCAGAGTATCACGACGCGCGCACAGCATCTTGCCTGCCTCGATATCGCGAGGCCCCAGCTCGATACGTACGGGCACGCCTTTCATTTCCCACTCGTTAAACTTCCAGCCAGGGCTGTTGTCCGTGTTATCCAACGTCACGCGCACACCTGCCGCTTCCAATTCCGCTTTGAGTGCCTCGCAAGCCTCAATAACGCCGCCTTTACGCGCCGCGATAGGCACGATAACGCATTGAATAGGCGCAACAACGGGCGGCAATACAAGACCTCTCTCGTCGCCGTGCGTCATAATCACCGCACCAATCAAACGAGTGGAAACGCCCCACGACGTCGTGTACGCCGTCTGCAAAACGCCCTCGTTGCCAAGGTATTTAATATCGAACGCCGTCGCAAAGTTCTGTCCCAAATAATGAGAAGTACCCGACTGCAAACTCTTACCGTCGCGCATCATAGCCTCGATAGTGTACGTCGCCACTGCGCCCGCAAATTTTTCCTTTTCCGTCTTTCTGCCCGTCAATACGGGGATAGCCAAACAGTTTTCTGCAAATTCCTTGTAAATTTCCAGCATTGCAAGCGTTTCTTCCTCTGCTTCCTGCTGGCTAGCATGCGCCGTATGCCCTTCCTGCCACAAAAATTCACTCGTCCGCAAGAACGGACGCGTCGTCTTTTCCCAACGCATAACGTTACACCACTGGTTCACCTTCAACGGCAAATCGCGGTACGATTGCACCCATTTCGCCATCATCGTCCCGATAATCGTCTCCGACGTAGGACGGATAGCCAAAGGCTCGCTCAGTTCCTCACCGCCTGCGTGTGTTACCACTGCCACTTCGGGCGCAAAACCTTCCACGTGCTCTGCCTCTTTCGTAAAATAGCTCATGGGAATCAGCAGAGGGAAATATGCGTTCTCCACGCCACGCTTTTTAAAGCGCGCGTTCATTTCGTTTTGGATATTTTCCCAAATCGCATAGCCGTATGGACGAATAACCATCGTGCCCTTTACGGGGCCGTAGTCAACGAGCTTCGTCTTTAAAACAACGTCCGTATACCACTGCGGAAAATCCGCGTTGATGTCTGCAATCTGTTCTACAAACTGATTTTCTTTAGCCATTTTTCTCTATACCTCTCTTTGCCGCTCTTTGCTTCTCTTTTGCGGCGTCAACGTTTTTCAACGCATCTATCTTTTTTATTATATCGCAAATCGCCGTATTTTTCAAGTGTTTTGCGGCACTTTTTCCGCCTTTCTTACGCTTTTATATACCTTTGTTCGTTAGCCTCTTTTTCGGTCTTTTTCTTAAAAATGCCGTCCACTCGTATCATCGCCACGAATGTCGCTACAAAAATAACGAAATGCATAATAAAATTCCCATACGCCCTGCTGAATATGTCGTACACCAACCAACAAAGCGGGTTTAACGAATACCAAAACCTCGATTTCGGCGACTGTTCCACAGCAATACTCAGCGCAAAACAAACAGCCGCCACTGCATCATAACAACAGCTGCAAGCACCGTCAAAGTACTGATGCCTTGCGCTATGTAAAATGCCATAGACTCCCTCATTAAAAAATATTCAATACTTGTTCAATATTCAATATAATATTGTTCAATGCGTACATGGTATGCCCATTTTTAAAATCATGCTGTTTTCAGTCTTTGTATTTCCGCCCTAAACGCCGCCTGATATTCGTCTTGAATTTCGTAAAAGACGCGCGTTTCCTCCCAATACAGCTCTAAATACAATTCTTCGTTATTATATTCATACACACTGATAGTCCCCGACGTTATATAATTTTTATAATCTCGCAATTCCAAACGAAAACACGCAATATAACGGAAATAATATTGCAAACTATCTTTTTCTACGGTTTCTCCCATAAAATCCCGCATATACAGCGGAAAATCCCCTTCTCTCCACTCGCCAATCGGATCTCTATAATTCTTTTCCAAGAAAATGAACGCCGAAACCTCACAATCAAGCACCGAAAGTGGCAAATTCGCATCTTTTTTCAAACACTCCGCCGGCTGTATGCCGTCATAGCCGTCGCCTGCCACTAAAACGACGTTTTCAGTATCTTCCGCACAAGCGAAAATAGGATATTGTCTACAGCCGCGAACACCTCTCGCCACCGTATCCCATTCCCCTGTCAAAGCGTAACCGCGCTCGCCAAATTCTCGCATATAAAAAACGTATTCCGCGCCGTTATAGATAAATCCGTCGTCTATATTTTTCACTTTTGGATATTTCAGCAAGCTAAAATCGATACAGCCCGACAATAAAAATAGCGCAGGCAATAACAGCAAAGCTATATAACTTTTCAGCGTTTTAAATATCGATTTTCTCATAGATTTTCCCCTTTTTCTATATTGTATCATACGTTCGTCATTTTGTCAATATACGGCAATTTTTTCTTGTAATTATTATAAAAAATCCTGTGTCTACCACAATTCCTATCACTGAATCAAAGAGCTCTCTCTATCACGTCGCACTCTTGCTTAATTCTTTTTTATCACGTCGTCCCCTCCCCATAATTCCTTTTCTTCACCACATCTCCTCTCGTCACAATCCCTTTTTCTTACACCACATCCCCCCTCAATCCAACCCCAACCACGTCCTAACGCCTTACGATTCCTCTTCCCCCTCAAATACTCTACTTGCGCCTTACTATCCCTCTCCCCCTCAAATGCTCTACTTACGCCTAAAAAAATACCCCTCAGCCGTCACACAGACAGCTAAGGGATACGCTCTATGCTTGAATTCATAGCGGATTAAGAAACCTTCCTTGTCACCGCGTTACACCGTTTCAGGCGTTTTCATTTTTCGAATTCGTTGTCTTTATTAAGCTGCTTTCACAGCCGCAGCCGCTTCTTTTTCAGCTTTCTTCTCTGCTTTTTTCTCAGCTTTGACAGCTTTCTTTTCAGCAGCTTTCAACACTTTTTGTTCTTTCTTTTCTGCTTTCAAACGCAATTTCTTTTCTTTCGGCGTTTCAGGCACAACGGGCTTCGGTTCTTCCTTTTCTTTTATCTGGAACACCTTACCGCATGCAGGGCAACGGTGATAAGGCGCACCCTTTACCGTCAATTCCTTGCCGCAAGAAGGACACTTGCACACCTTCTTCGTTTCCTCTTTCGGAGGCGCGCCGTTGGGGATACCAGCGTACCCCTCAGGCAACCCACCAGGAACACCTACGGGAAGACCTTTGGGAATTCCTACGGGAACAGGCGATTTCGTATGTGTCCAGTTGGGGAACAATTCCCTAGGCAAGGACACCTTAATCTGATACGAATCGTCAATTACTACGTTTTCTGCATACGCGGAATCGTCCAAACTATCAGCGAAACGACGTTCTTCAACAGCGAGTTGCGCCGCATCTTTCTGATTTTGATCCGCTTGTTTTGCGTTAATCTTCACCTGTCTTCTTGCGCGAGCCAACTCGTCTTTCGATTCGCTGATCATAGCGCCTTGACCTTGCAATCTTCTACGTTCTTCTTCGCTCATAGACACGCAAGATCTTGCCGTCATGGGCATCATAGGCATGCCGCAACCTCTCATTGCGCCGCAACCCATCATCATGGGACAGCCACCCATAGGTCTCATTTGCTGAGGCTGTTGAGGTTGTTGAGGCTGCTGAACAGGTCTAACACCCTGTTTAATTTCTCTCCATTCACGCGATTCTTCTTCCGATTCCTTCGGCTTGATAATCAAATCCAATACGAAGGAAGCAATACCGATAATAGCGGCAATCAGATAGTTGATAATCATTTTGCCGTCTTGCGTATCGAGGAAGAACGCTACGAGCGTAACAACTGCCGCCAAGATTACGAAAATCGCATGGTTGCGCATACCAACGCCGTCCATACCCATCAGGTTGTATTCGGTGGACGCCGTTGCGTGCTTGATACAGAACGCAAGGAATACGAACACCACAATCTGCAACACTACGCTAATCAGCACCATAATATCGCTCGTCAACGCGGCCATATCACCGCCGAGGATTTTGGGCATATGTACGTACAGCGTCGTAACGGGAGCAACGAGATATACAATCGCAGCTACTGCCGCAACCTGCAAGAAGTTACGTAACAAGAACACGAAAATGCTGCCGTTTCTCTTCTTTTCTTCGACCGTCATACCAACGAGGAAGATGCTCGCCGTACCGCCAATCGCGCCACCCAAGAAATGAACGACTGCGCCGACAGCCAACGTTACGATGCCGAGCATAGATACTGCCATCGCTTTTTCTTCCGGACCGGGAAGGATGAGATAAATCACCAACTGCATAATCACCGTCGTCGCAAACGAACAGGAGAACACATCCCCCATATCTTCCATTGCGGACAAGTTTCTATTGCAAGAGTTGATATTTCTCGAATTACGTCTTAAAACGCGCTTTACCTTCGAGAGGGCTCTGAACAAATTGATTATCAAAACCAAAATCAAAGCCAAATAAATGACCGATGCAATCAATTCAACGCCAAACCCTGCGGAAAAACCACTAAATACGTTGAAGATGGAAACACCTTCTTCTTTTCCGCCAAACTGAACGTTAAGGTTCGGTAAGAACGCCAACACCGCAAGACCGATCGTGCCGATTAAATACAGCAAACCAATCCATCTCGCTTTCGAGTGAACTTTTTTAATTCTCTTTCTCGATGCGGCCATGTCTGAACTATACGCTCTCATCGCAAATCTCCTTCGCTAATTACTTTCTCTTTTGAAGCTCTCTTCAATTCTCTCCGAATTTTATTCAAGCTATCCATTTCCAGCTCCGCTTTTGGCAAGAGCCACTTTTCTGTTATAATCTTCCGTATATATATAATTCTTTAAAAACTACGTATCCACTTTGCCCTAATTAAAACATCACGCGTTTTAAAGAACATCGTTTCCAATTTTAACAACAAGTTTTCGACAACGATTGCTATTCAATATCTTAATAATCTTAATATTCAATATCGCCGTTTGCTTCCGCTTCATCCAGCGAGAAGAAATCGTCGTCCGTTCTCTCTCTATCCTTCGGCCGAAGCGCTATATCAATCATCAGCGCCGAAACGCCCAAGATTACAAACACAACGCCGCAGATAATAATCGTCGTAGGCTTTGCAACACCTGCCACAAGCGCCAACACAAGCACCCCAATACCAAGCACTGCCATAACCACGGAGAACACTCTGTATACGATACGCATCTTTTGAATGCTTTCGTTCATACAATCGTATTCATATTCCGTGCCGTTGAGCGCATGCGCCCACATAAACCACAAGAAGAAGAACCCTGCGTATCCAACAAAACTGAATATCAATCCAAACGGGTCGTCCAGCTCACCGCTCACCGCATCCAGTTTACTAATCGTAAACACGAGCAGTACGGACAAACAAGCCGTGAACACCACTTGGAAAAGGTTTCTAAATACAAACATTGTCAAGGGGAATTCTCTTTCGGGGATTTCCAACACCGCGTCAGAACCGTCGTTCTTAAACGAGCGCGTCTTCCCAACGAAGAAATCCATATCGTAGCCATATTCGTCTTTACCCGACAAATAATGATAGAACGCTGCGTTGTTGTCCCATCTTAACGGCGTCACTCTGCCCTTTATAATACCCGTTATGAAATGGAACAGCAGTCCTACGCCTACGAGTATCAACGACATCAAGTCGAACCATTTATTGTAATTCAACACCGCTACTGCAAGCAATCCGCCAACCACAAAGGCCAATACAAATCTGAACAAGTATTCAAAAACACGCATTTCGCGGATATTTTCGTTCACTGTCCAAACGAACGTTTCATTGAGTTCCGCACGACGGACTCTACCCTTTGCCATCCGCAAAGTATACTTCGCAAGACGCAAATCGTGATTGACCTTTTTCAACGCTCTCTTTGCTTTTATCTTTACAGATCTCTTAATTTTCTTATGTTCTTTCAGCCAAGCCTTAATGGCTTTTTTCTGATTGCGATATTTCACGACCGACGCATATTCCGTCGCATACTGTCTACGCTTTAATTTCTTACGTCTTTTCGCATACGTAATAGCAACCGAAATCATGGAAATAATCCAGCTCAGCGCAAAAATCAAATATATAGCCGCAACGAGTATATGTATCAACGGGAACCCGTCAAACACCGCGAGAATCGAGTCGAGCACGGTAATTTTCTTGGTCAAGGGAATCACCAGCATCAAGCCGAACAACGCCAAAATCGCAAGAGAATAAATCACCGTCACAGCTTTTGCCGCGCACGCAATCTTCTTCGCTTGCTTTGTTGATAGTCTTGCTTCTTTCTTGTAATTCTTCTTAACTCTCATATCACTACCACAACAATATTATCCTATGCATCTCGGCGCCAAGACCGAGATGCATAGTTTTATATATCGCACTAAACTCTCAGTAAATATATGTATTTTTTTGAATCAATAATAGAAATCGTCGTAAGGCTTATAATTCGGGATCAGCCAATACATCAACGGTTTCGATGACTTCGTCGGTGACGTATCCGTTAATGAGAAAAAAGTCGAAATCGAGATCATCTGTTTCCTTAACGGGAGCCGCGCCTCCTTCAACGCCTTCCTCATCTTCGCTAACTTCTGCTTCTTCTTTTTCACGAGGAAGACCAGGAGCCTTGCGCATCATACATTCGATAATGAACATTACCAAAGAAATTGCAACGATGAACAACGTGGACTTGTTTGCCGCGTCGTCAAAGTTGAACAAATCGCTGCTGTAAGCCATGAAATACAAAGCTGCGGATGCTGCCAACGTGAAGAAAATGAACACTCTGAAGTTTGCCATACCAGGGCCTTCAGCACCTTCAAGGTTGTATTCCGTCGTAGCCGTAGCGTGCTTAATAAGAACGAGCCAGCAAAGCAAGATAACGAGCTGAAGAACAGCCTGAATCATGTCACCGGTGAATTCTGCGCCGCCGATGTAAGGAGCGATGAACGCGCCAATCGAGCTAACGGGAATAAGGAAATATACGATAGCAATCGCTGCTGCTGCCTGCAAAATATTGCGGAACAATGCTGCGAAACGGCCAACTGCTCTCTTCTTTTCGATAACGCCAACGCCTTCTTCGATGGGGAAGAAGCTTACTTTGCCGCCCCAGAAACCGAGCCAGAAATGAAGAAGCAAGCCGATTGCCAATACGAGATAGATGTTGTAGATGGTAAAGCCAGCAACTTCGGGCATACCAAGGAACTTATCCATAACGGAAGGCGCTGCAAGCACTTCTTTCGCCGTTACCGCGCTGCCACTGCAAAGCAATACGATCAATACGTTGAACGTGATGATGCAGGAAAGCGAACCAGAGAAAATCTTGCCCATAGACTGCATAGCAAGTACGTTACGATCATAGCCGTACGTTTTGCTAGCCTTTCTGTTCCACAACCAGCCGAGCTTACCAAAGCTTCTGAACACGTTGATAACAACAGCAAGGAGCATCAAAGCATACAAAAGACCGCCGATATTGCCAGCGCTGAGGATGTTCTCAAAGTCGAAACCGGTCCAGAAACCTTCTTCGCCAACGATACCAACGCCGAGCTTCACGCCGTCAACTGCAACCATAGGGATGCAAGCCAAAGCTGCGAGCAAAATCGTACCGATCAGGTAGAAGAATCCAACCCAACCCGCTTTTGCACGCGTTCTCTTGATGCGTCTTTTTAATTTGCGCGCATCTTTACTGAGTTTGTGTTTTTCAGTTTTCATATTTCAACCTCCAAGGTTTTTTTACAAAACTAATACACCGTTTCGTTTTTCCGCCACGCCCTTACGCGCGTCCGCGTCATAAAAAACGAAAAACGCCGAATCGAGGCTCTCCCCCCGCTTCGTTTTCGGAAAATATAAGGAAAATAAACGTACGGCGAAGCTTTTCGCCCTTTCCGCCAAAAGTATAAAATGGCAGAATTTTCATCTATACTCCTACTATTGAAACTATTATAACGCTTTTTGAAGCAAATGTCAACAGCATTTTCTTATTTTTTTTCATAAATTTGAGAAAAAATTTATACTTTTTTTTGGACATTTTCGCTTTTTCCATTTTTCGCCAAAAAAATTACGTTTTTTGCTTTTTTGCGTCAAAAATCACTCGCTGAATTTCTCTTTATACTGCGTAATACATTTATTGATAATATCCATCGCCTCGTCGCGGTGACAAATTTCCTTCACCGTCGTCTGCTTGTGTTCCAGCGATTTATACACCTCGAAAAAGTGCATCATTTCCTCAAAAACGTGCTTGGGCAGCTCGTGAATATCGTAATAATTGTTATACGTGGGATCGCCGAACGGAATCGCAATAATCTTCTCGTCGAGCGAACCGCCGTCTATCATGGTGATGACTCCGATGGGATAGCATTGTACCAGCGTCGTGGGATAAATGGTTTCTCCGCACAGCACCAAAACGTCCAACGGATCCCCGTCGTCTGCCAACGTTTTGGGGATAAAACCGTAATTCGCTGGATACACGGTGGACGTATACAATACGCGGTCGAGCTTTAACAGCCCCGTTTCCTTGTCCAGCTCATACTTGGCTTTACAGCCTTTGGGAATTTCGATAAAAGCCTCGAATTTTTTCGCCGTAATACGGTCGAACGAAATATCGTGCCAGATGTTTTTCATCTTTCACTTTCTCCTTTTGTTTTTATTTCCTCTTATTTAACATTTTCTCTATATCACTCCCTATATTCTATCACATTTCCGCGCACAAATCAAGACTTCCACAAAAGAATTTTTTGGTTTTTTCTGTAAAATCCTATCGCAAAACGCCGCCACACCATATTCTACATATATTTCACGCTATATTCTCGCTATATTCCTGCAAACGCAACCCCTCAACGCCGTCCCTCACGCGCGTTATTATAATTATAGTAGGCACGCGCAGTATAATCGCAGTATAATTAAAAATATGCCAAACGAAAAGACGCCCTCAAATAAGGACGTCTTTGCATTTATACTTTTTTTAGGCTTCTTGATTAAATTCTGCGATATAGGGCAGATTGCGGTACATTTCCGCGCAGTCCAGCCCGTAGCCGATAACGAAATAATCGGGAATCGTAAACAGCGCTATATCGGGCTTGAAATCCACCAAACGTCTTTCGGGCTTATCGAGCAGCGTTACGACGCGCACGGACAGCGGATTACGCGATTTCAACATTTTCACGATATCGTTGAGCGTTCTGCCCGTATCGACGATATCCTCGACGATAACGACGTGATAATTGCTGATATCCTTATCCAAATCCATCGTAATTTTCACAACGCCCGAGGACACGGTACCCTCGTAATAGCTCTTCGCGCACATAAACCCGATTTCACAAGGCACGGTGATAGCGCGGCAAAAATCCGCCATAAACACGAAAGCGCCTTTCAAAATGCTCACCAACAAAATAGGCTTGCCGTCGTACGAATCGCTAATCTTTTTCCCAGCCTCTTTAATCGCCGCCTGAATTTCTTCCGCCGTAATAACGACTCTCTTAATTCCACGCTCGTACTTTTCCACTACGCTATTTTTATCCATCGTAACCGCTCCTTTATAATCGCTTGATTTCGTTGTATAGTTTTTTAATTATACTATATCTTTTTCTTTTTTTCAAGTATAATCGACAAAATTTTACAAATTATTTTTCGAGTTTTTTAATCGGCACAAAAACTCGTGAGAATCCACGATTTCAAGCGGCTCGCATAATTGTATACCTTATTCTTCTAAGATTATGGTATATTCAGCAATCAATTCATCTAAATTTTTACCGTGAAGCTGATAATATATAGATTTTATTTCGTTCCAAGAATTCCCCTCAACCATACCTTCAATATAAAAATACATTTCGGACAAAAAATAGAGTTTTCCTATTTCGCTTTCAATATAGTGCGTAATTTCCTTTTCCTCGAGAACTATCTCATCCGTAAGCTCTGCAAATTCAAGTTCATCCATAGGAATTTCGCAGATAAATTGAGACTCTCCGCCATTAGTGTCGCGCGACCAAAGCGCGCCCATTTCTTTATTATTGATAAACCCATAACTACTTACGTAATTTTCCGTTTCTTCAAACTTGGGAATATACAACAGTTCAAAATACTCCCCGTTCGTATCGCAATAATTTCCGTTATTGACAAAAAGCTTTTTTACGTAGCCATTTTTTAAAATGAATTTTACAGTAACGGCACCACCACCGTCAATTTGTCCTTCTTCCCTTGATATAGGAGCAGTATCCATCCAATAATACGCCTCAAAAATTCTCGCGATTACGTCCTCGTCTATGGTGGTCGCAATATCTTTAAACGTTCCAGGCGCGACACCAACAGTCTCGGTAATTATCTTGATTTCCGCAACGTCCTCGTCTGTTATTTCGTTCATCCACTCACAGCCAGCCTGATTGCGCAAAAAATGATTCATAGGTGGGTCTACCATAATAAAATGATAACCGCAAACGTCACAGACATCATTATAGTCCGAATCGATGTGTATTTCTGGTTCTTCCGTAATCGAACAACTGCAAGTATAACTCTTTTGGTGTGCGCCCTCATTACAATTATATTCATAGGTATGTTTGCAAGAAGATTCAGACTCGCCGCACGCCGAAAAACAAGTAAATATTGAGCTAAACGCTAATAATAAAGCTACCAACTTCTTCATAAGTATTACCCCCCCCTTATCTAATATTTTCTTTATTATATCATATCTTTGTGAAATGTCAAGAGGTTTAGAAAAATATACAATCACGCCTCTCGCGGCTTGGCTTCGCCAAATCGCAAGCTGAGCGCGTGAACTCGTGAGAATCCACGATTTCAAGCGGCTCGCCGACAACGCCAAAAAACGGACGTCGCAAGGACGCGCAGAAGACGAGAGATTGCCGCAAGCGGCAAAGTGTCGTCGCTCGACAGCCCTACGATTTTTCCGCGCCCTCTCGTTTCTCGCGACTCGCGTGAACTCGTGAGAATTCACGATTTCAAGCGGCTCGCCGATAACGCCAAAAAACGGACGTCGCAAGGACGTCCGTTTTTATGGCGCAGAAGACGAGATTTGAACTCGTGCCACCGGTAAAGATGCTACTCCCTTAGCAGGGGAGCCCCTTGAGCCACTTGGGTACTTCTGCATAGCTCAATTTCAATTCACTTTATTCAAAGCTATACTACTATATCACATTTTTTTTGCATTGTCAAAGCTTTTTGCCGCGAAAAATGAAAAATCTTTCGGGAAATTTTTTAATTTTTTACCTCGCTTTCCCCTTGCTAAAATTTTCCGTAAAAATTCTTTCAAACACTTGACCTTCCCGTTCTTTTGGTTTATAATAAAATCGTTAAAATTATTTTATCGAGGTGTAAAAATGAAAGTTATCATTACCGAAAATTATGACGAAATGAGCAAAAAAGCCGCTGAAATCATGATTGATATCGTAAAGAAGAACCCCAACGCCGTTCTCGGCCTTGCTACTGGTTCTAGCCCTATCGGCATGTATCAAAATATGGCGAAAGACTGCAAAGAAAACGGCACGTCCTATAAAAACGTATCCACCGTCAACCTTGACGAATACGTAGGGCTCACCGCCGACCACGATCAGAGCTATGCGTATTTTATGCGTACCAACCTCTTCGACCATATCGATATCGACCAAAAGAACACCAACCTGCCCTGCGGCAGCGCTCCCGACGCGCAAAAAGAATGCGACAGATACAACGCTCTGCTCGAAACGAAAAAGCAGGACGTACAGGTGCTTGGTCTTGGTTCTAACGGTCATATCGGCTTTAACGAACCCGGCACGGCGTTCGATTCCGTTACACATCTCGTAGACCTTACGGAAAACACCATTAAGGACAACTCCCGTCTGTTCAATTCCATCAACGAAGTGCCCCGTCAGGCGCTCTCTATGGGTATTAAGAACATTATGCAGGCAAAATCTATCCTTATGGTCGTTTCGGGCAAGAACAAGGCAGAGGCGGTAAAAGGTATGGTAAAAGGCGAAATCACGCCCGACCTTCCCGCATCCGTTCTTCAGCTCCACCCCTTCGTTACGATTATCTGCGACAAGGACGCGGCTAGCCTGCTGTAATCCTTTTCCATATTGTATAATAATACGTAAAAATCGTTATAAAAAACTTTTGTCCGTGGCTAAACAATCGCCGCGGACTTTTTTTCACAATAATTTCACAGTAAAATTGATAAAAACGTAAAAAACGCTTTCTTGCGTCGATAAAAAGCACTTGCTTTTTTTTCGCTTGTGTGTTAGAATATAATTACCTATACTGTGCGTATAGTTTATTTTCGTGAAAAAAAATATTGTTAAAAAGGTAAAATAAACGTCTATTTACCTTTAAGGAGGCAAAATATGAACAAATTTAGAAAAATCGCAACGCTTTGTATGGCGTTTGTTTGCAGCGTGAGTCTTTTTGCCCTCGCTGCTTGCGGTGGCGGTGAAGAAAAGCCCGAGAGCAGCGCAGCGCAGACGGAATCCGTTACGTCCAGCGCAGAAGAAGGCTACACGGCGTACGAATTTACCGTACTCAACGCAGACGGCACGAACGCAAACGGCGTTTTCGTACAGCTTTGCAAGGGCATTGAATTTTGCTACGCGCCCGTAGCAGTTGTAGATGGCAAGGCGACCTACGCAGCAGCGCCTTCCGCTGACGTGTACGAAATCCATATCTTGGACACCGATTGCACTACGCAGCTTGAATTTAACGGCGC
Organism: Clostridia bacterium; assembly: GCA_017507005.1. Lineage (GTDB taxonomy): Bacteria > Bacillota > Clostridia > Christensenellales > Borkfalkiaceae > Scatosoma. The sequence goes on along the minus strand of JAFWBT010000021.1, from coordinate 31,205 downwards.
GGCTACCACGACGGCAGAATACGGCGCTATCACGATTACGTTAAAATAAAAAATATACTTTTGGAGAATAACTATGATGAAATTGATGAAAAAAGCAGCTTTACTTCTTGCTTTGGTGGCTTGCGTAGGCGCAACGGCTGGTTGCAGCGCGCTGCAAGGATTGCTTGGCGGTGGCAAAGAATCCGCAGAAAAAGCACCTGAAACGGTAGCGGATACGTACGCGGCAATCCAGACGCTTCTTGCAAGCAACGCGACGAATATGGAAACGTTGACGGAAATGACCGTTGAAAGACTCGAACTCGGTGGCGGCAACACGACGGAGCACACCATCACGACGAAGATTAGCGGCAGCGATTATTATTTTAAAGAAATTTCCGAATCGGACTCTGCATACGACGATTCCACCAACGTTGAATACTACTACGTTGGCGGCACGGCTTACGTAAACGACGGCACGGAAAAGACGCAGGAAGCTATGACGGAACAAGAATTCCAGAACTTTGCAAACGTCAGCTCCCCCATCTTCGCATTGCCCACCCTTGCGGAAGGCAAACTCAATAACGTAGCGTTCAAACAAGAAAAGTCGGGTTCTTCGTTCACGATTGAATTTGGATACGGCGAACTCAACGGCGCTCCGTTTGAAAAATATAAGAACTATAACGAATTGAAAATGACCGTTTACGTTACCGACAGCAAAGAATTTTCTTCCGTAAAATTCTCCTGCAACGAAACCAACCAAATTTTCTACACGATGACGATTAGCGTGACGAATATGGGCACGACGAGCGTTTCCGCGCCCTCCGACGCAAGTTCTTATCTGAGCAAGTAAAAAAATTCCAATCACAGAGGATTTCCCCTATGAAATTTAACAAAAAAGCAGCGATACTTTTATCCCTGCTGACAACGGTGTGTCTTACTGCGGCAACGGGCTGTAATAAAAAGCCTGCCGTAGACAACACCAAATACAATGATAAAACGGCGGCGCAAACGTACGCGGCTATCGAAAAATCGTTAGCGGACAACAAGAGCAACGCAACGGTATCCATCAACAGCAGTATTGCAGGCGTAGACGATTCTTCCTTTACGCAATCGACGAAAGTGAGCGGCGATAATTATTATTACTCCGCAAGCGCTTACGGCTTTTTCGAGGAAAAATACTACGTTGACGGCACCGTGTACGAAAACGACGGCGAGAACAAAACCAAACAAACGATGACCAAGGAAGAATTTTGCGACTACGCAGAAATCGACCTTGACTCGCCTATTTTTGCCCTGCCCGTCCTCTCCTCTACCGAGTTAGACGGCGTGGAATTTACGCAAACGTATAAAGGCGCGGCGTTCACCGTAACGCTTTCAGACAGCCACCTCGTCGGCTATCCTTACGAGGAATTCGTCGGCGCGAGCGCCGTTCAAATGACGGTAAACGTCAGCCAAAACAGCGAGCTGACGTCCGTAGCTCTTTCGGCAAACGAAAACGGCTATGAATACAACGTTACCGTAAACGTATTCGACCTTGGCTCAACGATTGTATCCGCCCCTGCCGACGCAGACTCCTATCAAGGCAGTACGCAGGCGGCGTATATCCACCGCGTACAGGTGGCTACCGTAGGCGGCTATCCCTTCTCCGACGTCACCGTAGAGCTTTACGATGGCGGCGAAAAGATAGCGTCCAAGAAAACGGATACTACGGGTTTTGCGAGATTTTACGAGAACGACGTCGCCGAGGCAGGCAGCTACGAAATAAAGATTTCGGGCTATCCCAAGGGCTACGCAGCGGAAGAGGAAAACTATACGACGATTGCCCTCGCAGGCACGGAAACGATTATTTCCCTTGTCCCTGGCGGCGTTATTAAAGAACAAGCGCCGTTTGGCAACTACTATTCGCTCGGCGATATTATGTACGATTTCTCTATCGTCACGTCTGACAACACCACCTTCACTCTTTCCGAAGTATTGAAAGAAAAGGATATGGTGCTCATCAATTTCTGGGCGACGTGGTGCGGACCTTGTAAATCGGAATTCCCCGCAATGAACAACGCGTACATCCAGTATCAGGATGACGTAGCGATTCTCGCTGTCAGCACTACGGACCCTATGCACGCGGTAAGAGATTTCAAATCTTCCAACGGTTTGTCCTTTTCTATGGCGAACGATAGTATCGGCTTGCAAAATATGTTCAACACGAGCGCGATTCCCGTTTCGATTATGGTCGACCGCTACGGTGTTATCAGCTTTATGCACGGTGGCTCTATGACGGCTACGACCGACTTCACCTCTCGTTTTGAACTCTTCGTCGGCGACGAATATACCCCTATCGTTATTCGCGGTACGGGCGACGATATCGTAGGCGGCGGTGGCGGCTCGGACGGCGGCGAACTTATCAAGCCTACCGTTGACAATCCCTCTATCGACGACGTGAACAAAGTCCTTGACGAAAACAACCGTTTTGATTTCGCTTGGGAAGAGGACGAATATTCGTGGCCTTGGCTCGTGAGCGAAGACGAGGAATACCTGTACGCAAGCAACAAGAACGTACACGGCTCGTACGCGATTTTGAATTCGACGTTTACGGCAAAGGCAGGCGACGTTGTCGCGTTCGATTATATTATGGCAACGGAATATTTAGCAGACTATTTCTACGTCATGATTGACAACCAACCTATCCACACGTTGTCCGGCTTTACGGGCGGTTGGGAACAAAAGGTATGGAACACCTGCTACGCGTACGTATTCAAAGACTACGAAGCAGGCGAACATAAGATTTCCTTCGTATATATGAAAGACGTAGAAAAATCGGCAGACGACGTCGTTTACCTTAAAAATCTCCGCGTCACCAACGAAGAAGAACTCGATTCCCCCACCGTGGATACGAACATCTTGCGTCAGGCGGCAACGGTATACAACACCGACGAAAACGCAACGACGCAGTTTAAGAACTATATCACCCCCGTATTCAACGAAGAAGACGGCTACTATCACGTAAACGACGTGGACGGCCCTATCCTCTTTGCGAACTTGTTGCAGGCAAGCTCTTGGAACGAAACGAGCGTATGGCTGCTCGCGTTCAACAACTATTGCGTTGTCAACGGCTTCGACTATCGCGACTTTATCGAAGACTACGCTTGGGAAGCAAGCCAGCACACCGTTATCCACGGCTCGCAGCACGGCTTTACACCCGTCACGGAAGAGCTGAAAACGTTGCTCGACCTCGTAGTGGAATACGTTAAATTCGGCAAGATTTGGGACGGCAAATACCACGCGAACGAGTGGCTGGAATTGTGCCTGTATTACGACCATTACGGTCAGAGCGAGCCTATGCCCGATCCCCTGCGCGGTATCTCCTTTGCAGGCGCGATTGAAATGCAGGAAGGCTCGAATACGATTGACGTGCTTTACGCTATGACGCCTCGTGGCTTTAAATACAAGTTTACTCCTGAAAAATCGGGCGTATACCACGTATATTCGACGGGTGAAATGGATACGGAAGTATTCCTTATGGCGAGCGATAGAATGACCTTCCTCGGCACGTACACCGACAAAGTATTCGCCGATTCTACCGTGGACGAAAACGGTATGACGATTGTAGACGGAAACTTTGAATTCTACTACGCGTTTGAAGAAGGCGAGCTGTACTATATGCTGTTCACCACGTTCTTGGACGTAGCGGGTAGCTACAACGTAGAAATCGAATACGTAGGCGAAACGTACACCTATCTTGACAACTGCGCGGTAGGTCCTTACAGCGCGAATATGGTCACCTTTGAGATTTATATTCCCGGTGCAATCGATTACGCCTATTCCGACCCCGCAACGGGCGGAGACGGCTATTATCACTACGTGGACGAAAACGGCGAACTCGGCTCGATTATCTATCTTGACGTAAACCGTCCCACGGCGTTCTTCAACAGCATCAGCCTCTACGATATCTGCCGTGACGCGCAAAAATACGCGCCTGAAAAACGAGCCTTCTACGTGAACGGTCACGACTACACGCCCGATATTCAGCTCATTTGCTTCCAAGCAATGCAGAACGAAGGCGAGCTGGAAGGCTTTGCGGCAGTCGACCAAAACATCTTTGAGATTTTGCAAACGATTACGATGCAAAAATACGAAGGTCTGTATAATTCGTGGCTTATGCTCTGTTACTATTACGTAACGATGAGCGTTTAATCCCCTAATCAATCCGTATGCCTATGCGTAATCGATTTTGCGCGTAGGCATACCTATCTAAAAAATATTAAGGAGCAATTTTTATGGCAAAATTTAAAAAACTCGTTGCGCTGTGCACCTCTTTATTGATGATGGCGTCTATCGTCACCACGGCAGCTTGCAACAACGACAAAACGCCCACCTCGTCCAATGCCCCCACCTCTTCCGAAACACTTTCCGAAGAAACTTCGAGTAACGACGAAACGAGCGCAAGCGACAGCAGTGAAAGCAGTGAAAGCAGCGAAAACAGCGAAAGCAGTGAAGAAACCGTCAAACACGCTTGGGGCGAATGGGTAAAAATCAGCGATCCCACCTGCACGGAAGACGGCGTAAAAGAACGCGAATGTACCGACCCTGATTGTTCGGAAAAGGATACGGGTACGATTGCGGCGCTCAACCACGACTTCGGCAATACGGGCATTTGTTCCAGATGCGACGAAAGCGTTACTCTGCCCGAAATTCCTGCCGATACGACGTACGTCAATGCGGTGGAAGATTGTCAGGAACGCTCGCGCGAGCTCAGCCTTTCTTACGATCCTGAAAACCCCACTCCCGACCTCACTCTTTATGGCGACGGCACCGATTACAACTGTTATCAAATTTCCGAGGGCTATTATGAAATCGTTTTGCCCGTAAAAGCGGACAGCAACTCTGGCGAAGGCGAAATTTGGTTGTCGTTCGGCGCGTCGCAAGAAGGTCAGTACGCTCTCCTTTCCACGGACGGCAATCCAAACGACGTAACGGCGGTTAGATTCGACCATTCGGGTTTCTATTACAACCCTAACCAATATTATGAATCTATCGAATTAGACAGCGGCGATTTCCTTTCTACCGTAACCGCAGACAAAGCGCACTACCACTCGGCTTGGACGGCAACGTGGCGTTTGAGCGGTAACGCAGGCGACACGGTAAAAATCGCGTTCGTACGCGTAGCACCCGCACCTTTCGTACCCGTTTCGGAAACGGTAAACGTCTACGCTACGCAAATCAACGGCGTAAAAGCGCCTGAAAAGTCCAGCTCGGAAAAGATGATTTCCGTACCTTACGACAGCGAATATTACTTAGAAGAATCCACGGGCTGGTACCGTATGGGTACGCCTGAAAATCCTGGTGCGTATATCTACACGGCGATTACGGCAGTGCCTACCAAACTCCTCACCGTCGATTACGTAACGGCGCAGGGCACGGCAAACACGTTGGGCTGTATGGACGGCTACACCGTAGACGGCAACATCCTCGTAAAATATTTCGGGTATATGTTGTATAGCCACGGCGCGCAGTACGTACCCAACGAAGAAGGTTTCTTCTTCTTAGCTGACGCAGATCCCACCGCAAACTCCTACGACAACTACGTCAACAGCGACGGTCTGTATCCCGTAACGCAGGAATTGTACGAATTCCTCAATCTCTACGTAACTGTGAAAAAGCCTTTCGATTCCAGTATCACGCAGGAAGATTGGAAAAATAAAGAAGACTGGATTTGGCTCGCAGGCTGCTACTATTACGCGCAGATGACGCCTGGCACGCCCGAGCTGCCCTTGGATTTGACGGTAGGCAACAACGTCGTAGATTTACCCGTAGCAGACTACCTCTTCTGTTCGTTCGCGGTTGACGGCTACTACACCGTATCGTGCAACGCGGAAAACGTTATCCTTAAAATGGACGGCTCGACGTACAACGCACCGTTTAGCGTAACGTTCACCAGCAGTGAGTTGGTCGCTAAAAAATTCCAAATCGGTAGCGTGACCGGCGCGGCAATGGACGACGTCACCGTTACGGTGAGTGCGGCAACGGGCGTAACGCTGGACACGGCAGCCGAGCTGAACGTTAGCGAAGGCGTAGCCACCGTATCCCCTATCAAGGTACACGGCTCGACGGTATCCTATGAAGGCTATTATAAATACGCAATCGATTTGGGCGGCGAGATGACCATTTCTTCCGAATCGGATGCGGCGATTATGATTGGTACGTTGGTAGAACTGGAAGGCACGGGCGGCTACGGCGTGGACAACTCGACGTATTTGCAGGACGGCACGGCAACGATTACGCTGAACGCTGGCGATATCCTGATTATCCATATCGTCTCGGAAACGGCAGGCGATATCGTGTTGAATCTTGGCAACAACGGCTAATACAACCAAAAACAAAACGAAAAGACGGAGCATACTTCGCTCCGTCTTTTATCATACCGTTTTTTATAAAATTGCCAACGCTCAATCGTCGTTATTATACGTTATTATAACAAACTCTCGACTATCTCTTGCAGTTTGTCGTACGTCATAGACGAATCGGCGGCGTACGTTACGATACCGCTCTTATCCACAACAATCGTACGCGGCAACATACCGCTACAACCCAACTCCGTACAAACGGCTGTCGGCAAATACCCAAAAGTGATAGAAAAATCCACCCAGTCGTGCTTATCGTCCCAGCCAAGCCATTTTTTCTCGCTCATCCACTTCGCCGCGCTCTCTATCGTAGACGTCACGCCGGCAATGGCAATCACTTCCACTTTATCGCCGTATTCTTCTTGGATTTCGTTGAATTCGGGCAGTTCCATAATACAGCCCTGACACCACACTTCCCAGAAATTGACGATAACCACTTTACCGATTTGTTGCGAAAGGGTGAACGTTTCACCGCTCGGGCTGAACGTATCGCCCTGCACCTGATAGGTCTGCGCCGTGAAATCGGGACAATGATTCCCCACTTCCACGCCCGCCGCAGGCGCTTTGTCTATGAAATTATAATACGTCAGCGCGCCCACCATCACAACTCCCGCAAGCGACCACGCCACCGTTTCCAACGTTTTTTTCGTCCAAGTGAAAGGTTTTATCTTACGCATTGTCTTTCCCCTCCACCGTAGCTTTCGCCTCGTCCTTTGCTACGGGCTGTACCATACCGCTAATCGGCTTGATATCCGTCGTTGCAGGCGTTTCTACGTTATCGCCGCGCAGGAACAGTTTCGAGCCTTTCCACGTAATCGCTTTCGTAGGACAAACGGCAATACAATCGCCGCAATGTACGCACTCGTGGTCGCCCACGCGCTTGATATCCATTTTACATACGGACACGCACAGTCCGCAATCGGTGCACTTGTTCTTATCGAGCTTTACCCCAAGCAGCGCAAGACGGCAGAAAAAGCCGTACAGCGCGCCCAACGGACACAAGAAACGACAGAACAGACGAAACACGAAAATACTGCCTACGATAATCAACACGAGCAGGGTAAATTTCCACGTAAACAACGGGCCGAGCATACCAAGACTGCCCTCGTTCGCTTTATTGCCGAGCAAGCCCACGCCGCCCTCTAACGTACCCGCAGGACAAATGAATTCGCAAAAGCCTGGTACGGTGAACAGGATAGGCAAAATCACGACGAGCGCCACTAATAATACGTATTTCAGATAAGACAGCACGCGCGTTGCCTTGCTCTTTTTCAGCTTTGGCGTTTTGATTTTATACAGCAATTCTTGCCCAAGCCCCACGGGACAGAGCCAGCCGCAAATCGTCCTGCCGAGCAACAACCCGAACAGGATAATGATACCGAAAATATACGCAGGCAAGCGTGTGGACGATTCCATCAATGCGTTTTGGAGTGAACCCAAAGGACACGCGCCGATAGCGCCTGGGCAAGAATAGCAGTTCAGCCCGGGCACGCAGAGATTTTTCGTCGCGCCTTGATAGATACGGCCGTTGAAAAAGCCCTTGATGTTGGCGTTGGTAAGCAACGCCGCATACAGCTGTACCACGCGGCGTTTGGTCGGTTTGTGGTTTTTCCACCACGTTTTAATTTTTGCAAAAAATTTTTTCATAATCGTAATCGTTTTTATTAGTCTTTACTTTCTATCACACTCAACATAAGCGAAGTAAAAGTGCGGAGTTGCAAGCGAGGCAAGGCGTACGCGGCTTTGCCGACGGGAGTGTACAAAAGGGTACACGAGCAAGGCAAAACGCAAGTACAACGCAGCATCGCGCCGCAAATACGTGCTTTTACCCCAAGCCGATACATTGGGTGCATATATTAATCGCCTTCTTGAACACTTCGGACATACCGCCGTTCACGATTCCTACGACCACTAACATCAACGCAACCGCCGCCAAAACAATACGAACGATAAGCACCAAACGACGGTTTTCCACCTGCTCCGTTTTCGGCTTTGCAGGCGCTTTGGCTATCTTGCCCTCTTTGGCAAGCTCAGCTTTTAAAATCTGCACTTCGCGTCTGCGGCTCCCCTCTATCAAATACGCCGCCGCAATCGCCAACGCAAACGCCGCCAAGCCCCAAGGCACTAACGAAAACAGCCTATCGACTACGGCGTTCGTGCCCGAGAAAAATTCCCTATCCACTTTCGCCACGTATGATTTATCGAGCATAATAAACAGCGCAACGCACGCCGCCACCGCGCACGCAATCGCGCAGGCAATCCCCAATGCAATGCGGAATTTTCGTTCCTTTTTCGCTTTGCCGTCGCTATCCTCGCCGCCGAGCAACCGCGCCCCCAAGCGTTCCAGCTGTATCTGCGTGGTAACGTATGCCTTTGGCTTTGTTTTACTAATCGGGAACGCAATCGCCAGCGCGCCGCCGATAACGACCGCCGCCACCCACAGCCACACGGGCAGGGCTATCTCCGAAAATTTTTCCGCGATACTTGCCGCCGTATAATTTCCCTTGCCGCCGGGCAGGAATATCCGCCACGTCTGCACGATAAACAGCGCGCCCACGATAAACGTGTATACGCTGAGGCATATCCCGTATATCCAACGTATTTTTCGAGCCTTTTCCTCTCTCATTTACATACAATCCTTAGGTTATTTTAAGCGCGTCGTATACATACTACGACACAGTATATTATATAATAAATTCTCTGCCTTGTCAAGTACTTCCGCCGTATTCTAAACAGCGGCTTTTGCCAGCGCAGGAAATATTCGGCTTTGTGAAAAACAGGTAAAATTATAAAAACTCCCCCGTTTTTTCTTGTCATTTCTTTTATTATATTGTATAATATACTTGGTATATTTTAACGAGATATTGTTTACCGTCTTTATTATGCAATTTCTTGAAATTATAAATATGGTACGAACGTAACACGGCAAAAACAATATCCCACGGAGTTATTATGAAAAAATTTTTAATTTCCCTTTTAGCTACCCTTTGCGTTGGCTTTACGATGGCGGGCGTTGCCTGCAACAAGAAAACGGACGACGTTTCAACGCCCGTTTCTTCCGAGAGCGTAGAAAACAGCAACGCGGATAGTTCCTCTTCCGCTTCGTCCGAGGCGCAGCCCACCGCTTGGCACACCATAAATTTCACGGCAGGCGAGGGGTATTCCTACGTTTCCGACGTGGAGGACGGCGATAAGGTAGGCGAAGGCAAAACGCTGACGTTCAGCGTCGAAGTCGGCGGTTTCTACACAGGTTCGCCTGTCGTTATGATCAACGGCAAACCCGTAGCGCATAACGGTAACGGCGTATACAACGTAAAGGTGGAAGAAGAACTGACGATAACGGTGACAGGCGTGCGTAAAGACGTATCCAGTATGACGGGCACGGGCGCAATGGACGACGCGTTCGTCGTTACCCGCCCTATCGATTTGTTGTATATCGCAGAGCAGGTAAATAAAGGCGTTTACGCGTACGTAACGGGCGCGTATATCCTTGCCAACGATATCGACTGTAAGGGCGAAACGTTAAAAGTCATCGGCGACCTCAACAACGACAACGCGTATTTTGCAGGCTGTTTCACCTGCGAAACGAACCCTGAAAGCGGCGCAATGGTAAGACATACCATCTCCAATTTCAATATCGAAACGAACGATACCAACTACGTCGGTCTGTTCGGCGCGGTGATGGTCGATTTATCCGTACAAAGCAGCGGTCTTTTCTACGGCGTATGTCTGGATAATTTCACTATCAACGCCAGCATCACCGACGCGCGCGATCCTAGCAACCTCACCATTACGGCAGGCGGGCTTATCGGCTACGGTATCGGTACGACGGTATACCTTTGCGACGCGACGAACGGGGAAATTAACGTATCGGCAGACGAAGCGTATTTCTCTTTCGTAGGCGGGCTTATCGGCTATCAGCAAGGCGTGTATATGGAAGAATTCGACGCGCATTTCCCCTCGGAAATCGCCTATTCCGCCGTGGACGTAGACGTGAATATCCTCAAAGGCGCGGCGCTGTACGCAGGCGGCATTTCGGGCTTCCTCACTACGAATTACCCCTTCGCCCCCGCGTATATCAGTAACTCCTATTCCAACGGCGCGGTGAGCGGCGCTATCCGTAGCGGCGGTATCGCAGGCGGGCTTGGTCAATACACCTCCGTCAGCAACTGCTACGCAACGGGCGACGTCGTAGCAAAAGCAACGCAATCGGCGGTAAGCGCAGGCGATGCGTTAGAATATTGCACGGCGTATGCAGGCGGTATCGTCGGCTTTGCGGAAAACGATTCTATCGTGAACGATAGCTTTGCCGCGAACACGACCTACGCGCAGGCGCTCTCGGGCGCGGCGTATCAGGTGACCGCTCCCATTATCGGCGGCGGCTACGACGCGGCGCAGGCGTTGGCGTCCTCGGAAAAATACGTGGAATTTAACTGCTATTCGGGCGTTGCCCTCGCAGACGTTCGCGATACGGCTGAAAAGCTGAACTGGCTGAATATCAACTGGAAATTCCACGACGATAAATACCCTACGATTAACTACGAAACGACGGAAAATTCCGTCACGACGACGATTACAAGACATTACGTTACGAAGAACGCAAACGGTGAAATGGAGCCGTTGGAAGTGAACGGCAACTCCTCGTTCACTATGAACTACCTCAACTCCGCGTCCGACGCGTACGTAACGATTGGCGAAGCGTTTGCCACGGGCAACCTGCCCTTATATTACACGGCAGACAACGGCTATCTTTCCTACGGCTACTACTTCGACGAAGCTTGCACGATGAAAGTGCCTTTCGCGTACTTGGCAACGAACAACGTGGTGATGTACGTCGGCTTTGCCGATCCCACCCCTATCGTTGGCGAATATATGTTGCTCGTCGATAACGCGAAAAAGGTAACGTTGGAGCTTACCAAAGGCGGCAACGCTATCTACACCGACGGCTACGATACGCTCACCACCAACTATCTTTATAATGGTGAAACGGCGCTCATCGAGGCGGCTCGTCTTTCCAGATATTATCTCGGCGAAGTCATCGTTGAGGACGATACGGCGGACGCGTATTTCGATATCAACCGCTATTCCTTCTTCGATTATAAAGTGACGATTACCGAGGACGGCTTGTTGCTTGCAGACAACGTATACTTTACGACGGACGCTCCCCTCGTGGCGGCAAAGACGGCTTTCCGCGGCGAATATTACAGTGGCGACGTCTACTACACTTTCTATGGCGCGAAAGGCTATTTGGAAGGCGGCGAGCTGGGCTATGCGGAATTTACTTACACGATAAACGGCGAAAATCTTGCCCTCACCTACGCGGACGGCACGACGGCAAGCATAGCTATTGCAAGCCTTTCGACGTATGACGCGTTCAAGGGTACTTGGACGAAATCCGCCACCGTCAACAAGACGTACGTCTTTGACGGCGCAGGCAACTGGACGTACGCCTACGTCGGCTACACTCGCAACGGCTATAACGCAGACGAAACCATACTCGAACGCGCAAACGGCACGTACACGGTGAGCGCGGACGGCAAAACGCTGACGATGAACAACGGCGATACGGCGTCCTTTAATAGCGACGGCGCGCTGGTAATCGTAGGCGACAAAACGCAGACGTATTACAAAGAACACAGCTACCTTGGCAAATGGGTAGATAAACAGAACGGCGCAACGATTGTCTTTAACGGTATCAACGAAAGCGGCAGAGGCACGGCGACGATAGACTATATCAGCGGCTACTCTTTCGAGGTCAACTACGAAACGAGTGAAACGGACGGCTACGTGGCTATGTATACGGAAAACGGCGTTATCTTCGGATATTTCACCTACGTATTAAACTACCACGCGCTCTCGGCGGTTCTCTACGATCCTATGAACGCAGACACGGGCTACACCGCATACACGCTGTTCGTCGTGGACGACTACGCAGGCGAATGGATTAGCAACGACGCTACGTTTGAAACGATTGATTTCAACGGTGAAGGCTTCTACGGCTCTATCAACTACGTAAATATGTCGGGTGTTATCACCGTCAACGGCAACGACGCCGAAGTGAAATACACCCTCAGCGATTCCACCCTTAACGGTACGTTCGTATACGACGGCGTGCAATACACGCTCAACTACGACGAGGACGAAAAAATCGTCACGATTACCTTAGACGGCGCATCCGTTCAGCTGGAACGCAAAGACGAATTTGCTAACAAAGTATTCGTGGACGAAGACGGCAACCGTTATCTTTTCGACGGTAAGAGCAATCTTACCTCGGGCGGTACGCTCACCGTCAACGGCGCGATATACGGCTATCGCCAAATCGACGGCGCGTATAGCGTATACGAAAACGACGTTATTATCGGCAGTATCGTAGCCACCCAAAGTGCCTATACGCTCACCTTAAACGACACCCCCCGTCAGCTGTACGTAGCGAACGAACTGATGGGCGACTGGGCAATCGGCGGTCAATTCGCGTTGTTTAGTATCGGCGCGACGACGACGGAAAACAAAGTGCTGGCAACGTTCAAGGGACACAAAGTGGTGATGACCTATCTCGATAGCACGACGCTGACGTTTAGCTATAAAGACGCAGGTATGCCTATCACCTACTACGTATTCCTTTTCGACGAAGATACGATTATTATTTCCGAATACGCGAGCTACCTGCTCGGCGAATACGCCGTATGCACGAGAGCGAACGAATTGTACGGCTCTTGGTCTTGGAACAAAGACCCTGAATTGTTCGTAGAATTTGACGGCGTATCTAGCCCCTACGTCAACGGCGTAGCGCGTTTAAGACGTCGCGATTCCTCCACCTACTACTATTATTCGATGGATGAAGACGGTATCGTAATGTGGTCGCAAGAGCTTCTCGGCTCGTCCGACGGCGTGAAGAGAACGCTGTATTACAAGATTTCTTTCACGGACGATTTGACGAACGCTGATTCGTACGTAAACGGCGACAGAGCGCTTGTTCGCACGGAAGTAGACGGACTCTATCTCACCAAAGCCACGGACGAAAAAGGCGTAACGTACGTCTTTGACGGTATGAATATCGGCGGTGAATACGGTACGCTAAGCGCAAGCAACGGTAAAACGTACCGCTATAAAGTGACGGCGTACAACACCAACAACACGGCGGAAATTACCCTTATCGACGAAAACGGCGTGGAATATACCGCAATCCTTGATTATAACGACAATCAAAACATCAAGATTATGATTACCAAAGCGGAATAATCCCCCCTACCGTGTTTAACGGTTTCGTCACAAAGACAACAAAAATAGCCCTATTGCAAAAACGCTTGCAATAGGGCTTATTTTTTACATTTTTTTAAACGGGTATTTCCTCGTTCGTTTTATTCTCGCTCGTTTTAGGCGGCGTTTTTTCGCCGTTAAAAGAAAACCGCGCACGTAATCCTTTTATGAATATCAAAACACCCGACGAGGTAAATCCCGTCGGGTGTTTTTCATTTGTCACGATATTATTCGTTATCGCCCTTTTCTTTACGGCGTTTCAGCATCACCGCGCCAAGCGCCGCAATCCCTACGACTGCCGTTACACCGCTAATCGTGCCGTCGCAGCCCTTCTTCTTGCCGTCCGAAACACTGTCGCTTACGCTCTCTAACGAGCTTTCTTCTTCCGAAGAACTCTCCTCTTCGCTCGACGACGAATCCTCTTTCGCCTCCACCGTGAGTTCCACACGCAATACCTGCGTCGTGCCCTCGTAGCTGAGCGTTACGTATCTCGACCACTTGGACAAAGGCTTGGTATCCAACAACGTCAGCTTGGAATTGTCCGCAATCTCCGTCGAACCGTCGTCGTAGATAATCAATACGACAAGACCTTCCATACTAAACGTTTCGCCTTCTTGGTATTTCGTCTTGTGGCTGCTCGATTCGTCCGTTTCCAAGCTCGCAATCGCGCTAACCAAGCCGAACGCCGCTTTCACGTCACGGAACGCCGTTTCCACGTCCGTCAGCTTTTGCGTCAGTTCGTCGCTGATGAACGCAAACTGCGCCTCGTCCTTGCTCGCGTTGTTGTAATACAGACGCGCCAGCTTCAATTCCTCCGCAAACGCGCGTACGTTTGCAAGGTTATCGTCCGTCGTTTCCCAGCTCGCCCACGTCGCAATCTCTTCCGCCGTCGGCATATTCTCTATCATCTCAATCGCCTCACGCGTATTGTCCGCCATGAGCACGCCTATCGTGTTGCGTTCGCCAAAATACAGCGCGTAAACGTGATTGTTATAGCCCACGCCGTTTTCGGGATAATTCATCACCAAATAGCTCGTTTCCGTGCCGTACGAAGTGAAATCGAACAAGTACGTTTGGAAATTGCTGTAAAAATATCCCTTATAGTACGCCACCGTGGACGACGTTGCCATATTCTCAATCGTCGTCTCAATCTCCGCGCGGTATTCCGTTTCCAAAACGGGCGCTTGGATACTCTCGAACGTATACTCGATAACGCCGCTGTCAAAGAACGCGGAATCGCCGATTGCGTTGATACTGTACGGCAGAACGACTGCCTCCAACACGCCCTCGTTCAAGCCGTAGAACGCGTACGCTTCGATACGCACCGTACCGTCAAGCACCGTATATTCCTTGCCGTTTTCCGTAGGCTCTACCGTGCGCGCCGCAGGATAACATACCAGCTCGTAAACGCCGTCGCTAATCGCGCGATACAGCACTTTTTCTTCCACGAAGAATACGTCGTTTGCCTCGTCCACGATAATCGTCGTCAAGTTTTCCGCCGAAGCAAACGCGCCGTAGCCGATTGTTTTCAACGTTGCAGGGAGCTGCAAGCTTTCCACGCCCGCGTTCAAGAACGCGTAAATGCCGATTTCTTCCACGACGGGCATTTCGATTGCCGTATACGTCGCCGTGACGTCGCCGCCGTTATAGCCCTCTGCCGCAAACGCGCCGATACCGATATATTTCGCGCTACTAAGCTGCAACGTAGGCAGCGCCGTATTATAAAACGCCTGATCGCCAAAGTATACGACGTTTTCAATGCCGTTCACTTCCGCAAGTCTTCTACAATTTTGGAACGCAAATCTTTCCACGTTCGTCACGCTACTCGGCAGCGTAATCGTCTGCAATTTCGAAGCGTTGTAGAACGCGCCCTCGCCAATGCTTTCTATCTCATTGCCGCTAAACGTAACGCTCGTTACCGACGTGTTCATAAACGTGTACGCGCCCGTCGTCGTTGCGTTCGCACCGAAGGATACGCTCGTGAGGTTGCTCGCGCCAAAGAAGGTCATTTCGCCTAATTTTTCCAACGAAGGCAATGCCACACTCGTGAGCGCCGTACAGCCTGCAAATACGCGGCTACCCATCGTTTTCACGCCGTTTGCCAGCGTCACCGTTTGCAAAGCAACGCAGTCTTCAAACACGCTGTTACCAAGCGTCGTCAAGCCGTCCGCCTCAAAC
This sequence comes from Clostridia bacterium, assembly GCA_017507005.1. GTDB lineage: Bacteria > Bacillota > Clostridia > Christensenellales > Borkfalkiaceae > Scatosoma. The sequence goes on along the minus strand of JAFWBT010000021.1, from coordinate 15,393 downwards.
GTTTTAATCACCGAGCCTGCAAACGCTTGATTGCCCACACTCGTCACCGTATCAGGCAACGCAACGTCCGTAATCGCCGCGCCGAAGAACGCTCTTTGAGGGATAGCAGTGATATTCGCGCCGTTAAAGGCAACGCTCGTAATCTTCGCGTTTTCAAACGCCGATTCACCGATTTCCGTGACGTTTTCCGTCAACGCAAGCGACGTAACGTTGCTGCCTGCAAAGGCGTACGCGCCTATCCTCGTCACCGTAGCAGGCGTCGTGAAGGCGCCGTTTACCGCGCTGTTTACGAACAAAATCGCCGTCTTATCAGCGTTATAAATCACGCCGCCATCTTCCACGTATTTCGTCGAACCGTCCGTTACCGTCAGCGTGATATTGCTAAACGGTACGCCGCTGATATGCAATGCCGCCAAATCCAACGTGTCGTCAATTACAATGCTTTCGAGATACGTGTTAATGAACGCGTTTGCGCCCAGCTCTTTCAAGCCGTTCATAGCCGTCAACGCTTTCAGCGAAGAACCTGCAAACGCTCTTTCCCCAATCGAACGGATACTCTCGCCGCCAAAATCCACCGTGAAGTTGGTCTTGGCGTTCTTGCCGCAGTTTTCAAACGCTCTTGCGCCGATATCAAAGCTAATCGCTTCCCCTGCGGAATCGAAAATCACGCCCGTGAGGTTGACACAGCCCGAGAACGCACCCTCGCCAATCTTCGGCGTTGCTAGCGTAATCTTGCTACGCAAGCCCGTACAATCCTTAAACATATACTTGCCGATTGCCGTAAACTTGCCCGTCTTTATACTCGTGAGCTTGGTACAGCCCTCGAATACGTTGTTGCCGCTCATATGCAAGCCCGTCAAATCAACGCTCGTGAGCGCCGTGCCTGCAAACGCCCTATGGTGCATCGTACCGATGCTAGGCATATCCACCACTTCGGACAGCTTCGGACACGCGCCAAAGCAATCTTCCGCAACCGTAATCGTCTTAACGTTGCTCAAATCCACCTTTCTCAAATTCGGGCAGTTGTAGAACGCCTGCTCGTAAATCAAGGTGAGGTCTGCCGTGGCAATGGGGTTCTTTTCCTCGGAAACGAAGTACACTTCTTCCAAAGCCGAGCAGTTGATAAACGCTCTGGGATTGATTTGCGTCACCGTTTCGGGAATAATAATCTTCGTGATATTGTCGTTGTCTTTAAACGCCTCTTCACCGATATACCAGATATTCATATCCGTCGGAATCGTCACCACGCCGCCGACGCCGTTATAATCGGTAAGGGTGTAATTGCTCACCGTGAATTCGTTTTGTACGCGCAGGATAACCGTCGCGGAATACAGCGTCTGTTCCCACTTGTTCCCCGCTTTCTTATACACGACCGCCGTGATGATTGCCGTGCCTTTTTTCAACGTTTCTACGTTACCGTTCCCATCCACCGTCGCCACCGCCGCGTTGGAGGTCGACCACTCAATCTTCAAATCGGTCATGGGATGATACCACGGCTCGGGCAAAACGCTAAGCGTCAGGGATTTCCCTGCGTGTACCTCTACCGAACCGCTCGCCTTCACCAGCGCGTCGTAGCGGTTTTTAATAACGCCGAAGGAAATGGACGGAACGTTGGGCATTGCCTTGGAAACGGTATCCGTCACCGTGACGTTAATCGTCTTGGTGTCGCCCTTGCGGTTGCTGACGATAATCTTCGTCGAGCCTGTTTTAAGACCGACAATTTCGCCGTTCTTCACGTCCGCAATCGTGGGATTCATAGACGTCCAAAGGAAGTTGGAAAGATTCGCGTTGCCTGCGTATTCCATAGCGACCTTATGCGTGCCGTAAATATCCAACGTGATAGCATCTTCGCCGTCCGCCAGCTCAAATTCGCCGTTGTCGGGCAAGATATCCGTATTCGCATCCCCTACCTGCACGCGATACAAGCAGCTGTTGATGGAATAGTCGTCAATCTGCAAATACAGCTGATTGCCGTATTCGGAACAGATATACTCGTAAATGTTCGTAATTTCAATGGTGACCGTCGTCGTACCGTTCTTGTTCGCGTTACGAACGGGCGTGGGATAGTCCGTTGCGAGCTGCAACACCGTTTGCCCTTCCGAATCCACCTTCGGATAGCAGAGCATCATAGCCTGCGCGTAGTGGTTGTCGTAAACGTCTACGTCAAGATAGATACGCTGTTTTTCCTTGTTGCCGTCTTTATAATTATAATAACGGATACGCGCATCCTCTAAAATAGGCGCTTCGTAGTCCACCGTGAACGAGAAGGAATAGGTGTTCTCTTCCGCCGCTTTCTCGCCGTCTGCGGGGGTGTCCATAAAGAACTCGAAATCCATACGGTATTTGCCGTTCGCCACCAGCCCATACTGTTCGGGCGTGATTTCCAGCTCTACGTTCGCAGGCACGGGCGAACCGCCTGCCGTATACGCTTTGCCGACGCGGTTGCACTGGTCTTCGAGAATCATTTCCCCCGTTTCTACGTTATACATCTTATATTTAACGACGCGCGCGTTTCTCAAAAGCCCTGCGTACACGGCTTTGATACCCGTTGACGTCATATAGTTTTCGGCGTTACCCTCGCCGTAATATTCATTGTAACGGGAAATGGAACAATGGTCCTCGTCCACGTACATAGGGTCTACGTCGTCGGGCAAAAGATATACGTAGCCGCCCATAGGCAGGATATATTTTTCATTGTAATACATCGAGTACGGCTGCGTAGCCCAAATACTCGCCTGTATTTTATCCTCTTCCAAAATAGATGCGTCTTGCTCGGATTCCGCTACCTCGAACGCCGTGTAATCGAGCATAGGCGCGTCTTCCCAGTTGCCGTAGAAACCAAGGAAAGGAATACTCAAATCACATTGTCCTTCCGTCTTGGATACGAGCTGTAAAAAGCCCTCTACGTACATACCGTTCTTAAATTCCGCATCGATATAGCTCTTTTCTTCGTTGGAAAGCGTTACGGTGACGGAAAATTCTGCCGTTGCGCTTGCCGCCACGTTAAACGTAGCACCCTCTAACGCCTCGCCGTTCATCGTCCACTGCGGCGCGTTGTCGTCCAGCATATACGCTTGTTCGCTCACCGCCAAGCTATCGCCGTTCGCGTCCTTTGCCACGCTCTCCGTCATCACGAGGCTGTCTTTGGCAAATTCCAAATCGCTCGTACCGAAGTTCTTAATCTTAAAGTTCAGCGTATACACGCCCACTCTGTTGGGATCGTCGCCCAGCTCAATCTTCGGGCGATAGTCGTTTTCCGCAACGTCCGTATACAGATACGCGCTCGTACCACCGACTACGCGTTCAAGTCTTGCAACGCCTGCGCCCTGCTTACGGGGAGAATACGGCAAACCGTCCTGATCGTGCGCCGTCGTCGCCGTGCTCATCGTGAGCTGCATTGCTAAACGATTGATTTCTACGGGGTTCGTAATGCCGAGGTCTTTCTTGATATAATTTCTAACGAGCGCCATAAAGCCTGCCATATTCGGCGAAGCCATGGACGTACCGCTCTGCTCGCCATAGCCGCCGGGTACGGTGGAAGTAATTTCACCGCCGTGCGCCGTGATTTCGGGCTTGAGCTTTAAGTCAGGCGTAGGTCCCCACGAGGAGAATTCACTCATAAAAGGCCCTGCCTTGTATTCTTCGCTAATGGAAATCGTACCCAAACGGGATCTGCCTGCCGCCGCAACGAGCGCGTTACCTGCGTTCATATTGATAGAAACGGAAGGCACGGGATTGTCGATTTCACCGAGGTTCATACGGATAACGCCGGCTACGTTGTTGTAGACGATAACGCCTGCCGCGCCCATGTCCATTGCAAGCTCCACTTTTTCTTGGAACGTCGTCGAGCCACGCTTAATCAGCGCGATTCTGCCCAAGGACACGCCGTTGCCGTCCACGAACATTTTTCTAATCGAGGACGTATAATCCGCCGCCTGACCGATACCGGGCACAACGACGTATTCAAATTCCGTCTTGCCGTATAATTTTTGCAAATCGCCCGTGAAATCGAACGGGTTGCCGTCGATGTCGCGCGATTCTTCATAGAACACGAACGCCTTGTTCGCTTCGTCCGTTGCGTTCGCTACCATATAGCTCGCTTTTTGACCGTTGATACTCGCAACGGACAAGGACGCCGCAAAGGTGGACGGCGAGCCTACCGTACCCGAATCGGGATTACTTTTCAGGTTCGTACCGAACGTACCGCCATAGCCCGACGAATAGTCGTTACTTGCCGCGGCGCAAAGGGTGATGCCTGCCGTTTGGATTCTTTCGTACACGGCGTTGAGCATTTCGCCCTCGTCGTCACCGTCGTTCGTCGTCGTAAAGCCGCACGACGTACCCAAGGACATATTGATTACGTCCACGCCCAGCGTTACGCAGTCTTCCAACGCCGCAATGATGTCTTCCGCCACCGCGCCGCCGATATCAGGATCGTCCAAATCGTCCGTGAATACCTTGAAAATCGCCAACTGCGCGTCGGGAACTACCCCTTTGAACGTTTCGTCAATGGGGTTACCGTCCTTATCCGTGTAGCCGTTCGTATCATAGCCGCCGATAATACCCGCTACGTGCGTACCGTGGTTGGAATAGGAAGGATATACGTCCGCGTCGTCGTCTGCGTAGTCGTACGCGTAAGGCACTTTCGCGTTCACGTACACGTCCGAGCCTTTGAGCGTACCCGAACGGGTTTCCGCAACGAGGCTGCGCGTTGCCACCATCTCCTCTACGTATTCTTCACTCCACGCAATTTCGGGGTTTGCCGTTTGGAAGCCTTGGAAAGCAGGGTGCGTATAGTCAAGCCCCGTATCGAGGATAGCCACGACCGTACCTGCGCCGTATATTTCCGAAAATTCCGAAGAATCGTAAATACCCGTATCGTACACGTTCGTTTGGTTGGTAACGACCTCCGTCGAGGACGTCGTCGCCACCGTATCGGGCGTGGAATAGGACGTCGTGATAACAACGCTGTCCACCCCGTCCATCTGCTTGATAGCGGATACGTGCTTGGTATTCACCTCAATCGCCACCGCGTTCAACAGCGTATCGTACGTGCGTTTCACTGTATATTCAATACCCGTTTTGCTGAGTTTACGCAAAAACGCGTTCTGCTCGTCGGTGATTTTTTCGAGCGTGCGCTGACCGTTCCAGCTCGCGAGATAGTCGCTCACCGTTTCGTCTTTTGCGTAATCGGCAAGCGGTGCGCTATCCAGCGTCACCATTACCGTACGCGTTTCGTATACGGGCGTAAGATTTTCCGATTTTAAAACGCTAGTATTGAGATATTGCTCTCTCAGCGCCGTCGTATCGTACTGCCCCGTTACGTTTTCAAACGAAACGTCCGTCGTCTGCGCCGTCGCCGCGCCCGTACCCGTTTGCAGCGATTCCGCGTTAAGACGCAGGCGCAACGTGTGTTCGACCAACAGCGTGGACGACATCATCACTGCCAACGCTCCGCATAAAATACGTTTGATAGATTTTTTCATAAATCCTCCTAAGCCGTTTTTTTATATCGGCTCTGCTTTTTGTGTAAATGCTGTATAGAAATTACGCAAAATAGGTTTTTGTCTGGCAAAACGCTCGATATAACCGTTAAAAAGGCTTTCTTTTATAATAAAAACACGTCAAAATCGCTTTTTTTGCATACTACGCCTATTTTCCACTCTATCTATTTTATACGGAATTGTCAATTTTGTCAAGTTTTTTTATTATTGAATAAACACAAGTGTATATTTTGTCCGTGAAAGTTTTGTGAAGATTTTTATACGCCGCCCAAAAACAAAAAACGCCCTGCCTTTTTCGCAGAGCGTTTTCATTCTTTTTCGTTATATTACAACAAATAATACGGCATTTCCTGCCCGACTTCTACGCTTACAAAGCCCTCTTTCTTTGCCGTTTTTTTAACGGGTGCTTTCTTCGTCGCAGGCTTTTTCGCAGGTGCTTTTGCGGGCGTTGCTGCCTTTACGGGCTCTGCCTTTGCCGCCGTAGCTTTTGCGGGCGTTGCCGCCTTTTTACAAGGCGCTTTTTTCGCCGCCGCTTTTGCCGCCGTTTTCTTTTCCACGGGCTCAACGAGCTTTTCCTCTACCTGCTTGGACATCTTGGCAATCACCGTGCTGTTTTCCATATCGGGCGCAGCCGTTTTCACCTTAGAATATCCGTTGTTTTCCACTCTCTTAATCGCATTTTTTCCGATTGGCATAGTCCATAATCTCCTTCGTTAATTTTGTATATTCGACTGCGCTGCGGCTCGTTTTCTTAAACGCCACGACGGGCTTGCTGTTGTCCTGCGCCCATTCCACCGCGCTGTCTACCCTGATATAGTTTTCAAACAACGTCGCGCCTTCCATTTCTTGCAAAGTCTCCAACGTCTGCTTGAAATATTTTTTACGCTCGTCCGCTTTCGTAATCGCGATACCGAGCACCTCTAAACGAGGCGATATCTTTTTCGCCTGCTCGCAAAATTCAAACATATTCGCCAGCCCGAACAAGCCCCAAGGGCTCGCCTCGACGGGAATTACCACGAAATCTGCCGCGCACATAATATTCATCACCCAGCCGCCGAGCGTAGGCGGAGAATCGATAAGGATATAATCGTAATACCCTTTCGCGCGTACACGCTCCAAGCATTTTTTCAGCACCGTTTCCCGTTGCCATTTTGCAAACAAATCAAACTCAATCGAGCTCATCAGCGACGTCGAGGGAATAATATCCAAGCCTTCAATACCCGTTTCTACGATATAATCGGACAAATCACGCTCGTCTTTCATTGCGCGATAAATATTCTTCTCGCCCTGCGCGTATTCGTACGCCTTTTCTTCGTCGAAAAAGGAAATGGTAAGATTTAATTGCATATCGCCGTCGATAAGCAATACTTTCTTTCCTGCCATCGCCATAGCGCAGCCGACGTTAGAACACGTCGTCGTCTTGCCGCTGCCCCCTTTATTGTTCGCAAATGCGATTACCGTCGTTTTACTCATATGTTTTTCTCCGTCTTACAATAGCCAAGTATCCAGCTCTTTTTGCGGTTTGTTTTCCGTTTTCTTCGCCGACTTTTTCGGCGCTTTCCTTGCCGTGGGCTTTTTCGCCGTCGTTTCCGTCTTTGCCGCCGTTTCTATCGCCGCATCTTCGTCCAATTTCGGTGTTTCGTCCTCGCCGTCTTTTAAATATGCCGCAAGCTCGGCAATCCCCTCGCCCGTGAACGAGCTGACGGGGAATATTTTTTTACATCCAGCAAGCTGCAACCATCTACGCACCCGTTCCACGTTCGCGTCAGGCTTGTCAATGCCCGTAATAATACCGATTGCCTCGCGGTTTACCATACTCGTAAGGCAGGGCGAAAAGATAGAATACGGTTCGTTTGCCGACAGCACCAGTCCCACGATATCCGCCTCGTAGGCGTACAGCGCCAGCGCACCGCTCGTTTCGCGGCGTTCAGTGTATTCGCCCGGGGTGTCGATAACGGTGTCGAGGTAGTTGACGTACTGCGTCTTATAATATTTGATTTCCTCGCCGCGCAGGGCTTGCGTCAAGGTCGTTTTCCCTGCCGCCACTCTGCCGAACAACATAATTTTTTTCATAATTTACTGTTTAGGTCTTAGTCACTTCGCAACAAATATAATCGAGTTTCTTCACGAAATATTCTCTAATCGCCGTGAACGCTGCCTCTACGGACGAAACCGTACCCGTGATAATCAGCGTACCCGTGAATCTATCGACAAACCCGATTTCCGCGCCCGAAGCCTTCATTGCAATATCCGCCGCAATCACCGCGCTTTCGTACGGAATAACCGTCAAAACGCCGATGGCGCTACGGGTATAGTCCGCCTGCGGATCAAGCCCAAGCTTGGTATAAAGCACTTCGCCGGGGTTTGCAATGATATGGCAAAGCGTAATTTGTTTGCCCGGAACGAATTCTTGTATAATTCTAGGGGGCATTTTATCTTGTATATCCATAATCTCTCCTATTTTAGAGTAAATTTTTACTTTGTAAAGCGTATTGCCTTACCAAACGCACAGCGTTCAATTCGCGTGCCTTATGGCAATTCACTTTTCTCTTAGCCACCGATTTGGCAACGCAAACCGCTTTCTTCCGCCACCGATAAGAGGTATTCCATACGCTCTTTTTCGGGCGGTTCTACGCCTTTGAGCGCGTAATTTCTGCCCAAGCCTGCGTATTTGTCCTGCCCTAAACGGTGATACGGGAGCAAATGATGTTCGCGCACCCCCGGCAGCGTCGCGGCGAATTTTGCAATCGCCTTAATCTCCTCCGGCGTATCGTTAAAGCCGGGCACGACGGGCGTACGGATAATCAGCTGCACGCCGCTCTCTGCAATCCCCCGCGCGTTGGCAAGGATACGTTCGTTGCCTGCGCCCGTAAATTCTTTGTGTTTCGCGCTATCCATATGCTTGATATCCATAAGATACAAATCAAGATAGGGCAAAATCATTTCTATCTTTTCAAACGGCGCGTTCGCCGTCGATTCCACCGCCGTATGCAAACCGCACTCTTTACAAGCGCGTAATAAATCGCGCGCAAATTCAGGCTGACCAAGAATCTCACCGCCCGAGAGCGTCACTCCACCGCCGCTACGGCGATAGTACGTTTGGTCTGCGAGGATTTCGGGCAAAATTTCTTCCACCGTCACGTCCTTACCGACGATTTTTTCTTTGCCGTTTTCCACTAGCGTTTGAATCTCGTACGACTGCGATTCGGGGTTGCAACACCAAGCGCAACGCATAAAACAGCCCTTGAAAAAGACAATGGTACGGATTCCCGGTCCGTCGTGGATCGAGAATCGTTGAATATTGAATATTCTGCCTTTTGTGCCGTAATGCGTCATAGTGTTTTCCTTGTTAAGTGAAGTTATTATCCTTTGGATAAAAGTGAAGTTCGTTTTACGAGTGAATTTGCGACGTTCCTCGCAGTGAAGTTTTTGTCTTTTGACAAAAATTAAGGCTGCTATTTATACGAGATTGCTTCGCCTCGCTCGCAATGACGTATAAGCTACTATCCAAGCTATATAGAAAGATAGAAAAGTCGTGATGCAACGGAACGTTGCCTCGCAATGACGATAACTTTTAGTCAAGATGCAACGGAACGTTGCCGGAACGTTGCCGGAACGTTGCCATTGCGTTAGAAACCTTGTTGCGTTCTATTGATAATATCGTCCTGCAACGATCTCGACAGCGTCGTGAACAGCGCGCTATACCCAGCTACACGCACAACGAGCGTCTTGTATTTTTCAGGATTTTTCTGCGCGTCGAGCAGCGTTTCACGCGTAACGACGTTGAACTGCATATGCATACCTTTTTGGTCGAAATACGAACGAATCAACGCCACGAATTTCGTCAAGCCCGACAATCCTGCCAGCGCCGAGGGATGGAATTTTTGATTGAGCAACGTACCGTTACTTGCCACGTCTTGTTCGAGTCTTGCCACCGAGTTCGCCGTAGCCGTAGGGCCTTTCACGTCTCTACCCGACGCAGGACCGATACCGTCTGCCACGGGCGTATACGCCAATCTGCCGTCGGGCGTTGCACCCGTCTGCGCGCCGAGGGGTACGTTCGCCGACACGGGATAAAGCCCTGCTTGGAAAATACCGCCACGAGGATTTTTATATTTTTCTACCTCTTTGGTGTAGCTGTTCGCCACTTCACGCGCGAACATATCCGCTTCGTAAATATCGTTGCCGTATTTAGGACAAGTCTCGTCAATCAAGCGTTTAATCTCTTGATATCTCGCCTTTTTCGACGATTCGATACCGCCTGCCGTCGTCACTTCTTCATGGATTGTGCGAACAACGTTCTCGTCAATCTCAATCCCCTGCTGTGCCAGCTGGTAGGCAATCTCGCCCGTGATACGCTCTGCCGCCGCACCCTTGATACCGTAGCCAAAGTTCGCGTTCAACGCCGCACGCATTTCTTCCATCGAAACGCTCTTGTCCTCGAATACGAGTTTTTTAATCGCCAACAAACCGTCGGTATTGTTTGCGATACCAAAGCCCTGCGGACCAGTGAAATTATAGATAGCGCCGCCCTCTTGCAAGGATTTGCCGCGGCCGATACAATCGTCTACCATACACGACTGGAAAGGCAACGGACAACGGGTAGCGTGCGCTACGTCGATGGCGTTGTTGGCATTGACGAGCAGCTTTATGAAATACCTCTGTTGCGTTTTATACGCCTCGAAGAACTCTTCAAACGTCTTCATCTGCGTAACGTCGCCCGTATCGGGGCCGATTTGTACGCCTTTATCCACGCCGCGCGAGAACACTAGCTCTAACGGGCGGCACATATTAAAGAACGCCGCGTCGTGCCAACCGTCCGTTTTCGAGCCTTTTTGCGGCTCTACACAGCCGATAATACAATAATCTCTCGCGTCTTCCAACGTCAGACCTCTCGACATAATCGAGGGAATAATAACTTCGTCGTTATAGTAGGCAGGAAGCCCCGTACCAAGACGGGTGAGTGCCGCCGCTTTCAGCATAAAATCCTGCGGCGTACCGTTCCATACGCGAACGGAAATAGAGGGCTGGGGCAGAGGCACGTGCATTGCCGCCTCCAAACACATATACGACAAATCGTTCGTCGCGTCAAGCCCGTGGATATTCTGACCGCCTACAATCAGGTTTTGGAACATACCATAGCCCGCAAAGCCGTCTGCCGAGCCTGCGTCACGCACTTTGTTGATGTCGTTGAGTTTTACCCAGATACAGTCGATAAGCTCTTGCGCCTGCTCCTGCGTAATCTTGCCTGCTTCGATATCCTTTTTATAGTAAGGATACATATATTGGTCGAATCTGCCCGGGGAAATGGAATGTCCGCTCGATTCAATCTGCAACAACAGCTGTACGAACCAGAAGGATTGGCAAGCTTCGTGGAAGTCTGCCGCAGGGAATTCGGGTACGTGCATACAGTTGAGCGCGATTTTTTCCAGCTCCGCTTTACGGATAGGGCATTTTTCTTTTTTCGCCTTTTCACGCGCCAACACCGCGTATCTGCGCGCGTATTCCACCACCGCCTCACAGCTCTCGATAACGGCGTTTAAGAAATTCGTTCTCTGCGCATATTCAGGGTCGGCTACGTCCAGCTTGTTCAGCGCCGCCTGCGCCTCCGCCATAATACCGCGATAGCCTTTTTGCAGCACCTTTTCATAGTTTACGTTGACGTGACCGATACCGTTATAGAAATAGTTGCCAGGCGTGAACATACCGTGCGTTACGAACGCTTCGTACGCCTCGGGCGCCATTAACGATTTTGCAAGGTCACTATTCGTTTTGCCTTTCCAGTAAGGATACGCGCCGCGAAGCTGTTCTTTCGTCTTTTCGCTGATATAGAACGGATCGGCTGCACGCGTTGCCACCGTGTCGAATTCCGCCTCTAACCATTCGTAGGAATATTCGGGGAATACCTGACAACCGCGGGGCGCTACCGTTGCGCTACCGACGATAAGTTCGTTATCACGAATTACGATGGGAATATTACGCAAAATGTGCGCGAACGCCGCGCGTCGACGACTGATAATCGGGAGCGCCTCCGTCGCTTTATAGCTCTCGGTGACGAGCAGACCACGCGCCGATTCAATCTCGGGCATTTTTTCGTACAGGTCGTTCACCAGTTTGTCTATTCTTGCGCTTTTTTCTATTACAAATTTGATGTTTTCCATAATAAACCTATTTATTGAAGTGAAGTTTTTATCCTATGGATAAAAGTGAAGTTCGTTTCACGAGTGAAGTTATGACGTGCGTCACAATGAAGTTTTTGTCTTTCGACAAAAATTAAGGCTGTTATTTATACGAGATTGCTTCGCTTCGCTCGCAATGACAACAATCCACCCACGAAAGATAGAAAATCTCGATGCAACGGAACGTTGCCGGAACGTTGCCGTTGCTTACAGCTGTTCCCACAGCCCCTCGTGCGGCGCGGCAATAATAGAGTTGGAAGAAAGCTGTCCCGACTGTTTTGCATAGTTCGAGCCTGCCTCTACCGCCGCCGTAACGTCACCGACTTCGCCCGTCAGCATTACGACGCCCTTGCCGCCCATACCGCGCGATACGCGGAGATCGAAAATCTCTACGCGCGAGGTCTTTACAGCGATATCCGCCGCCTTGATACACGTAGCCGCCGAATACGTTTCAATAAGCCCCAACGAGCCTTTTTTCTCGCCCGTTTGCGTACCGAACAACGCCTTGATTACCTGCTCGTCAATTCTACCCATCACGGACGAATCGATAACGTAGCCTTCGAATTTCGACAAAACGTGGTCGACTGCCGCCGTTACGTTGGAAATCGAGCCAGTCAAAATAATCTCGTATTTACCAGGGCAGGACGGGTGCGAAGCCACCATATCCACGCCTGCGCTCTTGAGCGCCGCGTCCGTTGCTTCCACGCCTTTGGGAATATTTTTCAGTTCTATAACACCAATGGATTTATACATAAACGTTTACCTTAATCGTTTTTCTTCTCAATGATAATCTTTTCGCCCTCGTAAAGGGTGACTACGCCGGAAATGGACGCGTACTGCGGCAAGGACAGCCCTTCCGCCGCCTCCGCTATCTTGTCCCCTTTCTCCACCATATCGCCGTCGTTTACAATCGCCACGCTCGGCGCGCCGATATGCTGACGAAGATAGATTTCTACGCGCGTATAGTTTTTATCTTCACCGATAAATTTCGGGAGTTTGTCAAATTTCTGAACGCCCAACACGCTAGCCCAACGCTCGGACGGGATCATGCGATAATCGCGCTCTTTCTCGGGATATACATCCTCTTTGCCGACGTACCGCATTTTATTTTTCGCAAGCAATGCTTTGTATTCGTTGATGACTGCCTTAGGCGATATGCCTTGGCTACAAGCCAACGTTTCACAAATACCACAGCCGCAACAAAGCGTCGCGGACAGCACCATTTCAGGCATTACGCTCACCGCGCCTTTCGCCGTACCCACCATTTTATGCGGCTCTAACGGGTAGCCAAGCAACGCTCTCGGACACATATCCGTACAGCGCGTACATTGACAGCAAGCCGTTTCCGCGCGCGCAATCGATTTCGCGCCGTCGAGGAATTTGCTCTCCATTGCCGCCGTATTATTCGGCAAAATCAAAAGGCTCTTGGTCGTTTTGGTGACGACTGCCGTTTCGGGATCAATCACCTTACCCATGGACGGCCCGCCGTCGAGTACCGAATTATCCTCGGGCACGACGATGGAATATTTTTCAAACAAATCGGCTACGGGCGTACCCACGGGCACGCGCACGGCGATTGCCTCGGGTACGTTCCCTGCAATCGTCAGCCATTTCATCGTTACGGTTTCGGAAAATTTCAGCATTTTCGCTACGTCGTACATCGTTTCTACGTTGTAGACGATAACGCCTGCGCTAATGGGAAGATTTCCAGGACGAACGATACGCCCCGTCGCCTCGTATATGAGGCTGATTTCGTCGCCCATCGGATATACGTTGGGCAACGTTTTTAATCGTATATTCTCGGCAAGCCGAGCGCCGTCTGCAATTTTCAGACGCTTAGCCGTGTGTTCTTTCACGCAAAGAAGCGCGCTGGGAATCTTTGCGTATTCCAGCACAACTTTTATCCCTGCCAACACCATCGGCATTTCTTTTTTAAGAAGGATATAGTCGGTGTAGAGCAACGGCTCGCATTCCGCGCCGTTGATGACGAGCACGTCCGCCCCGTCCGCTAATTTCGCGTACGAGGGAAAACCTGCGCCGCCTGCGCCTACGATTCCCGCTTCCTTCATAATTGCTTTCAAATCCATACTTTCTCTCAATAGTGAAGTTTTTACTTTGTAAAAGTGAAGTTCGTTTTACGAGTGAAGTTGCGACGTGCGTCGCAGTGAAGTTTTTGTCTTTTGACAAAAGTTTAGGCTGTTATTTATACGAGATTGCTTCGTCGTTTCACTCCTCGCAATGACATATAAGCCGTTGTCAAGATGCAACGGAACGTTGCCTCGCAATGACAGATAAGCCTTTATCGTGATGCAACGGAACGTTGCCAACGGAACGTTGCCGAAATTCACCTAAATTAGTCGACGATACCCACGATTACCGCATCGCAAGGCGCGTTCGTGTTATGTAACGCCAAACGAGCCGAACTGCCCGTCGTAATGAGCACCGTTTCCCCGATGCCTGCGCCAACGCTATCTACGGCGATAAGGTATTCGCCCGTCAAAACGCCGTTTTTCATAATCTCCACTTCCATAAATTTCGATCCTACCAAGGATTCCTGCTTTCTCGTGGAGACGATATTTCCTCTAATGATTCCTCTTAACATGTCTTACTCCTTAACGACCTTTACTTTAAAGCCGTTGCCGATACCTGCTGCGTTCGCGTCGTCCGTGTCAATGTGCATTTCCAAACGGAAATCTTTATGCACGCGCACCTGCACGTCATACCAACGTGTACGACGCTTGCCGTTGACGTCCACCGTCACCGTATCCCCGTCTTTAATCCCAAACACCGCCGCTTCGCTGGGCGACATATGGATATGACGGTTTGCAATGATACAGCCTTCGCTAAGCTGCACAATCCCCTTCGGCCCGATAATGGTAACGGGGGCGGAACCTTCCGTTTTACCCGATTCACGAACAGGGGGCTTTACCTTTAACACGTACGAATCCGTCGCAGAGATTTCCACCTGCGATTTTGCTCTCAGTGGCCCTAACACCCGCACGTTCTCAATCGGGCGCATTGCAGGTCCGATTAACGTCAGCGTTTCCTTGCAGGCATACTGCCCCGGCTGGGACAAATCCTTTAACGGAGTCAGCTCGTACCCTGCGCCGAACAACGTTTCCATATCCGCTTTGTTCAGATGAATATGTCTGTTCGATACGCCGATAGGCACTTCGTTATTGCTCACCGCCGACACTTCGCCGCCGTTCATATCCGCCAACACTTTTTTTACCATTTCCGCAATCTGCGCGCTTGAAATTTCCATACGTTTCCCTTCTAAAAATACTATTTAATAAATTCGTTTGCTATTATACTGCTATTTGCCTTTCGGCTGTTTTTTGTTTGCTCCTTACGCCTACGCCGTCAAAAAAACCGTTGCACGCATAAAGGCGCGTACGCGCGCGTACACAAGATTTTTTTTAAGGCCGTGTTCGTTTTGAAAAACTTCCCATACTGCCCGAAAAATCGGGCAGTATGGATTTTCCGTTTTGCTCTTATAAAAGAATTCTTTTTCTATTATTTGATGCTGGGAAGAAGTTTTTCAACGTCCATATGGGGACGAGGGATTACGTGCGTAGCGATTACTTCGCCAAGAGCCGTAGCTGCTGCCGTACCAGCTTCTACTGCCGCTTTAACTGCGCCTACGTCACCACGAACCATAACGCTTACCAAGCCGCTACCGATCTTTTCGCTGCCGATAAGTACGACGT
>JAFWBT010000020.1 GCA_017507005.1 Clostridia bacterium | reverse complement strand
TTGTTTTCTTTTCCTCCGGGTACTTAGATGTTTCAGTTCCCCGGGTTCCCCTCATATACCTATCTATTCAGTATATGATAACACGATATTACTCGTGCTGAGTTCCCTCATTCGGATATCTACGGATCTCTAGATATTTGCTCCTCCCCGTAGCTTTTCGCAGCTTGTCACGTCCTTCTTCGGCGCCACGTACCAAGGCATCCTCCGTAAGCCCTTTGTAGCTTGATCTTTTACTAATCTTATCTACTCGTCTTCTCTTAAAAAATTCTATATTTCTTACACTCGGCTAATTCGTTCACAGCCAGAGCCGTTAAAATTGCTTTTATCGTCTTTGCGCTTATTAACCAATTAGCTTTACACTAATATGAAAATTTCTTTGCCTTTCGTACTCGTCTTATTTTTCCTAAAAAAAATAAAAACTTTGTTTATACTATTTGCTATGCAGTTGTTAATCTTCTTCTTACCAAACTTCGGTTTGGCGCTATCAAAATAACGCTCTCGCTTATCGACAGCTTAAACATAATACCATTAACTAAAAATAATGTCAAGCGTTTTTTTTAAGTTTTTTCAACTTTTTTCATTTTTTTTAAGTTTTTTTATTTTTGCTCTTTTGTATTCATTTTATACGCAGCGACGATAAATTCTCCTCTATATTATATATATTATGTCGCGCGCGTAAAAAAAGATATATAAAAAGATATATAAAAATACCGTCACCGTTTTTCATATAATATTTTTACTGCACTTATTTTTTCGACGGCTTGACAAAAAATTTCCTCTATGTTATACTAAAAGCAACGAACATCCAAAGGCAACGTATTATGAAATTTAACGAAATGATTGTAAAAAACGACGTGGAAGCGCAAAACCAAACGCGTAAAAAAATATTCGCCGTAGAAAGCGAAAACACCGCCGCCAAGCGCGTTTTATTCTTAGGAAATTCTATTACCCTGCACGGCGAAAAGCCCGAAATAGGCTGGAATCACAACTGGGGCATGGCGGCAAGCGCAAAAGAAAAAGACTACGTACATATCGTCCTGAAAGAACTGCAAAAACGCTACGGCGATATCAGCTATGCCATTGCCAACGTAGGTGAGTGGGAACAGAATTATTGGAAAGACGAAGTGCTAGAAAAATTTGAAGACGCACGCTCTTTCCGCGCCGATACTATCGTGTTTCGGTTTGGGGAAAATATTCGCTGCGAGCATTTTGACAATCATCCCCTTGAGGGCTATCTGCGCCGTTTTGTAAAATATTTTGAAGGCGACGCTAAAAAAATCGTCGTGACAGACTGTTTTTGGGAGCACGAATACATTTGCGGCGCATTAAAACGCATTGCAGACGAAAACGACTATGATTTTGTTTCCCTTTCCGACCTTGGCTACGACGATAAATATATGGCAAAGGGTTTGTTTGAGCACCCGGGCGTTGCCGCACATCCTGGAGATTTGGGTATGCAAAAAATCGCAGAACGAATTTTAGAAAAGCTGTAAGCGCATTTCATTAAAGATACACACGTTTAAAAACATAAAAATAAACGACTCGGAAATTTTTATACTTTCGAGCCGTTTTCATTTATATTACATATATATTGTAGGCAGATATTGTCGTAGGCAAAAATTTGCCAAAGCTCAACAAGAAAATTCCTCCACGACTTCCTTACCCTCGAAATAGGCAAGCATATTAAATACGAGCAAATTCCAGCTAGAAAAGCCTTTATTGAAAACGCCTTCGCCCGATTCGGGATCGTAATATTCGTGGAACGCGCCGTTTTTCAGATAGTCTTGATTCAACAAATCGAGCGTCTTTTTCGCAAGCTCCTCCCCCTCTTTCACATAGCCGTATTTAAGCAGACCTTTAAAAAGGAAATAATTGGAAACAATCCAAACGCCACCCTGCCACGAGGACGGATTCCCCGTGCCGACGATACGGTACATTTTTTCATACTTGGAAAGGGAGCGCACGCCGTAATTTGCCCAAAACGCTTTTTCGTCTAACAGGTTTTCTTTTACCATTCTTTCCGCCTGTTGGGGCGTGGCAATCCCTGCCCACAAGGGCAAAAACGAGCTCCAACAGCCCAATCTTTGTATGAGCGTCGAATAGTGGCGAGGCGCGCCCGAGTGCAACAACGTGTTCTTGTCGATTTTGCGTAAATTTATATCGCAGCTATAAAACAGACCGTCCTTTTCGTCGTAGCAATGCGTTTGAATCGCTGTCTTTAACTCGTCTTGCAAGCCTTGATAATACGCCGCTTTTTTATCATCCGAGAGCTTTTTCGCCAAGTGCGCCATTGCGCCCAACTCCACGTACATCAAAGAATTTAAAAAAATGGAAGCCGAGCTGTTATCAGGGCGATAGAACGTGGCGGGATCGTTATCCACGCCGATTGCGAAATCGTCAAAGAAATAGAAAAGTCCGCTCTCGTGCTTTGCGTTGTTCTGATAATACGCGATGAATTTTTCCAATCTTGGATAAATGGACTGCAACCACGCGCGATCATCCGTGTATTTGCAAATAAAAGCAACGTGCTGTGCAATCACGGGTTTATGCACGTTTTTATGCGGCATAATGGGCGCTAAATCGTGTTTAGGATCGCTCGCAATCACGATGTCGATACTGCCGTCTTCGCGCTGCGCGTTCAAAAAATTCATCACCGAGCCTTGCTCGTAAGCAAGCAATTTTTCCTGCGTGCCCTCGTGGCGCGCAATCTGCCGCAGAGCAATATTATTCAGCCAATTTCCCCAATCCCACAGCTGGCAGGGATAGCTGCTGTTCTTCGTGACGACGATACAGGGATACTCGAACAAGCCCGACGGCTCGCCCCATAAAATTTTCGATAAATTGATGCAATACTTTTTAAGTTCTTCGTATTTCATAGCGTTTTTCCTTATCAATGACAGCCGCCGCACGTCTTACAATTTCCCGTGCATTTTTTGCTCGATTGCCCCGTGGACGAATACATGGTACCCGCATAATCGCGCTCGGTCTTGCCTCCGCAGTCGGGACAAGGCACTTCATCCGTGTAGCTTTTTACCAATTCGTCAAAGCGTTTGCCGCAGTTTACGCATTTGTATTGTAAAAAAGGCATTTCTTCTTCCGTCCTTTTATTTTCTATCTCTATTATACCGCCAACGGCAGTTTTTTGCAAGAGTTTTGGCTATAAAATTGCTTTGCCGTCCAAAAAACTGCTAAAAAAGCCGTGGACGTCCAACCCTACTTTTTCAAAACAGCCAATAAGGTGTTCGGGCGTGGCGAGGGTGAAACGGTTTTCCTTATAATATTTTTTCAAGCCGCCAAAAAAACGTTTATCTCCGACGCTTTTGCGTAAGGTATCGAATAAAATCACCGCTTTATCATACGCCAAACAGCGGTATTCATACGTGCTGAGATAGTCTTTTAAATGCCGCGTCATGCGCGTATCCGTCCGCCCGAGCACACTGCCGTACACGTCGTAGTACGAGCGATATTCTTTGAGTGCCTCCGTCACTAGCCCCTCGCGCGTATATTCGTATTTTTCATACTGCTCGAAAAAGGCTATCGTGGAATATTCCGCCAAGCCCTCGTCCTGCCACGCGTTCTCGATTTGGTTGCTACCCACTGTGGCGTACCACCATTGATGCGCCGTTTCGTGCGCGATTACCCGCGCCTTTTCCTTGCCCTGCAACGTATCCGAAATCATAACGAGCGCGGGATATTCCATACCGCCAAGGCAAAAACCCGTCTGCGCAAGGGTGTACGTTTCGTAAGGATACTCCCCAAACGTCTTTTCGTAATAGAGAAAAGCCTCTTTGGCAACCGTCAGGCTGTCTTGCGGCGTTTCGTCGGCGTAATAGTAATACAATAGCTCCGTATCCCCTGCCATCGCCTTGGCTACGCGATAGTTTTCCGCTAGCACCAGAGCGAAATCTCGCGCGTTCGTCGCGTACATGGTATACACCTTTTTACTTTCGAGCATTCTTTCGCCCGTAATTTTTCCCGTCGACGCCACCTCGTATTCCTTGGGAATTGTCAACGTCATTTTATAATCGGCGCACTCTGAAAAGAAAGGATCGCCGTCCGAATAGTACACCGTTTCGTAAAAACCGCCGTTTTTAAAACCGCATACTATCGGAAAGAAATTCCCTAAATTCACCGTCTTTTTCGTAATCCCCGTCCGATGATTGACGAGGGCGAGTTTTGTGATAAATCCGATATCCAACACCACCTTATCGCCGTAATATAACGGCTTTTCCAGCGCGGCGTAGAGAATATTGCAATCTTCCCCGACGATATCCCAATTCTTTGCGCCGTTGACGCTGGAAATGGTAATTTCGCCGTAGCTATCGCCTGCGTAATACGCCGCAGACGCGTACGCCGAGGACACGGGCGCGTACAGGGCGTCTTTGCGATAGGCGTTGGGGTATAGTTGAAATTTCAAGCCGTCGATTTCCTCGTCCGTGAGGTTTTCAAACGTCACCTTCACCGTGCCAGCAATCGCTCTGTTTTCAGGCACGTACTCGGCGTTAATCTCATACCTGCCTGCCACCTTCCCCACTTTTCGGCATGTCGAAAGACAACCTGAAAAACACGAAAGTGTGAACGCCGTGCATACGATAGTCAGTAGCCATAAGGCGATTTTTTTCATAGCGAAATCTTCTCCTTGTTACACAATTCCTCCCCCTATCGTATGCGAAAAGCGCGAGGTGTATGCCTCGCGCCTGATACTCACGACGGACTTTTCGTCCGCTTTTTTATTTTTCTTCCAACGTTAAATAGTTGGCAGGGTCTACGCTGACGCTATTTTTCAACACTTCAAAATGCAAGTGCGCTCCGTCCTTGTATTCCTCGCCCGTCGCCTCGGCAACCGTTGCGATAACGTCGCCCTTTTGCACTACGTCGCCCACCTTCAAGCCTTCCACCTCGCTCACGAAACGGTATACCGTTTTCAAGCCGCTACCGTGATTGATAACGATTTCCGTGCCCGTCAACAAATCTTCCTTGAAAATGCTCTCAATCGTGCCGTCGTCCGCCGCTAGCACGTTCGTGCCTGCCGCCGCCGTGAAGTCCACGCCTGCGTGCTCGTAATAGGTGTTCAGCGTTTGGTTGTAATAAAACCCGAAATCGTTCCCTACCGTCGCCGTTTCCAAAGGCGAAATCATACCCTCGGGCGTGATGATGACGGGTTCGTCGCTCGTGCTGTCCTCTACGTCCCCCGAAGAAATCTCGCTCGTTACGCTGTTTTTCAACTGATGCCCCGTCTTTTTATTGCCTGCAATCGCAATCGCGACAATCACAATCGCCAAAAGCAGCGCCGCGCAGCCAATCGCCATCAATAAATAAAAACGTTTTTCCTTGCTCATGCCTGCAAAGAGCTTTTTCTTTGCCTTCGTAGGCTCGTGCTTATTCTGTTCACTCATAATTCTTAAATCCTCCGAAATCGTTTTGTATGTAAATGTTTTCCACGCCCAACGTTTTTTATACCTGCCGAAAAAAATTTCTTTTGTTGGTTTTTATATCTTGTCGGATTTTTACGCGCTTGCCGTCTTTAAAAACCACCGAAGATAATCGGGCTGCCTATCACGGCAGTTTCCGCGCTGATAGCGATATGCAGGTTGATTTTTACGCCGCTGAGCCGTAGAAAATCCTGCCATCTAGGCGTATACGCGTAATAGGACGTTACGCCGCCCACCCTTTCGCAAAAACATATCTCCGCGCCGTAGCGTTTTGCGATATTTTTGGCAAACGCCTCTATCTCCTCCGCCGTTTTCTCTCTGTCCAGCGAAAAACGCACACTCTCGCCGCGCACGTCGTCGATTTCCGACAGCCGCAAAACGTTTTTTTGCAGACCTTGCGAGGACGCGGAATATAAATAGAACGTCCGCTCCCCGTTCCTATCGCCAAAGCGTGTAACGTGCGCCGCCACTATGCCGACGCAAAACAGCGCGCAACAGCACAGCGCCAACATATCACGAAATAACGTTTTAAGTTTCCAAAAGCTGATGCGTCGCATAAAAAAATCCCTCCCGCGTCGTTCTTAACGCGAAAGGAATTATTGACCGTTTTTTATATTTTATACTTTGTTTGTCCGCAAAAAATCGTTATCCTTAACGATAGCGAAAGAATAGAGAACGCCCTTAAAAATCCGCGAGCTTTTCACCGCCGAGCAAGTGGATATGCAAATGATGCACCGTTTGACCGCCGTTCTCGCCTTGATTGATAATCACGCGATAGCCATCCTGCAAACCAAGCGCCTTTTCGAGCGTGGGAATCACCTGAAAACAATGCTTTACAATCTCTGCGCGCGCCTCGTCCATTTCGGAAAGCAGGGCAAAATGCGTTTTAGGAATACAAAGATAGTGCAGCTTTGCCTTTGGCTCGATATCCCGAATCACAATCATTTTATCGTCCTCATACAGTCTGGGCGAGGGAATATCCCCTGCGACAATTTTACAAAAAATACAGTTTTCCATAACATATCTCCTTATGCCTTACGGCAAATAATTTTCAGCCTTTCCCGCCGTCACCACAGCCGACACTCCATCTTTAAAAAGGCGTTCAACGCGTACATGGGTAGGGCGTTTTGCAATATTGCCCTCAACGTAGACGCGGATATAATTCTCCGAATACCCCTCGGTGTAGCCGTCAATACACAGCTCGGGTACGAGCAATAGTTCTTGTCCGATAAAACGCTGCATATACTTCGTTTTTTCTTCCGCGCCTTTTTTCAGCAGGCGTTCTACACGCTCTTTCTTGACAACAAACGGCAGTTCTTTATATTTTTTATACGCGTTCGTGCCCTCACGCGGCGAATAGGGAAAGGCGTGAATCTGCGCAAAGCCCGCCTCCTCCACAATCCGCAACGAATCACAAAAATCTTCTTCCGTTTCCGTCGGAAACCCAACGATAATATCCGTCGTGATCGCCGCGTTTGGAAACGCCTCGTAAATCATAGCGCACTTTTCTAAATATTCCGCCCGCGTATAGTGGCGATTCATACTCTTCAACACCTTATCCGAGCCGCTCTGCAACGACAAATGGAACTGCGGCGCAAAGCTTTTCACCTCTTTCAACGCGTCCAAAAACCGCGGCGTGATAAGGCTGACCTCAATCGAACCCAAACGGATACGGGTGTCAGCGTCCTTGATTGCCAACATCAAATCGGCAAGGTCGCGCCCCTGCTCGTCTTTATATTCGGAAATATCAATCCCCGTCACCACCGTTTCTTGCGCCGTGCTTTCCAAAATCTCTTTCGCCGCGCCCTCTACGCTACGCGAACGGCTACGGCCGCGAAGATAGGGGATGATACAATAGGAACAAAACCGATTACAGCCGTCTTGGATTTTTACAAAATTTCTCGTTTTCAGGCACTTCGGCGTCAGCATTTCTTCGTAAATTTTGTCTTCGTCGCATACCTGCCTGCCACCAAACGTCTCCGCAAAGCCCGATTTTACTATTTCTAACACCTTATTTTTGGCTTTTGCGCCCGTCACTGCGTACACGGTATGTCCCTTTTCCAAAAATGCCTCCGCTTTTTTCTCCGACGCGCAGCCGCAAACGATTACTTTCGCCTCGGGATTGCACTTGATTGCCTTACCCACCGTTTGACGGCTCTTACGCTCTGCCTCCGCCGTCACCGCGCAGGTGTTGACGATATACAAATCCGCCTTTTCCATCTCGCGCGATACTTCGTAGCCAAGCTCTTCCAAGCCGCGTATTAACGAGCCGCTCTCGACGTCGTTCACTTTACAGCCCAGCGTATACACCACCGCTTTCATCGCAGTTCCCCCAACGCAAACATAGCCACGCTCGTCAGCGCAACCGCCGCCGTTTCCGCGCGTAAAATACGTTTTCCCAGCGTCACGGACGCAAAGCCCGCCGCCGACGCCAGCTCCTCTTCCGCGCGAGAAAAACCGCCCTCGCTACCGATTACGATTGCCGCGTCGTCCTTTATCGTCACCACGTCGCACTTGCTCTCCGTCGCAAATTCACAAGCAAACAGCTTGTTTTTATATCCTTTCGCCGCGTCCAACGCCTTTTGCAGCGTATCGTAATATTCCACCACGGGCGCCACTGAGCGCAAGCATTGTTTCGCCGCCTCTTTCGAAACTTTGTTCAGGCGTTCCAGCTTGTTCGCGTTCATATACGCCGACGAATATTCCGAAGAAAACACGCCGATTTTTTTAACGCCAAGCTCCACTGCTTTTTGCACGATAAATTCGTTCTTATCGGCGTTTTTTAAATATCCGAACAGCAAGCACACGTCCGCGTTTGGCTCACGCGCGCCCACTTCCTCGCGCACGACGTTCAAGAGCATAGATTTTTTCTCCACCTGCGCCACAATCGCCGTGTATTCCTTGCCGCTGTTATCCAAAAGGATTACCTCCGCGCCCGCGCCAATACGGAGCACGTTTTTTGCGTGCTCAAACTCCTCCCCCTCCAAGCGGGTAGTTTCCTCGATTTTATCCACAAAAAATCTCTTCAACGCAGACATGGTACCCCTCTAACTCAATTTTTATGCTTTAACACGAGTGCAAACCACTCGCCTTTTCTCCGCTCGAACGTCACTTCCATCCCCACGGCTTCGTACGCCGCTTTCACCATTTCTAAACGGCTCTCGATAATGCCGCTGAGGATTAAAACGCCGTCCTTTTTCAAATTCTTAGGAATCGACGGCGCCAACAGCTTTAACACTTCGCCCGTGATATTCGCCATCATAATATCCCCTTGGATATCCGCGTCGTCCAAAAGGTTGGAATGCGCCACCACCGTTTTATCGCTAACGGCGTTCAGCTCGCTGTTGTGCAACGCGCTCTCCACCGCAATCGGGTCGATATCGGTAAGGTACGCCTTCGCCGCGCCAAGCTTGATAGCCGAAATACCTAAAATGCCGCTGCCACAGCCCACGTCGATACACACCGAATCGGGCGTTATATATTCCTGCATCAGCTCCACACACATAGACGTCGTTTCATGCTCGCCCGTGCCAAAAGCCATATTAGAATCGAGCAACACCACTTCTTCGCCCGCCGCAGGCGTGTATTCTATCCATTCCGGCACGACAACGATACGTCCCAAATGAATAGGACGGAAATGTTTTTTCCATACGTCAATCCAATCGTCGCCGTCCACGCTACGCTTGGTATCCTCCAACGTACCGAACGGGATTGCGCCGCCGCTAAGCTCTTTCGCTCGCGCGATATCCTCCAAAATAGAGCCTATCACCTGCGTTGCGACGTCCTCCGCGACGTAACATTTCACCAACACGTCCGAGGGCTTATCCGCCGTCAGTTCGTCGTCCATATAATCCCAATACGTCGTTTCTTTCGCCGTTTGCAGGGCAATAATGTCGTTGATATCGCAAATGGTAACGCCGTAATCGGTGTATGCCCACATAATATCCGAAATAATCTCGCTCGCTTCCGTCGTCGTATGTATCGTCAATTCAATATATTTCATTTTTTACACCTCTCGTCTTTCATTATACCACGCTCCGCCCTGAAAGTCAACTTATTGCAATATCTTATTCACAACGCGATAGGCGATATTCCGCCGCCGTAGCGATATGTCTCGTATTGCTTTACGGTTAATCCCCACCACCCTCGCCATACAAAAACGACAGCCGAATACCCGACTGCCGCTGTTTGTATTTTTTATTTCTTATTCTTGAACGGTTTTTCACCGTACAGCGCCTCAACGTTGTCCGAATACCGTTTCATCTTCTCGTACTGTTTCAGCTCGATTTCGTCTTCCATTTTTTCCAGTTCTTTTTTCTGGGATTTGGAAAGCTTTGTAGGCACTTCCACCTGCACGCGCACAATCAGATTGCCCGTGCCGTTACGCGCCGAACGAATCCCTTTGCCACGAATCGTGAACACCTGACCGCTCTGCGTACCCTCGGGAATAGTGAAATCGAACGTGTCGTCGATTGTCGGCACTTTCACCACGCCGCCGAGCGCCGCCGTTTTAAAGGAGATGGGTAAATCGATAAGCAAATCAAACCGATCACGCGTAAAGATTTTGTGCGGCTCTACCTTAAAGACGATAATCAAATCGCCTGGCACGCCGCCTTGGACGGACTGCCCAAAGCCCTTTTTCTTCATATAGCTGCCCGTATCCACGCCCGCGGGGATATCCAAGGACAGCGTCGTTTCCTTTCTAATCGCGCCTTTGCCTTTACACTCGGGGCATTTTTCCTTAATCGTCCTGCCTGTACCCGAACAATCGGGACAAACGCTCTGACGAATCGTTCTGCCAAACATAGTATTTTGCACCTGCTGCACAACACCCTTGCCTTGACAGCGCGAACAAGTGCTGTATTCCGTGCCGTGCTTTGCGCCCGTGCCTTTACAATCTTCGCACAGTACGTTACGATTGTACGACACCGTCTTTTTACAGCCTTTCACCGCGTCCATAAAAGAAAGCGTCATCTCGCGCTGGATATCTTCCCCGACTGCCGAACGCGTAGTTCTTGCGCCGCCGCCAAAACCACCACCGAAAATACTGCTGAAAATATCGGAGAAATCCCCAAAGCCGCCCTCGAAGCCGCCACCGCCGAAACCGCCGCCAAAGCCGCCCATACCAGGGTGTTCCAGCTCGTAATCGTACGCGGCGCGTTTTTGCTGATCGGACAGCGTTTCGTTCGCCTCGTTGATTTCCTTGAATTTTTCCGCAGCCGCAGCGTCACCCTGATTACGGTCGGGGTGGTATTTCATTGCCAGCTTTCGATACGCCGATTTTATTTCCTCGGGCGTTGCTTTTTTATCCACGCCGAGTATTTCGTAATAATTCTTTTTATCTGCCATAATTACACCGTTAATGATTTAAACGCAAGGCAAGCCTTAGCCTTACACAAGCTTTTTTAACACTCTCTTGCGTATATCCTTATCCCTTATATAGCGTTTACGGGCTTGGTGTAAACCAAACCCGATTTATTACGCTTTTTGCCAATTCGCGCCACCCATGTACGAGTTGAACGCAAATTTATCACCGTTAATTATTGATGAAATTCGGTGTCGCCATCCGTCGACGCGCCTGCATCCGCACCGGGCGCAGCACCGCCGTTTGCTTGGTACAGCTTTGCAAATACGGGCTGTACGTCCTGCATCAGCTTGTCGTAAGCCGCCTTGATACGATCGTCGTCGTCCGACGCAAGCTCTGCTTTCGCCGCGTCAACCGCCGCCTGCAAGGTCGCCTTGTCGTTTTCGTCAATCTTATCGCCAGCGTCTTTCATCGTCTGTTCCACGGAGAAAATCATACCGTCGAGTTTGTTCTTGTTGTCCACCTTTTCCTTTCTCTTCTTGTCTTCTTCAGCAAACTGTTCTGCTTCTTTTACAGCCTTGTTGATTTCTTCTTCCGAAAGGTTGGTAGACGACGTGATGGTGATATCCGTAGACTTGCCCGTGCCCTTATCCTGCGCCGTTACGTGCACGATACCGTTTGCGTCGATATCGAACGTAACTTCGATTTGCGGTATACCGCGAGGAGCAGGAGCAATACCCGTCAACATAAAGTTGCCAAGGGTTTTGTTGTCTTTACAGAATTCACGTTCACCCTGCAATACGTGGATATCCACGCTCGTCTGATTGTCTGCCGCCGTCGAGAACACTTGGCTCTTTTTAACGGGAATCGTGGTGTTTCTATCAATGATACGCGTGAACACGCCGCCAAGCGTTTCAATACCAAGCGACAGAGGAGTAACGTCGAGCAGGAGCACGTCCTTAACTTCGCCCGTCAAAACACCGCCTTGTACCGCCGCGCCGATGGCTACGCATTCGTCGGGGTTGATGCCCTTGAAGGGTTCTTTGCCCGTTACTTCCTTTACTTTCGCAACGACTGCGGGCATACGCGTCGAACCACCAACGAGGATTACTTTGTCGATATCGCTGTACGAAAGCCCAGCATCACGCATAGCCGCCTTCATAGGCAACACCGTTCTCTCCAAAAGGTCTGCCGTCATTGCCTCGAATTTCTGTTTCGTCACCGTTACGTCAAGGTGCTGAGGGCCGTCTGCGCTCATGGAAATGAACGGAAGATTTACGTTGGTCGAGCTCATACCCGACAATTCAATCTTCGCCTTTTCAGCCGCTTCCTTCAAACGCTGCATTGCCATCTTATCCTTGGAAAGGTCGATTGCGTGCGATTTCTTGAATTCGTCTACGAGATATTCGATAATCTTGTTATCCCAGTCGTCGCCGCCGAGCTTGGTGTCGCCGTTCGTCGCCAACACTTCAAATACACCGTCGGAGATTTCGAGAATAGAAACGTCGAACGTACCGCCGCCAAGGTCATAAATCATTACCTTGCCGCCCTTGTCTTTGTCAAGACCGTACGCAAGCGCAGCCGCCGTGGGTTCGTTGATGATACGAAGCACGTTAAGGCCTGCAATCTTACCTGCGTCTTTGGTCGCCTGACGCTGGCTGTCCGAGAAATATGCGGGGCAGGTGATAACCGCCTCCGTCACCGTTTGCCCAAGATATGCCTCTGCATCCGCCTTGAGCTTCTTCAAGATCATTGCAGAGATTTCCTGAGGGGAATAATCCTTCTCGTCAATTTTCACTTTATAATCCGAACCCATATGACGCTTAATAGAAATCACCGTCTTGTCGGGGTTCGCAACCGCCTGACGTTTAGCCGCCTGACCAACGACACGCGAACCGTCTTTCTGGAACGAAACGACGGAGGGCGTCGTTCTCGAGCCTTCTGCGTTAGCAATAACGACGGGCTCGCCACCTTCCATTACGGATACACAAGAATTCGTAGTACCAAGGTCGATACCAATAACTTTACCTGCCATAATTTTTACACTCCTTTTGCCGTTTTTACGGCACGCTGTTTTTATTTACAGTTATATGTAACCGTCAAAAAACCTCGTTAAACACAAAAATTAAAAAAATTTTTATTACGTGTAAAATTTACCCAAGTTTGCGCGCGCGTAATATATAATATCGTATATTTTTTGCCTTTAATCTAAAAAACTCAACTCGCACACGGTATGCTGTTATTATTTTCAACTCGTACACGGTATTGACGTATAAAAACAGCGAAGCCGTATTTTTTAGCTTCGCTGTTTTCGTTTAATATAATTCTTTTTTTAAAGCAATCGAGTCCTCTTTTGTTATATGCCGAATCACCCGACAAGGATTTCCTGCCGCTAAAACGCCGTCGGGAATATCCCGCGTTACTACGCTCCCTGCGCCGATTACACAGTTTTTCCCAATCGTCACGCCGCCGCAAACGGTGACGTTCGACGCCAGCCAACAGCCGTCCTTGATGACAATCGGTTTTGCATATTCCAAATCGTACGCCGTTCCGTCTTCCTTAAAACGAAGTTTCCTTTCCTCCGTCAAATATGGATGCATAGGCGGCACGAGCGAACAATCCGGGCCGATAAACACGTCGTTCCCAAGTGTTACGGGCGCGCAATCGAGCACAACTAAATTGAAATTCACATAGCAATTCTTGCCCGTTATAAAATTCGCGCCGTAATCAAACTGCAACGGACCTTGCAAATACGTCCCCTCGCCCAATTTCGGACACAATTCCTTGATAATTGCCGCGCGTTTTTCCAGCTCGTCCTCGTACGTATCGTTATAATCCTTGCTCAATTTATGCGCTTTGCAACGCATTTTCGCAAGCTCTGTTTCCGAGGTATCGTAGAGCTTTCCCGCGCTCATTTTTTCAAATTCCGTCATGCTATCGTCCTTATATATTCCGCCAAAGCGTCCGCCCAATTCTTTTGCGCCATACTGCTCGGGTGGCCGTTCGCCGCCAACGTATTCGGTTCAAAAGTAAAAGGATTATACGCCACTTTTTCGTCGCCAAGCTCTTCAATCGCCATTTGAATCCCTGTTTGAATCGCAACGTTTCTGCCCATCATACCGTACAAACAAATAATATACGCGTTGGGATTTTTCGCGCGAATCGCTTGCAGGAACGCCTTATAATCGGCGGGGAATTGCATCCCGTAAGAACCTGCGTTGGGTAAACCCGACGATATATACGAGCCCTCGTTCGTACCCAGATTCAGCACAACCACGTCCGCGTCAAAATCAGCCGCATACGTCTGTCTATTCGTACTGGACACGTAACCGTACAGCGTTTCCATATTCAGGCCGCTCGCCCAATAATACGCTTTGGTGCAAATGCCGCTCCACGCCACGATGGAATAATCGGCATTCAGTGCTTCCGCCGCGAGATAAGCATAGCTCTTTGCACAATCGGAATTTTCCACGCTCCAACTCACCCCCGTTGCACCGAGAACGCCGTAGCCTGCCGTAATGGAATCGCCGATAAATTCTATCTTCAAATCGGATTTTTCAGGCACAACGAAGAACTCCTCTGCTGTAAACGAGCGAATTGCCCATTGCGCGTTTTGTTCTTCCGATGCCTTGACGATACGAATCGTATGATACCCCTCTTCCAAGTCCTCCGCCGCCGTATAGTCCGCCGTGCCTCTTGTCACAGTCAAACGTTTGCCCGTCTTCGAGCCGTCCACGTACACGCGCATATAGCTGTCCGCCGTCGCGTAAATACTGACGCTGAGCGACGCACCGAACATACCAAGCTCCACTGCGTTCGCCGCGTGGTCGAAATGCAAATCGCCCGCAGAAACGTAGCTACGCCCGTAAATATTGATATACTCTTCGCTGAACGAATTTACGTTCTCCGCCGTCGTTTTCACAACGCCCAACACGTCAACACTCTCCGTTACGCCTTGATAGGAAACGGAAATCTCCGCATTGCCGCTGTTCACAACGGTAATCAAGCCGTCTTCCACCGTAGCAACGTCGGGATTAGACGACTGCCACGACAATGCCGCGCCCTCTTCCTCTTTCGAGCCAAAGTATGCCGTCGCCGTCACCTGCGCACTCTCACCGATAGGCAATATCAAGCTTTCCGTCGAGAGTTTTATCTTATAGGTACGCATAACGACGTTCACCGTCGCACTCACGGTGTTGGTGCCGTCCGTCACCGTGACGTTGGCTTTGCCGCCTGCCACGCCCGTCATCACGCCGTCCGCGCTTACCGTTACAACGCTATCGTCACTAGACGAAAACGTCAACAACGACCAATCCGCCTCCACGCCGTCCACGGTGAAATTTAATTGTAACGTTGCCGTTTGCCCGTCTTCGAGCTTATACAAAGTCTTTTTCAAGGACAACGCGTACTCTTTTTCCTGAACGGACTCGGAAATACTATTTTCGGAAGCAGGCGTTTTTTGCAGGAGCGAGCAAGAGGATGCCGCCCCTACGAAAAAGGTCGTTGCCGCCAATATGCAACAAATAAATTTTCTCATTTTTTTAGACACCATTTATGCTTTACGGTCTTAAACCGCTACCGCCCTGCAACGTAATCGTTTCGCCCGTTACGTAGCTCGCTTCGTCCGAGCAAAGGAATACGCACATACCGCCAACGTCCTTTTCAGGATCGGCAAATCTGCCCATAGGCACGCCCTTAATCGTTTGTTCGTAACGTTCGGGGTATTCTTCCTTGAATTTTTGCAGACCTTCCGTCATCGCCAAGGGGCAGATAACGTTGACGCGCACGCCGTAAGGTGCCCATTCCGTCGCCGCCACACGGGACAAACCGCGAATACCCTCTTTTGCCGCAGCGTAAGAGGACTGCGCGATACGCCCAAACAAACCTGCGCCGCTGGCGAAATTCACTACGCAGCCCTTCGTTTCTTTGAGGTACGGGAACGCCTTTTGCATATAGAAAAACGTTGCGTAGATGCCCGAATAGATAGCCAAATCGAGGTCTTCTTTCGTGTGATCGACGAGCATTTTACCCGACGCGGACGCCTGCGCGTTATTCACAACAGCGTCGATTTTCCCAAAGCGTTCAATCGTTTTATCGATTACGTTTTGAATAGCCGCCTCGTCGGCGCCATCCGCCGTTACCGTCAATACTTCACAGCCGTGCGCCGCTTCCAATTTTTCTTTTGCCGAAAGCAACGTGGATTCCGTTCTGCCCGTAATCACGAGCTTTGCGCCCGCCTTTGCAAACGCCGTGGACAACCCAAAACCAATACCTCTGCCGCCACCGGTGATAATTACTACTTTGTCTTGTAAACTAATCATACTTTTTCATTCCTTATATAATATATTGAAATATGCCGCTGCCTATTTCAAGTATATTATAGCCTTTTTTTGCCATTTTGTCAATATGCTAAGAAAATTTTCCTTTCCCTCTCGCCGTGTATTTTTATCGGCAAAACGTTCGCTTGCTTTTACGTAAAATGTTTGCCCACATTTATATAAAAAATACGCCCGCTTGATTACTCAAACGGGCGTACGTATATTGATAGGTTTTTTCTTTTATGCTTATTCTATGGAATCCTCTTCCTCGTCTTTCTTATCGGGGCAATCGGGCAAAATACATTCGTTGTTTTCATCGTATTCGTGTTCGTGCGTCTTGCCCAAAGCAGGAATTTCTTCGGGTTCAACCGTAACGAATTCTTTACACATCGAACAATATCTACCTTCCGTATAACCGCATTCGTCTTCCGTAGGAGCGATTGCCTCAATAATGCCCAACTGGTCGTGTTCAAGCACGGGGATAAACTTCTGAGGAACGGAAACCATACCGCAGTTCGAACACCACTTACCATCCGTCCAACCGCTTTCCATACAAGTAGCAGGAATACCTTCCAGCGTTTCTTCTAAGTGTGCAGAAGCCTTTCTATATACTTCGCCGCAAGCTACGCAAACCGCGTCTTTCGTACAATCTCTAGAACCGCCGTAGTGGATATTACGCCCGATTTCGCCGTGATGCTTATCGCAAATACCGCAATATGCCTGACGAGCGTCTTTACAATCGTCACAATCTACCGTGCAGAGCAACAGGTGCGAATCTTCGTCTACCAATTCGCCTTTTACCGCCTTTTCAAGATAGCCGCCTACTTTGTCCGCTTCGCCGCCGTTCAGCCAATCCGCATAGGAAAGCGTATCGTTCGTGCCATCTACCCAATGATACATTCTGAAACCATCGTGACCGAGCGCCGTGAGCGTTTGCGCTTTTTCATAAGCCACGCCGCACGTCAAGCAAACCACTTCTCTCGTCTGACCCATTGCTTCGCAAGTAGGCGCAGTACCAGCTGTTACGTCCAAACCGATGCTATGCTTCAAAGCAGCCAATTTCCAAGAAATCGTGTTCTCAACGTCCAAATAAATCTTATCGTCTTCAATCAACAAATCTGCCGCGATACCAGCCGTCGTATCCGCAATCGTGCGCATTTCGCCACAATCCGCGCATACTTTGTAGCCATAATGACCTTCGGAATAACACGTGGGCTGTTTTTTGCTCACTTCATCATAACGATGTCCCAACGTTTCTTCGACTACGAAATCACATACTTCACAAATGATTTCCGTACCCGCAGGCAGAGCGCACATTACATCATCTTCTTCCAGCGCGATAAAGTCCGTCGTTCTATCGTTGTTTTCATAATAGCCGAGAACATGCACGTTGCTAGCGGGGAAATCACCGAAGTGTTCGCCGCAAACCTTACAAACGTCTCTTTCGCTCGTACAAACAGCGTGCGTTTCGTCGTTCTTTTCGTGCGCAGCAAAATCACCGTAGTTCATTTCGCAAACGCCGCAATAAGCCAACGTCGTACACGTAGCCTTCAACGAGCCTACGAAATCAGCCGCCGTATCATCAAAGTTTTTATCGTGGCCATTTGCCTCAATCTCTACTTTCGTCGTATAAGGACATCTCTTGATTACCGGTTCGCCGTCAACGATTTCTTCCCACGAAGCCTTACACCACGTATAATCATCCCAACCCGCTTCCGTACAGGTAGGCAATTTTGCACCCGTAACGACGAGCTTAGGTTCGTGCTGCAATTTTTCGCCGTATTCGCCACAAACGCTACATTCTGCCTTATTCTGGCAACTTGCTTCTTTAATCGTTCTATGGCCCTTTGCCGCAATCGGCGTCGTAGGTACGACGTCAACACCGCAAACACCGCACTTTTGTCCAGCCGTCCAGCCTGCTTCCGTACACGTCGCAGCCTTTCCCGCCACATCATACGGCTTATGACCGAGTGCTGGAACAGGCTCCGTGCTCTTTTCGCCACAGGTCTTACATTCCTGTTCAATCTTACCAGCCACAGTACAAGTAGCCTCCGTATAGTTGATACGGTGCCATTCGTGTTCGCAAACGGCAGACGTCGCAGCGGAGCTTTCTTTGCCTGCGCCAAATCTATCGCCTCGGCCTAAACATGCGGAAAGACTGACAACGCAAAGACACGTCATCAGCACCGTCATTAAGACCAAAGCAAAACGTTTGATTTTTCTCATAGAAGAAAAAACCTCCTATCATTCTTTTCATATATTATAGAACACAATCGACTATTTGTCAAGTAAAAATTTTGAAATTCTGCGCTATTTTTTTACAAACTTTTTCTATTCAACGAAAAATATGTCTTTGTC
Source organism: Clostridia bacterium (assembly GCA_017507005.1). Lineage (GTDB taxonomy): Bacteria > Bacillota > Clostridia > Christensenellales > Borkfalkiaceae > Scatosoma. Next base: position 26,039 of record JAFWBT010000020.1, on the reverse strand, counting down.
AATATTTTCCAAGCCAAAACCCCTATAAAAAAAGAAAAATTTTTACACAAAAAACCTCCCGTTTTTACCCTAAAACGAGAGGTCGGTATTTTCCGTATTTTTTTTGGCTATTTTTCGCGAAATATTCATCGCGTTTTGCACGCCTTGTTCATCGAAAAACTGCCGATTTTTCTTTAATTCGTCACGATAACTTGCGCGTAACGTAACACTTTTTCGCCTTTTTTATAGCCCTTTACGTACACTTGTTTTACAATCCCTGCCTCTTCGCCATCCGCCGCAGGCATTGCCATAATCGCCTCCGATTCCGCCGCGTCAAAAGGTTTTCCAAGCGGATCGATTTCTTCTACGCCCTCGCCCTCTAACACTTTTTTGAACGCCGAAAGCACCATTTCCAAGCCCTTTTTCGTGTTTTCATCCGCGCAGGACGCCATAGCGCGTTCGAGATTGTCCCCGATAGGGAACAGCGCCGACACGACGTCGTTTCTACCCTCGGCGTATCTTTGCGCCGCTTGGTTTTGCGTGCGACGGCGATAATTTTCGTATTCTGCCGTCACGGCGTACCATTTCCGCTTGCTTTCTTCCGCCTCTGCGAGCGCCTTTTCCAGCTCTTCCTGCTTTTTACCCACTTTTTTCTTCGCGGTTTTTTCTTCCTTTTTCAGTTCGTCCATTTCTACGGTTTCTTTTTTCATTTCTTCGTTTTCCATATCGTCAAGCTCCCTGATAAATCTTTCGTTACGTTTTATTTATAAAGCCTTTTTCACGTTTTTAAACGCAACGACGCATTTTTTATTAAAATTCCAAATGCGCAAAATGGTCGCGACGGGAATAGCGATAAAAAATCGCCTTTCTGCCAATCACCGCAACGGGTACGGCATCTAAAAGCTCCGCTACGTTTTCCGCAAGGTTTCTCGCGTCGTCGTCCGCCGTTTCTAAAATGTTCACCTTGATGATTTCGTGCGCGTCGAGCGCGTCGGAAAGCGTCTTTAACAGATTATCCGTAATGCCGCCTTTGCCAATCTGCGTCACGGGCGAAAGATTCGCCGCAATCGATTTTAATTTGCTTCTTTGTTTGCTCGTGATATTTTCGTTCGTTACTATCATTTTTTTATCCTTTTTAATTATTTCAACCCGTACATGGGTGGTTTGTTAAAAATTTCATCTCGTACATGGTAGGCTTGTCTTTATTTTTTTCGACGGGAGTATACAAGGACGAACACGACCGAGAAAAAACGCAAACTCGACGCAGTATTTCGACGTAAATGCTTCCTCAAAAGTAAAACGTCGTAGTTGCGAGAAAGACAAGGAGAGCGCGGCTTTTTCGACGGGAGTGTACAAGAACGTACACGACCGAGAAAAAACGTAAACTCGACGCAGTATTTCGAAGTAAATACGGCGTTTTAAGGTATGAAATCGAATTCCACGTCCCCTATCGATACCGTATCTCCCTCTTTACAGCCCATTTTGGTGAGCTCTTTGATTACGCCGCGAAGACGTAACACTTTTTGGAAATAGAGCATAGAATCGGGATTATTCAAAGCAACGTTGCGGCAGAGCATATCCACCAAACCGCCCACGACAACGTAAACGCCTTCTTCGTCCACAAAGATTTCAAAGCTGAGGTCGTCGTTCGCCTTATATTCAAACTCCTCTTCGATCCGCACGGGCTCGACGGGCGGCAACGTTGCCAACACCTCGAACACGCCTTCCAAAAGCTCTTTCGTGCCCTCGCCCGAAATCGCCGTAATGGGGAAAATCTTATATTTTCTACCGAATTTTTTCTTAAACGCTTTGAGGTTTTCCTCTGCGCCGTAAATATCGCATTTATTGCAAACGACAATCTGCGGCAACCCCGCAAGCACTTCGCTGTATTCTTTCAGCTCGTCGTTGATTTTTTTGAAATCCTCGATAGGATCGCGCCCCTCGCAGCCGGAAATATCTACGACGTGGCAGAGCATTCTCGTACGCTCGATATGGCGCAAGAAATCGTGTCCAAGCCCAGTGCCCTGCGCCGCCCCCTCAATCAAACCAGGAATATCCGCCGCCACGAACGATTTTTCATAATAGCGCACAACACCAAGATTGGGCGAAAGCGTCGTGAAATGATAGTTCGCAATCTTCGGCTTTGCCGCGGAAATCTTACTAAGTAGCGTACTCTTGCCCACGTTCGGGAACCCAACGAAGCCCACGTCTGCAATCACTTTCAATTCCAAAATAACGGAGTGCTGTTTTACCTTTTCGCCCTTTTGTGCGAAGTTGGGCGCGTGTCTACGAGCCGTCGTGAAACGCACGTTGCCCTTGCCGCCGTTGCCACCGCGCGCCACGAGGATTTCTTGACCGTCCTCGAACACGTCGCAAATCAGCCGTCCCGATTCCTCGTCGCGAACGAGCGTACCCAAAGGCACCTTGATATACACGTTTTTGCCGCTCTTACCAAAGCATTTGTTCGTGCCGCCCATCTCACCGTTGTCGGCAAAATATTTCGACTTGAAACGGAAGGAAAAAAGGTCGTTCATGTCCTTATCGCCAACGAAAAAGACGTCGCCGCCCTTGCCGCCGTCACCACCGTCCGGGCCGCAGGCAGGCTTGCCCTTGAACGCCTTGAACGAGTTCATGCCGTCGCCGCCGTCCCCAGCCTTGATGAGTATTCGCACTTTATCGGTAAATTCACTGATCGCCATAACAAATGATCCTTTCGTTTTTCTTTCTCACAACAGTATACCAAACCCAAACGAAAAAATCAATAATTTCCGCGCCGCATAGAAAAATTTCTTTCTTTCGCCACGCGCAAAAACGCCAAAAACGTTAAAAATACACAAAAATATCAAAAACGAAGCGCGGACAACCTCTCCACGCTCCGTTTTCACTTTTTTCACTCCGCTTAGGAGATGTTTAGCCTAATATTTTGCAGGGCGTTCTTTTCCAGCCGCGATACCTGCGCCTGACTTATTCCCACTTCTTCGGAAATTTCCGTTTGCGTTTTCCCCTCGTAATAGCGCAAAAATAATATCTTTTTCTCACGTTCGCCCAGCTTTTCCATCGCCTCACCCAAGGCAACGTGCTCCGTCCAAATCTCGTCCGTGTTCTTCTCGTCGCACAGCTGATCCATAAGCAACAACGTGTCCCCCGATTTATTATACACGGGCTCGTACAAGGAAACGGGATCGGAAATAGCGTCGAGGGCGTACACCACTTCGCGTTCCGCCACTTTCAGTTCCGCCGCTATCCGCGCAATCGTCGCTTCCTCGTCGCGTTCTTCTATGCTTTCGCGCGCTTTCAGCACACGATACGCCATATCGCGGATACTGCGCGACACGCGCAGAGAGTTGCCGTCCCGAAGATACCTCTTTATCTCCCCGACAATCATAGGCACGGCGTAGGTGGAAAATTTGACGCCAATGCTCGTATCAAAGCCGTCAATCGCCTTTATCAACCCCACGCAACCTGCCTGAAACACGTCGTCTACACCAAGATTTTTAACGCGGAAACGTTTGACGAGCGACAACACCAGCCGCATATTGCCGACGATAAACCGATCGCGCGCGTCCTTGTCGCCCTTTTTCAGCCGTTGCATCAATTCCTCGTTTTCTTTGGCGGTCAGCTTTGGTAAGCCCGACGTATCCACGCCGCATATCTCCACTTTTTGCATACTTTCTCACCCTCCTTTTCCGTATGTAAAAAATCAAAACGAAGGGGGCAGGGTTGAGTTGAGTATGCGCTACTTGTGTATTTTTTATTCCATTTTTGCGATTTCCTTTTTCAGCCGCAAGATGATTTTCTTCTCCAAACGAGAGATATAGCTCTGCGAAATCCCGAGCATATCCGCCACGTCTTTTTGCGTCATTTCTTCGCCGCCTCCAAGTCCAAACCGCAAAAACATTATCTTGCGTTCTCGCTCGGAAAGTTTTTTAAGCGCTTCTTTGAGCTGTTCTTTTTCCGCGTTCGATTCAATGTCTCCGTACACACTATCCGCCGACGTACCCAGCACGTCGGAAAGGAGTAGCTCGTTGCCCTCAAAATCGGTGTTCAGCGGCTCGTCAAAAGACACCTCTGTTTTTAGCCGCGCGATACGGCGCAGATACATCAATATCTCGTTCTCAATGCACCGCGAAGCGTAGGTGGCGAGCTTGATATTTTTATCCGCTTTAAAGGAATTGATTGCCTTAATCAGCCCAATCGTGCCGATAGAAATTAAATCGTCGCCGTCCACGCCCGTGTTGTCGAATTTCCGAGCAATATATACGACGAGGCGCAAATTGTGCTGAATCAGCTCGGATTTTGCCCGTTCCTTTTCCGTTTCCTCGTTCATAAGCCGCAGCATTTCCCCCTCCTCCTCCGCCGAAAGAGGCAGGGGCAGCGCCTCGCCGTTGCCGCATATGTAATCCACCGTATTTTTTTCCGTTTCTCTGCCGATTTTTCGTAAAAAAATACGTAAAATTTCCATTATTTTCATCTGATTCACCTCACTTTTCGCCCGTTTCTTCCAATACGTACGCGCTCAATATCATGGAATACTCTCTACATACCATATTCGTCGCAGGCGCTAAATATACCTTTTTTCTTTCTTCTCCCACGCTTTTTTTCAAAACGATTTCGCCTTGATAAATAGGCAATTTTTTCACACCGCCAAGCGTGTGTATTTCTATTTCATCGCATACCTGCCCCTCACCTTTATGCCAAATCTCCTCTTTTCGCAATTCGTATAACGTATCGAGCGATAGGAAGCAAACGGGCAAACCGTTTTTTTGCGCGCGATTGCCGCTGTCTAAAAAAGCGTCCACTTTTATTATATTTTCTCCGTAAAACACCGTACAAGGATAGATAAAACGCTGCAAACGCCGTTTTTGGTAGAGTTTTTGAATAAAAACACTCGTTAAAACCGTCAAAATCGCAAACGCCGTCATCACGAACACGCTCGGCACTTTATTTTTGAAAAAATCTTGTGTTACACCGAGCAATACGCCGCCGAATAAAAACGTGAACGTGAAGAAAAAAAATGTTGTCAACGCATACCTGCCCCTATCCTTTTTCGTTTTTATGTTCCCAAAGGCGATTAAGCAAAGCAAAAATCCGACGGACGTTTTTAAGACGAGCGCGCCAAAAACAGACAGCCGCAACAGCGGGAAAACAACGGCAAACACCGCCCCCATCACCGCCGCAAGTCCTACCTTGAACGGTCGGACGTTTTCTTTTGCAGCCTTTAACGCCAAAAAGAGCAGGACGCTGTCGAATAGGAAGTTTTCAAAAAGGGCGTACTCGATATAAATCACCATACGAAAAGCACCATAAAAAAAGCCTTACCCCTTTCAAAAGAGTAAGACAAGTATACCATAGCCGCCTAAAAAAATAAAAAAGCCTTTTGTCGAAAAGGCATTTTTATTGTTATATACGTTTTTCTACAATGATGCGCCACCAACGGACATAAAAAAGCTCAAAAGGCATTTTTATAATATTCGATATTGCCGTCCTCAAACACCTCCGCCACGTCAAAACGCGCGTTGGGTTCTTCCCCCGTTTTCAGCCAATAGCATTGCGCGATTTTATAATACCGCTCTTGTTTGGTCTTGCCCACCGCCTCGCGCGGCGCGCCGTATGCGTTCGACGAGCGCGTTTTCACCTCAACAAACACCACTTCGTCGCGGTCTTTTGCGATAATATCCGCCTCACCAAACGGAGTGCGATAGTTGCGTTTTATGATTTTATAGCCCTGTGCCGTTAGATATTCCTCTACTAGCCGTTCGCCCTTTTTACCTAAAACTTTTTTGTGAACGTCCTGCGGTGAATTTCGCATAACCCGTGCTCCTTAATTCCTGCGATATGCGCCGCCGTACCGTAACCCTTGTTCTTTTCAAAGCCGTACTGCGGATATTGCAAAGCAAACTCGTCCATCAACTTATCACGATACACCTTGGCGATAATGCTCGCCGCGCCGATGGAATAGGACAACGCGTCGCCGTGCACAACGCTATGCTGCGGCGTGGCTACGTCAATGGTCATATTGCCGTCCGTCAGCACGACGTCCGCCGCAATCCCGAGCGTTTCTATCGCCTCTTTCATACCGCGTTTCGTCGCTTCGAGAATATTGATTTCGTCGATGATTTTCTCGTTCACCTCGACTATGGTATAGGCGTACGCGCGTTTTTTAATCTCCTCGGCGAGCTGTTCGCGTTTCTTTTCGGACAGTTTTTTACTATCGTCCACGCCCACGATTAGCTCCGCCTCGTCAAGCGGCATAATCACCGCCGCACACACGACAGGGCCCGCCAAGGGACCTCTGCCCACCTCGTCAACGCCTGCGATATATCGATAGCCTTTGGCAAGCAAAGCGCGCTCGTATTGCAATTTTTCTTCCGCGTTCCACACTTTTTTCATCTCGCGCCTCGATTAAAAATCAAAATCTTGATAATCGGCAGGGTTTTCTAAACAAATTTTACCAATTCTGCCCTTTCTAAAATCGTCCACAATCGCTTTTGCCCCACGTTCGTAATCGTACTCGCCGCCGCGGAAAATAAAGCCGCGACGCTTGCACACCGCCTCGTACATACCCAGATTTTCGGAAAAATCGGTAATGCCGTAACGCTCCGTCAGGCACTCGGGATAGCTTTGCGCCAGCTCGCCCAAAAGCTCTAACGCGACGTCGTCCATATCTAAAATGTCGTCGTTGATACTGCCAATATAGGCGAGGTGTTTTGCAAGGTCTTGATTATCAAACGAGGGCGGCATTGTGCCAGGGGTGTCCAACAAATCGAACGCGCCGCATTTGAGCCAACGCACGTCGCGCGTAACCCCTGCCTTATCCCCCGTCTTGGCGCGTTTTTGACCGCTGAGCAGGTTCACAATCGTACTCTTGCCCGTATTCGGGATACCCGCCACCATAAAACGGAAAGTACGATTCAGCCCCTTTGCCTGCGCGCGGGCGCGTTTTTCTTCCGTGATAGCGTTCAGCTTTTGCAACAAAATACGTTTCGTGGAAATGTTCGTCGAATCGCATTTTACGCAATATTTCCCCTTGCTCTCAAACAGACGCAAAAAGCCGTCCACCTTTCCGTCCGAAAGGTCGGCTTTGTTCAATACGTATAAAATCGGCTTTTCACCGAAGATTTTTTTAAGGTTTTTATTCACCGTGGCAATGGGCGCGCGCGCGTCCAAAACGCAAATTACGCCGTCGCAAAGGTCGCGTTTTGCCTCCATATCGCGCATGGCTTTCGTCATATGCCCGGGAAACCATTGTATTCTTTTCATTGTATTCTTCCTTTTCGTACTCTTAAAACCGCGTCTTGGGTTGACTTGTCTTGTCTTGACTTAGCTTATTCTCCCAACAAATCAGGACGGTTCTTTTTCGTAATGGCGATGGCTTGTTCCCTGCGCCATTTATCTATCTTCGCGTGGTCGCCGCTACGCAACACCTCGGGCACGGCAAGCCCACGGTATTCCTGCGGACGGGTGTATTGCGGATACTCCAAAAGGTTTTCAGAAAAGCTCTCGTCCACCAAAGACGACGTACTAATCACCCCGTCTACGTACCGCGAAACGCAATCCGCCACCACCATAGCAGGCAGTTCGCCGCCCGTTAAAACGTAGTCGCCTATCGAGATTTCCTCGTCGATAAACAAATCGATTACACGCTGATCGACACCTTCGTAATGCCCACACAGTAAAATCAAATGCTCGTATTCGAGCAGTTCAAACACCTTTTGCTGTTTGAACACCTGACCTTTGGGCGACATATAGATACGGCGCGCTTTATGCTCGGGATCGAGCGCCTCAATCGCGCTGCCTATCGGCTGCGCCATCATCACCATACCTGCGCCGCCGCCAAAGGGATAATCGTCGCATTTGAGGTGCTTATCCTCCGTATAGTCGCGGATATTCACGACGTTGATTTGGATTTTTCCCGCTTTTTGGGCTCTGCCTAAAATGCTCTCCTGCACCGCCGAAAACATCTCGGGAAATAACGTTAAAATGTCTATTTTCATAACGAACTCTTTACTTATTTCAAGTTTAATTTGTATTTCAAATAACGGTATTCATACCGCAACGTCAGCGCCAACAGCCCTGTTTCCAACAAGATAATCAGCCAAACGAGGATATGTATACGCGTTGTGGTGAGTGCAAAGAAATAGAACAAGTCGCTGGATAAAAAGGTCACCAACACAATTTCTAACAGCGTACTGCCGCCAAAGACAATCCCCAGCCCCAACAAAAACTGCTGTTTTTTGGAGAATTTTTGCACGAAACACTCGCCTGCGCCAATCAAGGTAGGCAAAAATACCAGTCCTAAAATAGCGAACGCCAACACTTCGAGCGTCACCAAAACGCCCTCAAACGTCCATTGTATCCCGACGCTATCTATGCCCCACCACTCGCCCGAAAGCGCAACTGCCAACAAAAAATCCAGCGCAACCGCCACGCTACCGATAAGATAGGACGTTATTGCTGTGATACGTTTCGCGAGCAGGTGTTCTTCTATCGTGGCAGGAATACTAAACGTGACGTAGCCCTCGCCTTTGAAGAAGTTTTTAGCGTACCGTTCGCTAGGCAACGCAATCGCCACTGCGAGCACGGCAAAATTGCCAAAGAGATATAAAAGCATTGCCGTAATATACAACCCTCTATTGCTATCCGTCATTTCCACGCGCGTTTCCAGCCCGAAGAAGAACGCGAACACCGTCAACAGCCCTACGCACGCCAACAATGCAGGCAATATATACTTAAATTCGTATTTCAAGAGCTTTTTCAGCACTCTGCCACGGACGCGTTTTAACTTGCCGTTGGGCTTGTAATCCTCTTTCGGGAAAGGCAACGCTACCTTTTTTGTAGCCTTTTCTACGCTTTCATTTTCCGAAATTTTCTTTTCTTCCATCGTTACGTCTTGCATTACATCCATCTGAACACCTCACGGAACAACGCGTCTATTGTCTTGCCCTCGCGCTGACGGATTTCTTCCGCACCGCCTTCGACGACAATTTTGCCCTCTTTTAAAAATAAAACGTAATCAAAATATTCCTCTATTTCCGAAATCAAATGCGTGGAAAGCAATATCGTGGAATCCACGCTCTTGTGTGAAAGGATTTTTTGCAGTATGTATTCACGCGCGGCAGGATCGACGCCAGCTATCGGTTCGTCTAAAATGAACAACCGCGCGTTTCTCGACAACGTTAAAATGAGCGCGAGCTTTTCCTTCGTGCCCTTGGACAGCGTTTTCACCTTTTGCTTTTCGTTCACACCAAGCTCGCGTATCATCTGTTCGGCTTTTTCACGGTCGAAATCCACGAAAAAGTCTTGGAAATAGTCCAGCTCTTGCGTGACGGTATAGCCCTCGTTGAGCGCGTACGCGTCCGAAAGATAGGAAACGATAGATTTCGTTTCCACGCCGATAGGATAACCACCGACGCGCAATTCGCCCTCCGTCGGCGTCAACAAGCCCGCCAGCAGCTTAATCAGCGTCGTTTTACCGCTGCCGTTCGGACCGAGCAAACCTACGATACCGCCGTTATCGGGAACGGAAAAATCCAAAGCGTCGAGCGCACGCACGTCTTTGTAACGTTTGGTAACGCCCCGACATTCAATAATGTTCGCCATACCACTCCTCCTTATCACTTTTTATCGTTCAACGCGTACATGGTACGCCCATTTTACAAAATCGCCTCCACGAACGACTTGCTATCGAACGCTTCCAAATCCTCTAATTTTTCACCGATGCCTGCAAAAATAACGGGTAAGGACAACTCGGACGAGAGGGAGAACACAAAGCCGCCTTTCGCCGTGCCGTCTAATTTCGTCAGCACGATTCCGTCCAATTCCACCGCTTCGTCAAAGACACGCGCCTGATTGACGGCGTTTTGTCCCGTCGTGGCGTCTAACACGAGCAATTTTAAGAAATCCGCTTCGGGATATTCACGCGTCACCACTCTATCCATTTTACGCAATTCGTTCATAAGATTGTCTTTTACGTGCAATCTACCTGCCGTATCGACAATCACAACGTCCGTACCCTTGGCTTTTGCCGAGGACACCGCGTCGAAAATAACCGCAGAGGGATCGCTCCCCTCTTCGTGCTTGACAATACGCACTTTGGCGCGGTCTGCCCACACGGAGAGCTGTTCGCTCGCTGCCGCGCGAAAAGTATCCGCCGCCGCCACCGTCACCGTCTTGCCCTGTGCAAGGAAATAATGTGCCAGCTTTCCCACCGTCGTCGTCTTGCCTACGCCGTTGACGCCCACCAGCATAATCACGCAGGGGTATTGCGGCGGCTCGACCTCCGATTCTTCCAGCATTTCCGTCAAAATGCCGCGCAGGAGCTGGGTAACGTACTCCTCGTCGCGCATTTTGCCCTCGATAGCTTTTTTCTTGATGCGCTCCACCACTTCCTGCGCCGTCGTCACCGATACGTCCGAGGAAATGAGGATTTCTTCTAATTCTTCATAAAACTCGTCACCGAGTTTATTTTTGGAAAACAACACGCGAAGTTTGCCCGAAAAATTGTCTTTCGTCTTTTTCAACGCGCCGAAAAGTTTACCGAATAAGCCCATAAAAAGGCACTCCTTTTTTTGTTTTTGTTAAAAACGGGCGACAAACGTCGCCCGTATCCATATACCGTCTTTCTACACGGCACTCCCCGCCCATAAAATAGGCAGAGATGCGAGCAAGACTAGGCGCACAGCGCCGTATTGCAAAGTAGTTTTTCCTCTCGCTCTCTTCAACCGAAGTAAAACGGCAGAGATGCGAAGTATATATGCCGTTTTACTCTACCGTACCAGCACCAAGGCGGCTCTCTACCTCCGCCAATTTTACGGAAACGATTTTGGAAACACCCTTTTCCTGCATCGTTACACCAAAGAGGGTGTCTGCCTGGTTCATAGTCGGCTTTCTGTGCGTGATAACGATAAACTGCGTTTCGTCGGAGAATCTCTTCAAGTAGGACGCAAATCTATCCACGTTCGCATCGTCGAGCGCCGCCTCGATTTCGTCGAGGATACAGAACGGCATCGGGTGCGATTTCAAAATAGCGAACAAAATCGCAATCGCCGTCAACGCTCTTTCACCACCCGACAGCAAGGAAATCTTCGTCAGTTTCTTACCCGGAGGACAAGCAACGATTTCTACGCCGGCGTTGAGTGGGTCTTCCCCTTCCACGTAATCGATTTGCAATTCCGCGTCGCCACCGCCAAAGAGTTCTTTGAACGTGACCTTGAAGTTTTCGTTGATTTCGGTGAACCCTGCGTCAAAGATACGCAACATTTCCGCGCGAATTTCGTCGAGCGCCGACTGCAAGTCGTCAATCGCCTTTTGCAAGTCGTCACGCTGCGTCGTCATTTCTTCGCAGTGGCTCTTTTCGTATTCGTATTCTTCCACGGCGTTGGGGTTTACCGCGCCGAGCATAGTAATCTTACGCTTTAACGCGGTGATGAGCGTCGCCGCCTCTTCCACGTCAAAGTTTTCCTTGCGCAGCTTTAAACAGCCCTCGTAATCCATACCGTACGCCTCTTCGATACGCAAACGCATATTTTCGAGGTTAGTGTCGATTTTACTGATTTCAATTTCGCATTTATAACGCTTGTCGCTGCTCTTTGTCAGCGTTTCTTGCAGCTGCGTTCTCTCTTCTTCCAAGGCGATATTGGACGCGTTCAGCTCTTCCTTTTCCTTGGTGAACTGCGCGATTTTATCCATAATCTCTTGCACGGCAGCCTTTTCTTCTTCAGTGAGCTCTTTTTCTTCCGCTTCCGCTTCCAAACCTTCGAGCTTTGCTTCCGTTTCCGTCTTTTCCGATTCCATTTCAAGGATACGTTTTACGAGCTCTTCCTTTTCCGTCGTAATACGTTCAATCGTTTCACGCTGTTTCTTCACGTCTGCGTTCAGCGCCGCGTATTCGATTTCCAAATCACGCAAAAGACTGCTCTTTTCCGCGCGGTCTTCCTTAAACTGGTCGCACTGGCTACGCTGATTCGCCATTTCCGCTTCTGCGTTCTTGCGGCGTTCTGCCAGCTGTTCTTCGCTGAGCGAGGAGTTTGCTTCTTCCTCTTCAAGCTCTTTGAACTTTCTCTTCAATTCCGACAGTGCCTCTGCGTACGTTTCGATATCGCTTTCCGCCTCGGTGATTTGCTGCGTGAGCGCCGTTTCGCGCTGGGTAAGACCGACGATTTCGCTCGTTGCGCCTTGATATTTATCACGAAGCTCCTCTACCGCGTCTTCCGCCGCCTGACGTTCGCGTTCGTGCTGTGCAATCATCACTTTCAGCTTTTCGATATATTTTTCCTTACGAGCGATATTTTCTTTACATTCCTGAATTTTACGTTCGTTGGAAAGGAGCGAACCCGAATCACGACGGGTACTACCACCCGTCATGGCGCCGCTCGTTGCGACGATATCGCCGTCGAGCGTTACAATCTTAAAGAGGTTGCCGTATTTTTTCGCAATCGTCGTCGCGTTTGCAATCGTGTCGCAAATAAGCGTATTGCCGAGCAGGTTGCTCACGACGTTGTAATAATAATCGTCGTATTGCACGAGCTGCGTTGCAAGCCCCATTGCGCCGCGTTCGTCCAGCGCGCGCTGAATTTCACGCGAATCGGGACGGGCACGCATACTGGATACAGGCAGGAACGTTACGACACCGCCGTTGGTACGTTTGAGGTATTCAATGAGATATCTCGCGTCGTCTGCCGAGGGCGTAACGACGTTTTGCATAGCGCCGCCAAACGCCGTTTCAATAGCCTTTTCATATCTTTGGTCCGTCGTCACGATATCCGCGAGCGCACCGTGCAAATGCCTGTTGACTTCGGGATTGGTCTTTGCCACCGACAACAGACGGCGGACGGATTCCTTATACCCCTCGAAACGATTTTTCAAGCTGATATACATTTCAAGGTTCTCACGCAAGGACGCCAACTGACCGTTCGAGGAGAACAAGTCTTGATTGAGGTCGTTCAATGCAAGCTGCATTTCACGCGCTTCTTCCTGCTTTTCCTCAAATTCACGCATACCCTCGGAGGAGGTGTCGCGCAATTTACGCATATCCTTTCTGACGGAATTAAGCTCGTCCTCTAAGCGGTCTTTTCTATCTTCCGCCTTTTTCAGAGCGTTCGTCAGTTCGTTAATACGGTCGCGAGCGGCTTCCATACGCGCCGCCAACGTACCGAGGTTCTTTTTCATTTCCGCAAGATTTTCCGCCTCGGACAACTGCGAACGATGCGTTTCGTCGGACAGTTTTTCAAAGACTTCTATCTTTTTATCGAGCGCGGCAACGGCAGCGCGGAGCACTTCCGTCTGCGTTTCCAGCTCGCTAATGCGTTTTACCGCCTCGCCGTTTTTCTTCGTCGTGATAGCGATTTCGTCGTCAATTTCACCGATACGCGTCTTGCTTGCCGCCAACGCCTCTACCGCCGCCGCGATTTGCGAACGATACGTCTTGATACGTTCTCTCGCCAGCTTCAATTCGCCGTCCTTTCTCTCGTTACCAACGGACAACTCTACACGGCGGTCGTTCAGCTCGGTAAGCTGTACGTCTGCGTGATTGATTTTGTCGCGGTTTTCGTCCAGTTTACGGTTGATACGTTCGATTTGCGTGTTCAGCGAAATAATCTTATCGGAAATCGTGGCAATGTCCCTCTTGAACTTGCCCTTTTCGTTTTCCGCATTCTCGTAACGGTATATGTACGTGTTCGCCTCGTTGATTTTCAACGACTGCGAATATTCGTTGTATTCGCGCGCAGCTTCCGCTTGCTTGCCCAAAGGCCCAAGACGGCGTTCCGCTTCGTCGATACGCTGACGATAGATGAACAGGTTTGCGTTGGAATCTTCGATTTTACGCTCGATTTCCTGTTTGCGCGATTTGAACACCATAAGCCCCGTCGCTTCTTCAAAAATCAAACGACGGTCTTCAGGGCGCGCGTTCATAATCTGTTCGACCTTACCCTGACCGATAATCGAATAGCCCTCTTTACCCAAGCCGATACCGTGGAACAACGCTACGATATCTTTCAAACGGCTAGGTTGGCTGTTGATGAGGTATTTACTCTCACCCGTACGATACAGACGGCGAGTCATAGCGACCTCCGGCGTGTCCATATCAAAAATACGTTTTTCGTTATCGAATACCAGCGTTACTTCGCAGAAAGACTGCGGTTTACGCTCAATCGTACCGCCGAAAATAACGTCTTGCATGTTGGAACCACGCAAGCTCTTTGCCGACTGCTCACCGAGCACCCAACGCACTGCGTCCGCCACGTTACTCTTACCGCAGCCGTTCGGACCTACAATACACGTTACGCCCTCTTCTAAGCGAATCGTCGTTTTGTCCGCAAAGGATTTGAAACCGACTAATTGTATTTCCTTTAAATCCAAAATGTACTCCTTGCGATATTATCTATATCTTTTTTATTTTTTTCGTTTTTCAATGTGTTGACAAATTTTTTATCTACACGTAACGCCTACAAACGTTTGCGAGCCTTTGATAACACTCACGAAAACGTTAGTCCTCGTTTTTTAAAATTTGCAACAGTTTTTCCGCGGCGATTTGTTCTGCCGCGCGTTTACTGCGCGCCTCGCCCGTCGCGCTTCTGCCGCGCGCCAAAGCTACGCAATAAAAGGTAGGCTCGTTGTCCTTGCCCGTTTTTTTACTCTCGTACGTAGGCGGTTCTTCACCGCGCTTTTGCAAATATTCCTGCAATTCCCCCTTGGGATTTTGCGGCTTTGTCAACGCGCGCAATCTGCCGTAGCGTAAGATGAACGATTTTGCAGGCGCGTACCCGCCGTCGAGATAAATCGCCGCAATCAGCGTTTCAAACAGACTAGATATCGTCTTTTTCCCTACGTTTGCGCGACTGCCTTCGACGAGCAGATACCCTTTCACGTTCAGCTCTTGCACCGCCTCGTACAGCGCGTCCTCGCAGACGAGCAGTTGTCTTTCCCGCGTCAGCTCGCCCTCGGAAGCGCGTTCGTCGTCTTTGTACTGCCACTCGGTAACGACGAGCTGTAACACCGCGTCGCCGAGGTATTCCAAGCGTTCGTTATCCTTACCGCCGTGCGCGTTGGCGTACGTGGAGTGAGTGAACGCCTCTTTTAAGAGCGCTTTGTCCTCAAACACGTAGCCTATTTTGTTTTCTATCTCTGCGTATGGAAACGCCATCGTTTCGTCCTCTTTTTACTCTGCCGTCACAGCGTTCGCCGCCGACACCGCCGCGATTGCGTCCAAATCCACGCTATCCACCAGCTCTTTAATCTTCGACGTCATATCTCCGCGCACCGCGTTTGCCGCTTGCTCGATACACACCGAAATACTGCGTGCCTTTGCGTTGCCGTGGCCTTTGACGACCGCTTTCGTCAAACCCAAGAACATAGCGCCGCCAACACCCTCGTAATCGAGACCTTTTTTAATCTTTTTAATAACGCCGCCCGAAAGAACCGCACACAGCATCGTCCAAAGATTGCGCTTGAATTCCTTTTTCATAATGGTAGACACTGCTTTGCCGCAGCCCTCTGCCGATTTCATAGCGATATTACCCGTAAAGCCGTCCGCTACCATAACGTCGACGTCGCCGAACATAATGTCGCGCCCTTCTTGGTTACCTGCGTAGTTGATACAATCCAGCTTTTTGAGCAAAGCGTTCGTTTCTTGCTGCAACAACAAGCCCTTATGGTCTTCCGTGCCGTTGTTCAGCAGACCGACCGACGGTTTTTCAATGCCGTACACCGTTTGCGCGTACGCCGACGCCATCAACGCGAAATGCACGAGGTTGATGGGTTTGCATTCCAAATTCGCGCCGCAGTCGCAAAGGAACGTGCCGCCGCCTTTATGGTTAGGGATAATGGGACAAAGCGCAGGACGGGACACCCCTTTGATTCTGCCTAAAACGAGCACGCCTGCCGTCAGCACCGCGCCCGTCGAGCCAGACGATACCAAACCGTCCGCTCTGCCCTCTTTCAATAGGCGGAACGCAACGACGGTGGAAGAATCCTTTTTCGTCTTCACCGCTTTCGTCGGCACTTCGTTCATATCGATTACTTCCGTCGTGTGGACGATTTCGATACGGCTCTCGTCGTATTTGCACTCGGCAAGCACTTCTTTAATCTGCGTTTCGTCGCCGCAGAGAATTAAATACAAATCCTTGTCCTTGTTCAACGCGTCCACCGCGCCCAATACCTGCTGTCTCGGCGCAAAATCGCCGCCCATTGCGTCTATTACGATCTTCGTCATAGCTTTTTCTCCCATACTCGTAAACGTATTTGCCTATACGCCGTTTTGTCCTTTCGTCCTATTCGCCTTTCGGGATTAGTATTTCAAATCACCGAACGTACGAGGGTACGGCAGGACGTCACGGATATTCGCAATACCCGTCAGGTACATTACCATACGTTCAAAGCCCATACCAAAACCGCTGTGCGTCGTGCCGCCGTAGCGACGAAGATCGAGATACCACGAATAATCTTCGGGGTTCATGCCCAGCTCCTTGATACGGTTGACGAGCTTGTCGTAGTCGTCCTCTCTTTGCGAACCGCCACAAAGTTCCCCAATCCCGGGCACGAGCAAGTCTGCCGCCGCCACCGTTTTCCCATCGGGGTTTTGTTTCATATAGAACGCCTTTATCTCTTTCGGGTAATCGGTGAGGAATACGGGACGTTTATACACCTGTTCGGTGAGGAATTTCTCGTGTTCGCTCTGCAAATCCTTACCCCAGAAAATATTCTTATCGTCGAACTTGTCTGCGTTTTGTTTGAGAATTTCAATCGCTTCGGTATACGTCAAACGCACGAACGCGTTTTCGGAAACGTTTTTCAGTCTTTCCAGCAAGCCCTTATCCACAAACTGATTGAGGAAGTTCAGCTCGTCCTTGCACATTTCGCAAACGTAATCGATAATGTATTTCACCATCGCTTCTTCCACGTCCATATCCCCTGCCAAATCGCAGAACGCCATTTCTGGCTCAATCATCCAAAATTCCGCCGCGTGACGCGCCGTGTTGGAATGCTCCGCACGGAACGTCGGCCCGAACGTATACACATTGCCAAACGCCATTGCGTACGTTTCCGCGCTGAGCTGCCCCGACACCGTGAGCGCCGCACGCGTACCGAAGAAGTCGTTTTTATAATCGACGGGTTTGCCGTTTTTCGCCACTTCGTCCAAATCAAAGGTCGTCACTTGGAACATTGCGCCTGCGCCCTCGCAGTCGCTGCCCGTGATGATGGGCGTATGCACGTACACAAACCCACGGTCGTTGAAGAATTTATGGATAGCAATCGCCGCTTCGCTACGGATACGGAACGCCGCGCCAAAAAGGTTGGTACGGGGACGAAGATAGGCTATCTCACGCAAAAATTCTACGCTGTGGCGTTTTTTCTGCAAGGGATAATCGGGCGTGGATTCCCCCTCTACCGTAATCGCCGTTGCCTTAATCTCGTACGGCTGTTTGTTTTCGGGCGTGGATACCACGACACCCGTCACAATCAACGCGCAACCGACGTTTTCCTTTGCGATTTCGTCGTAATTTTCAAGGTTTGCACGTTCAAAAACGATTTGCGTATTTTTAAAACAGCTACCGTCGTTCAGCTCGATAAAGCCAAACGCCTTGGAATCGCGAATGGTCTTTGCCCAGCCAGCCACCGTAACGGTTTTTCCGTCGTATGCGGAAAGGTTGACGTTAATCTCTTTCAGCTGTATTCTCTCCATGTTTTACCTGCCTTTGTGCCAAGGAAAAGTCGAATCTTCGTCTTGCGACGCTTTTCCCGTATTTTATACTTCCTTATTATAACACTTTTTTAGAAAAAACACAATCGTTTGACGGCAATTTTAGCCTATTTAATTCATCGAAAAATCAACTTTTTTGACGATTATTCCCTGAACGGGACGGTAGACGTCCTCACGCAGGCGCACGCGAGAAAGCAAACGCCCGTTTCGATAGCGTTCCAAGTACGTTTCACTGCGCGCGCCCATCTTTTCACGGCGTAAAATTTCTTCCTTTTCCCCTATCTTTACTATGGGCGCAGGCGGTGGCAATTCTTCTATGATTTTCGACGTAATCTCGTACCTGTCCCCCTCCTTTTCCCCAAAAAAGGCGATTTTAATACCGCCGTCGAACACCGCCGCGCGCAATCGAATAGGATAGGCGTAGGGATTCAACAGCCGCAAATCGTTATGCGTGGACACCATTGCGTCCCGCGAGGGCGCAACGTAGGACACGAGCAAGGAGTGCGGATGGTATTCTAACACCGTCAAGCCCGATTTTAACGCGGCGTTATACAGCGTCGTGCTCACCTGACAAACCCCGCCGCCCACGCCGAGCACGTATTCGCCGTTGACGATAATTTTCGCCTGCCGAAAGCCCGCCTCTTCCGTGCGCCGCCCCACCGTTTGATTAAAGGAAAATTCCCCGTACGGCTGTATCGTTACGCCGTCGATTAGCCGCGCTGCAATGGCGATATTCTCACACCTGCCCCCGTCCTTTGTATCGTAATAGGTCGTATACGCCGACATTTTTACCCACTTTTGTTGTTCTGCCCTAGCCTTTTTGTCTACAATCGGCGTTTTTACACCGCAAAAAGCGTAAAAAACACAAAAAAATAAAAGAAAAACGCTCTTTATTCCCCAGAGCGCCGTTCTTTTTCTATCCGTTTTATCCCTTTTCATAGCCCACACCACTCTCCTATATGTATCCGCGTGATTTTTTAATTCAACGCGTACATGGGTGCGTCGTTTTGGTAAAATATGCCAAAAAATATCCCCTGATTATTCTCCTAAAAACAGCCTTTTTTGCAACGCCGAAGCCATAAAAAACACAGGCAAGCCAACGGCGTGCGTTCCGTCCTCTATATGGGTATCCGAACCGCCCGTTATATACAATCCCAACTCTTTCGCGAGCGTGCAAAACCAAGCCGTTTCCTTTTCAGTATGCGTCGTATAAAAAGCTTCTATTCCGTCCACACCGCATTCTGCGAGCGAGCGGACAATCCGTTCCTTACCTTCATCATCCAGCGTAATGCGCCCGGGATGCGCGATAGACGCAATGCCGCCCGAGGCGTGAATACACGCAATCGCCTCTTTGGGCGTAGGTCTGCCGATAGAGGAATTCGCAGGCATACCCACGTTGAGATAGCGTTCGTACGTTTCGCGTGTGGAGAGCCCTAAATATTTCGCCGCCGCGCGCGTTACGTGCATCGTATGCAAAGGCGCGGTTTTGTCCGTTTGAAAGGACAGCACGTCGTCCATCGTAACAGGCACGCCCAACGCGCGCAATTTTGCAACACTCTCCTCTGCGCGCGCCAAAGACGCCGCTTTTCTATCCTGCATAAACCGCGTATACGCCTCTCCCCGTTCGCACGCATAGCCAAGAATATGCAGCTTTAAATCCTCGTCGTACGCCGATATTTCCCAACCCGAAACGTACGCAAGACCGTGTTTTTCCGCCGCCGCGCGCTTTTCCTCGTCGCCGTTCATAGTGTCGTGGTCGGTAATCGATATCGCCTGCAAACCGCGCGTTTTCGCAAGACGGCATATCTCCTCAGGCGTATTCAGCCCGTCCGAATACACGCTGTGCAAATGCATATCCGCCCGCGCGCCCAAACTTGTTTTCTCCGTGTCTTTCATACCCTCTTTGTCCACTCCGTTAAAAAGTTCCGTTAAAGGCCCTGCGCCAAACAGCGCCGAGCCTTTTGCTTTTTCTATTCGCTTTTTGCTTTTTTCTTTCGCATTTCTTGTTTCACGGCTTGATTTTGCCGTTTTCGATACGAATTTTGTTACACTCCGCGCCGTAGAGCACGCGTTCGGCGTGCGTACAGGTGAGAATCGTCTGTATTTCCGAGATACATTTGAGCAATTTTTTACGGCGAGGCAAATCCAGCTCGCTCATGACGTCGTCCAAAATCAGCACGGGATATTCCCCTGAAAGGGATTTGAATATCTGCACTTCGGACAGTTTCAAGGCGAGTGCCGCCGTACGCGTTTGGCCTTGCGAGGCGTACGCTTTCGCGTCGATACCGCCAATGAGCACGTCCAAATCGTCTCTATGCGGCCCTACCGTCGTAAAACCCAGCCGCAAATCCTTTTCGTAATTGTTTTCCAAACGGCGTTGCAACGTTTTTGCAATATCCGCCTCGTCCCCCTCGTAACGTCTGTCGGGCTTGATTTCCAGCTCTTCTTTGCCGTCCGTTAAAAAATCGTGATATTCCTTGGCAAACGGCGCAAGGCGTTCTAAAAATTCCACGCGTTTTTTGACGATAATCGCGGCGTATTTACACAGCTGCTCGTCCCATACAGGCAACGTATCGAGCACCATAGATACGTCGTGATTTTTCAACAGCGTATTGCGCTGATCGAGAATCCTATTATACCGCAGCAGTGCCGTATAATAAGTAGACGACGTTTGGGAAATGGAAATATTCATAAACCGCCGCCGCTCGTCCGGTCCGTCCTGTATCAAACGCAGGTCGCCCGGGGAAAAGAACACGCTGTTGATATGCCCCATCAAATCGGCATTTTTTGCAATTTTACTACCATTAACGCGGATTTCACGCTTATTTTCGTAAATATCCGCCTCAATCGTCACACGGCCGTAGCGATTTTCCGCCTCCGCAACGATACGCGCTTTTTCCTCGCCCATACGAATCAACTGCTTATCGTGGCGAATACGCAACGACGCGCCCGTACAAAGATAAAAAACAGCCTCCGCGCAGTTGGTTTTCCCCTGCGCGTTCTTGCCAAACAGCACGTTAAGACCGTCCGAAAAAACGAAACGTTCGTCCTCGTAATTTCTGAAATTTTGAAGGAATAAATTTTTTATTTGCATAATCCTCAAAAAACCCGCCGAAATTGCTTTCTTTTCCTCGAAATTTGTATTATAATTATATCAAATAATTTTCAAAAAGACAAGATTTACGTACTGCATTTTTAGAAAATAATTTGCATTAGGGGAATAGACATGGCAGAAAGTAGTCAAATGCAATTCATCTGGAAACAAGTGCTGGCGAAAGCGGAGACGCTGATTACGCCCGTTTCCTATCGAAATTTCATCAAAGATCTCGAGCCCGTGGATATCGTGGGCAGAAGACTCGTACTCAAAGCGCTCACGAATATGGCGGCGAACGTCGTTATGAACAAGCACGCGGACAAGCTCCGCGAGGCTATCGTTAAATGCGACCTTGGCGTCAATGATTTCCGTCTTGTGGTAGACGGCAGCGACGTGTATACGGCAGATTTTGAAGAGGACGCCGCCGACACCTTCCAAGCCGCGCCCATCAATAAGAATTTCACCTTTGAATCCTTCGTTGCCGGCGCTGGGAGCAAGTTCGTTTACGCCGCCGCAAAATCAGTGGCGGAAAACCCTGGGGAAACCTTCAACCCCCTCTTTATTTACGGGGAATCGGGCTTGGGCAAAACCCACCTTATGCACGCCATTGCAAACTATATTTCACAGCACTATCCCGAAAAGAAAGTGCTGTATACGACGTGCGAAAATTTCCTCAACGAGTTTATCGATTCGCTTACGCAAAAGAACAGCGCGAAGTTCCGTTTCCATTATCGGAACGTGGACGTGCTGATGATTGACGACGTGCAGTTTTTGAAAAATAAAACGCAGGTGCAGGAAGAATTTTTCCACACCTTTAACGAGCTGTCTGCACAAAACAAGCAAATCGTTTTAACATCCGACCGTCCGCCCAAGGAAATCGCAACCTTGGAAGAACGTTTGCGTACCCGTTTTGAAGGGGGCATGATTGCGGATATTCAGCCGCCCGATCCCGAAACGAAAATCGCAATCTTAAAGCGTAAGGCTTTGGATAGAAAATGCCCCGTTTCGGACGACGTGCTCGAATTTTTGGCGCGCGATTCCGGCCACGACGTAAGAACGTTGGAAGGCCGTCTTACCAAGGTCATTTTCGCAAGCAAACTGCACGAAGAGCCTATTTCTTTGTCGCTTGCAAAGCTTGCGCTTAGCGAATCGGTGAACGAATCGCCCGAGCAGGAAGACGTGACGCCTGAAAAAATCGTCAACACCGTTTGCACGTATTTTAAGCAAAAGCGGGAAGATTTAATCGGCAAAGGCAAAAAGGCAGACCTCGTAAAGGCGCGCCAAATTTGCGCGTATCTTTTGTGTGAAATGCTCTCCCTGCCCTTGATTTCCGTCGGGAATATCCTCGGCGGGCGCGACCATACGACGATTATGTACGCGCGCGATAAAATGGAAAAGTTGGCACAGCTGAACGATAAAGTCGCAAAAGAAATCGACGATATCAAAAACATCATTTTGAAAAAATAATTTTCTTTTCTCCCTCTTTTGAGGGAGTTTTCATCGTATTATGGAAAACACACACGAATTTTTAGAATATGCCGCGGATGCGGTGGTCGTCGGCGCAGGGCACGCAGGTTGCGAAGCCGCCCTCGCTTTGGCACGCACGGGTATGAATACGGCTCTGCTGACGCTCAATCTCGACAGCATAGCGTTTTTGCCTTGCAATCCCTCTATCGGCGGCACGGCAAAAGGTCACCTCGTGCGCGAAATCGACGCGCTGGGCGGTGAAATGGGCATTGTAGCGGACGATACCGCTCTGCAAATCCGTATGCTGAACGTCGGCAAGGGCGCGGCGGTGCAGTCTCTTCGCGCGCAATCGGATAAAAACGCCTATCACCGTGAAATGAAACGGGTGCTGGAAAATACCAAAAATCTGCGTATTATTCAGGCAGAAGCCTCCGAAATCCTCGTGGAAAACGGTAAATGCACGGGTGTTAAGACCAGCTACGGCGGTATTATCACCTGCCGCGCTGTTATTTTATGCACGGGCGTATACCTCAACGGCGAAACGATTACGGGGCACGTCGTGCAAAAATCCGGCCCGAACGGTTTTGCGCCTGCTACCTATCTCACGGAAAGCCTTATCAAGCTCGGCTTTCAAGTGCGGCGTTTTAAAACGGGCACGCCGGCGCGTTTGGATGGGCGGACGATTGATTATTCTAAATGCGAGATACAAAACGGCGATACGGATATTTATCCGTTCTCGTTTATGCACGACCAAGCGCCCAAGAACAAGCTCCCCTGCTATCTCACCTACACCAACCTCACCACCCACGAGATTATTATGGAAAATCTTGACCGCTCGCCTTTATACAACGGCGTGATTCAGTCGACTGGCCCTCGGTATTGTCCGTCGATTGAGACCAAAGTGGTGCGGTTTAAAGACAAAGAACGTCATCAAATCTTTTTAGAGCCAGAGGGCGCGGATACGCTAGAAGTGTACGCGCAGGGCTTGTCCACCTCTATGCCGCACGACGTACAACGAGCGATGTATTCCTCCGTTGCAGGGCTGGAAAACGCCGATATCGTGCGCTATGGCTATGCGATTGAATACGACTGCATCGATACGCTAGACGTCCTGCCCACGCTGGAATTTAAAAAAGTGGAAGGCGTATACACCGCAGGGCAAATCAACGGCACTTCGGGCTATGAAGAAGCGGCGGCGCAGGGCTTGATGGCAGGTCTTAACGCGTCGTTGAAGCTGCGCGGTCTTCCCCCTTTCGTGTTGCGCCGCGACGAAGCGTATATCGGCGTACTGATTGACGACCTTGTGACTAAAGGCACGGACGAGCCTTATCGTATGATGACTTCGCGCGCCGAACACCGCATTTGTCTGCGCCAAGACAACGCCGATTTCCGTCTGACGGAAAAGGGCAAAGAAGTCGGACTTGTTACGGAAGAACGCTATCAAAGATACCTGCAAAGAAAGGCAAAATACGAAGAATTGTTGGCTTTGCTGCAAACAAGAGTACCGCAAAAGGAGTGCGCGGAGTTTTTGAGCCGCTACGGCTACGGCGAGCCAAACGGCAGCGTTTCCTATTCGGATATGTTAAAACGCTCGATACCCTTAAAGGATATTATGGCGGAATATGGTGTTTTTCATGAATACGCAAGGGACGTTTTGGAAACGGCAGAAATCACCGTCCGCTACGAGGGATATTTGAAGCAGGGCTTAGAGATTATCGAACGCGCTAAACGTTTGGAAGACAAGCTGTTACCTGCGGATATCGACTATTCGGAAATCAAAGGTCTGCGTTTAGAGGCGCAGGAAAAGCTGAACCGTATTCGTCCGTTTAATCTTGGCCAAGCAGGCAGAATTTCGGGCGTAAACCCTGCGGATATTTCCGTATTGATGGTGTGGTTATCCACGAGAAAATCTTAAAAAAGTGCGTTAAACGCGTACATGCCCCGTTGGTTTTCACCAACGGGGCATGTTTTTTTATATTTTTGTTACGTTGTCATTGCGAGCGTAGCGTGGCAATCTCATATAAATTATAGCATTATTCTTTACGAGATTGCTTCGTTGGCTATCGCCGCCTCTCAATGACAATTAGTAATTATTCTTCAAAATTCAGTTTTTCTGCGACGATATATTTCGGACGATTTTGTACTTCTCTATAAATCATACTCGTATGAATATTCGCCATACCTTGACATACCAATATAATCGCTGCGAGCGCACCCACCGTCGGGAACAGCCACGCAATCAGTCCACCAAAAGCAATATCACAGCATGCCAAAACGATAAACGTTATCAAACACGCTACGCTGGCAAAACCTAACAGCAAACCAAGCTTGATAGGAAGCGTCAGCGTGTAATCAGTGTTCGGGAATATCCCCGATTCCGCCAAACGAATCATCTTTTTCAGCGTATAATGCGTTTCGCCTGCCACGCGTTCAGGACGCTCAAATTCAATAAACGTCTGCTTGAAGCCTACCCACGTCACCTGCGCGCGGAGCAAACGGTCGTGTTCGCCCAGCGATACGATTGCGTCCACCACCTTGCGGTCGTACAGCTTGAAATCGCCAACGTCCTTGGGCATATCCAAGCCCGTGATTTTACGCAGGAAACGATAATAGAAGAAAGCCGTCGCCTTTTTGAACAACGTTTCCCCTCTTCTCTTGCCGCGTTTGCCGTGCACAACGTCGTAGCCCTCTTTCCATTTCGCTATCATTTGCAACGCCACTTCGGGAGGGTCTTGCAAATCGGCGTCCATCGCAATTACCGCGTCGCCGCTCGCCGCCTGCAAACCGCACAACAACGCCGCTTGCTGTCCGAAATTACGGGAAAAATTACATACCTTAACGCGCTTGTCCGCGTCGGCTAATTCTTTCAAAATGTCTTTCGTCGCATCCCTGCTACCGTCATTTACGAAAATCATCTCGTATTCTTCACCAAGACTATCCATCAAAGGCGTCACCGCGTCGTAGAACAGACGCAGACTTTTTTCCTCGTTATAGGCAGGTACGACAATGGAATATTTAGACATATTCATCACCTCTTTTTATTCTTTTTTCATTATACTACACCGCACCGCTTTTGTCAATACAAAAGCGTATTTTTTCTTCTTTTATACACAAAAGCGACGTATTTCGTTACAAAATCCCCTCATTTCACCGCGCCCACCACAAAACGCTGACAGCAAAACAACGAAAGAAAAAATCCCCGACGAGCGCACACGCGCCGCCGAGGATCTTTCACTATCGGAAAAGCTTTACTTAAACGTTAGTTCACAATTAGTCCATCTTTTCAAGGAGCTTGAGGTCGATACCCTTTTCGCTAATCTTGATGATTTCTACCTTTACTTTGTCGCCGATATTCACAACGTCTTCCACCTTGTTTACTCTCTGCGAGGACAATTTGGAGATGTGAATCATACCGTCTTTACCGGGCGCAAATTCAACGAACGCGCCGATAGCAATCGTACGAACGACAACGCCTACGAACATATCGCCCACTTCGGGATCGTGCACAATCGACTGAATAATCGCCTTTGCGCGTTCTGCGTTCGCAACGTCGCCAAAGCACGCTACGCATACCGTACCGTCTTCTTCGATATCAATCTTCGTACCCGTCTGTTCGATAATCTTGTTGATAACCTTACCCTGCTTACCAACAACGTCACCAATCTTTTCAGGGTTGATTTTGAAGGTGATAATCTTGGGTGCGTATTCGGAGAGTTTTTCGTTCGTTGCAGGGATACATTCGAGCATTTTGCCCAAAATGTGCTTTCGTGCTTCCTGTGCCTGCGCGATTGCGTCAAGCAT
>JAFWBT010000019.1 GCA_017507005.1 Clostridia bacterium | reverse complement strand
TCCCATATACCTGCAAGGTATTCCTTTTTGGTGATGGGTTTGATTTCCCAAAACGGATCCACGATAGGACGGTTTGTATCTCGTGTTCGCTGAGGGGATTTGCAGTAATGCCGCCGTGAATATATAGCTTGGTTGTAGGTGTACGTCATAAAATGTTTAACGAAAAGTCGGCTACCGTTTTCACGATAACCGACCTTGTAGCCGTATGGATTATTTTTGTTCATTCGGTTGCTCCTTAGGGATAAAGATTTGTCCTTTTAGTTCGTGATAGCTTTTCAAAGTGAAAGCAGGGTAGAAATTGATAGATAAGCATAGTGCCAAGTCGTCTGCCTGTGTTTTGGTAAAAGCCAAGGGTTTTTCATTGGAATCCCAGTACGCTGTCTTTGTTGCATAATCGGTTTTGGTAACAAACTTTGCTTGTCCTTCGCTTAATACGAGAACGTAATAAAAATATTTTAATGCCATAATTCTTCTCCTTTATAAAATTAAAAAGCCCCGAACAGCCGTTGAGCCGTTTGGGGAAGTTCGCGTAAATGTGTGTAGTTGTTTCGTCCGCCGTGGTAATCTTTTTCGTGGCTGGCGGTGCGGATTAAAATGCGATTATACCATTCGTTTTTCCAATACCGAACGTCGGATATAGAAAGGTAAAGGTGGTTGCCTGCGCCGTTGCGAATAAATGCGGAAAGCCAATAATGTCCTTTGCTGGAAACGAGTAGTTCCCAACCGTTTTCTTTGCAGAGCGCGCGTAAATAATTTATGTACTTGCGCTGGAAGGATAAATAATCTTCGCCCGTATAACAGCCCGTAGAAAAATCGTGGTTGAGATACTTTTCAAGTTCGTGTAATTTTGCCATAGTTTTTTACTCCTTTATATTTTTATAAAATTGTTTTCATGCGTCTGAATGACTTATGGTTTTAAATGTGTTATATTCAGGTAAAATTTGCAAAAAAAAAGGGTGTAAAATTTACACCCGATATACACCCGACATAATTTTTAGTTTAAAAAATTTGAGTGGTTTGACGTAAAAATTGCATAAAAAATCCAAAATATTCATAATATTTGCCTGAAATATGAATAATATTCAAAATGAAAGTTGTATGTATAAGATTCATTGTCTCCGACGCCGTCGAGTCTGGGTTCGAACCCCAGCGGGTACACCAAAAGAACCGCCTTTTCGGGCGGTTTTTTAATTTTACATATTATTTATTTTGTGTAAAATCTGAACAATTTTTTTTTAAAACCTATTGCATTTGAATAAAAAAAGTGCTATTATATAGAAAAGCGCGAGGCTTATAAATATAGAAAAATCCTCTTGGAGTTCGTGCAAGGGAAAACATACAAGGAGGCAAAAAATGAAAAGAAAGTCATTATTGTCAGTGTTACTTCTTATCTTGGTTGCCGTTTTCACATTTTCGTTTGCCGCTTGTGATAAAAAAGGCAACGGTACGCTCGAAACGCTAAAAAACGACTACGGTATCGTTGTGGATGGCGGCGGTTTTGAAAAAGGCTCGGTGTTGGTGAGCAACGAGATTGCGACAACGACGGACGAAGGCACGCAGGTGCTCGCGGCGATTGCGAATCAAGACTACGACAAAGACGGCGACGTGTATATTTTCGATATTTACGTTACCAAAGACGGCGCAAAGGTGCAGCCAAGCGGAAAGGTGACGGTGTCTTTGCCTATTCCAAACGCTGAGGTGGACGACTATCTTGTGTTCCACGTTAAGGACGATAATTCGGTGGAAAACCTTATCCCTACGATAGCGGACGGAAAGCTTGTCTTTGAAATCAGTAGTTTTTCCTATTTCATTATCGCGGAAGCGGCTCCTGCCGAACACGTACACGAATATGGATCTATGTACTGGGGGAAGTCTGCGAACTTCTGGGAAGACGGTAACATTGAATACTATCAATGCGAAACGTGCGAAAAGTATTTCGACGTGGAGTATAACGAAGTGGAAAGCGTTGTTATTCCGAAGTTTTCGACGGACGTTTCCATTTGCGTAAACGGAACGCCGACGGCGCTTGTGCTTGACGAGCAAAATGAAAACTTTATCAGTTGGTCTTTGGAAGGTCTTTCGGTGGAAAAGGGCGACGTGATTACCCTTTGTAAAACGGGCGATGCCACGATAAGCTATGAGTATTTTGCAGACGGCAACGTGGATACCGACGGAAAGATACTCACGACGGCTGGCGCTGCGAACGTATCTTTGCAAGCAACGCCCAACGGGCTGATGCTGTTTATCGACGGCTATAAATACGAGGGTGTTGTCATTGAAATTAACGACGTACAATATCCGATGAACTTCGTAACCTATCCCGACGGCGAAACAACGAGCTACGTTTACGGCTACGTGGAGTTTGCTGTTGGTGACACCTTTGTTATTGTTGATAACGTAAGCGGCATTGTTTACGACTACGGCGACCTTGCTGAAGAACTACTTTGGGATACGTGGGACTTCCACCGCGGTGAGGAAGGCGAGTTCGTTATTGATTACGCTACGCGCTACGGGATTGAATTTGATAATAACGGAAACAAAGATATCTATATAACGAAAGCGTTTGTACCCTACGACGGCGAATCTTTCGGCGTGGTGTTTGAGAGCGAGCGTGAGGACGAGATTTTCGACAGTATGGAGCTGCCCACGGGCGATGACGCAGACAACGAGTTTATGTGGACGCTTACGCACTGTACGACTATGAATAACTACGATTTTGTAGAATACATAGACGAAAACGGACTAATCTTCTACTATACGATTATCGATATTGAAGAAGGGGAAAAATTTAGCCTTAAAAACTTCACCACGAACGAGTCTATCGGTGCAGACAATCTAGTAGATATCACGGGTGATATTACTGCGGTTACTCGCGAAGGCGACCTCGTTTCCGTAGAAAAGAGCGGTAGTTTCTATATTATTTATCTGCCTGCTTTCAATTCCTTTACGATTGAATGCGATACGAGCGATCTCTTAGAGACGATTTATCTCTTTATCGCCAGCGATACGATTGAGCTTACTCCCGACGAAAACGGCGACGTAAAATACGACGGCTTTGAGATGACGAGTTCTAGCTTTATTATGTTTATGAGCGGTCGTTACGACTATCTTGCGATGGTTCTTGACGAGACAATGGATTCGTCTCTTGCGAATATCGTAGTTAACTCCGGTGTTTACACGCTTTATCCCGCGAAGCCGGGCGTATACAATCTTCGCTACAACGTAAACACGACTGCCGTTTGCCTTGAATTCGTCAGAGATGTCGAGGGCGGCGAGGATGAAGATACGATTACGTATTTCTACTGGCTGGGTATCCTTGATTCCGTCGGCGGAAGTGACGAAACGCTTATGGAACAAGACGCTACGAACGAAAACGTTTACGTGGCGAGTGGCGTTACGATGAACGCAAACAGCTATTTAATGGTGGGCGTTTACGACAACCTCGGAAATGAAACGATATGTACCGCTCTGGCTGAAACCGATTCTTCCATCGCGCAATCGGATGACGAAAAAGTCACAGTTTATTTAGCCGGAACGTATGACGTTTATTTTGATATCACCGTACAAACCATAAAGCTTGTAAGAACGGGGGATTTACCCGAACAGTCGACTACCGTTCCAAAAGATATTTACATCCGCTACGACAACATTTTGACCTTGATTGAAAACCCTGAAAACCCTGACGAGCTTTGCTATCTCGGTCTTGAAATAGGTGCGTTTGAACCCTTCAAATTCCGTGACACCGACAGGAATTATATCACCGATATCACGCTCGCGGAAGGCACGACAGACGTTGGCACGAACGGAACGGAAATATCCTTCCAGGTGGACGGAACCTTTAATATCTACATCAACAAGACCACGCACGTGGTTCGTATTGTTGCTGTATCAAGCGGCGGAGAGGACGTTGGTGGGGACGTTGATTACTCTGAGGGAGTGTATCTCTTCTTGGACGACTTTATCCTTCTTTATCCTGATGAAAACGGAATCGTAACTTATAGCGATTTTGCGGTAACGGACAAGACGTCTATTGCAATTTTGGACAAATCGTACGATTATCTACCTTTAACGCTCGATGCGTCGGTGAGTGCCTCTGTTGCACAGGTTTACAGCGGTAATATGCTGTTTTTCTACAAAAACGGTACGGCGAATATGACCTATAACGTAAATACGGGTGTTATTTTCGTCGAGATGGCAAGCACCTCTCTTGTAGGTGCAAAGGTGTATTTATACTACTCGGGCAATAACACCAACGCCACGGCGGACGAAAACGGAAAGGTCACTTTCGAGAATATTGTGTTTACGGAGAGAGGAACTATCATGCTTACCGATAGCGCCTTTGAGTATCTTTCCATGACGCTTGACTCCACTATGGATTCAACGCTTGCAAGCGTTGCCGAATACGGTGGAATTCCTACGCTGATTGTGAATTCGGCAGGCACCTATAATGTTCACTACGACCTTGCTACGGGCGTTATTCTGCTGGAGATAGTGACGGAGTGAGGTTGAGTCTGACACTGTACCTGAGTGCGTTGATGGTATTAAAACTTGATAGTTTCGGGTTTGCGATTTCGACGCGGGAGAAGTGATTAGACTCGTACATGGTTGGCTTTAGCGGAATAAAAAACCTCGTGATTGTTGAATAATCAAACACAAAAACACCCCCATTTCTGTGGGGGTGTTTTTACTACGGCTTTATGGGGCGTTTTTATTCGGCGGTGAGCTGTAAATTGAGTTTTACGTCCAACACGTCGATATTCTTTTTAATCGCTTCGGCGATATAATATCCCGCGTTTTCGCCCATTTGCGCGCAGTTGCCCGTCACGCGATAGGACGCCATTGCCTCGCGGGAGCCGGAAATGCTACGACCTGCCACGACAATGCCTTTATACCCCTTGGGGAGCAAGGCGCGTAGGGGAATTTGGTAGGGCTGCACTTGGAAACAATGCTGTCCTTTGTTGGATTTTGTGTGCAGGTCTGCGCCGAACGTGACGCGCGTTACGGCGTCGTCAAACGTTGCGCCCGTCAAGATATCGTCCGTGCTTACACGGTATTCCCCGATAATACGTCTGGATTCGCGTACGCCGAGTACGCTCGACGACGTAATCAGCTCTAAATCCTTAAATTCTTCGTCGTATTTGGTCAAAAATTCAAAGGCGTCGATAAGCTGTTGTCTGCCTTCCATTGTCGCTTGGGTGAGTGCTCTTGCGTTCAGGGGATTGTATTCGTACATATGCGTAAACTGAATTACGCCAAAGTGCGTGTTGGGCACGGGAATAAGATAGGGCACGCGGAAAGGGATTTGTTTTCCTGCCTTTTCGTACACCGCGTTCAATTTCTCGAAAATCATCAGTCCGTCTTTGTATTTTTCGGGGATATTCCCGACGAGGAACATCAGCGTCATAGCTTGGCACTCTTTATAATCGCCGTCTACGCCCAGCTCGAACGGACAGCCTGCGCTTGCCGCGACGCTGCCGTCGCCCGTGCAATCAAAAACGGTGTGGGCAAGGACGGCAAACCGACCTTCGATATTTTCCGCCACCACGCCGCGAACGGTGTTGCCTTCCGTCAACGTTCTTGAAAACGTGGTGTTATACAATACTTCGACGTTCGCCTCGCGCATCTTCTTTTCGAGTATAAATTTCATATACTCGTAATTGAAACTGATATCCCAAAAACCGCCGAAATGCCCTGCGGCTTTTAATTCGTCCACCAATTCTTTGACGATGCCGGATTTGCCATGGCAATCGAAGAAAGGGTTCATAAAACCCGTTGTCCAAGCGCCGCCAAGACAATTAAATTTTTCAATCAAAAGTGTTTTCACGCCCGACCTGCCAAGAGCAATCGCTGCGCCGCAGCCAGCAGGGCCTGCGCCGACGACAACGGCGTCGTATTCGCCTAAAACGGGTGTTGTGAGAGTTTCGTTAATAACCATAGCAATCTCCTTTTTTTATTTATTTTAGCATACCCCATTGACAATTTCAATAAAAGAAATTATAATAGATATGGACAAAGTTAAGATTTTTAGGGAGTGGAAATGGTTACGAATATTGCGTTGACGTTTTGCACGTATTTTAAGAATATACAGCGCTTTGTATACGAGCAAGAAACGTATGAGGAGTGCGTGGCGTTTTGCGTGAAACAAGGCTCGTTTTCTTATCGTATCGGGGAAGAAAAGGCGGACGTCGTATCCCAAGGCGAAATCGTTATTTGTCCGCCAAATCAGCCCTTTTATAGAGAAATTATACAGCCGTCCGAGGTTTGTATGATTAAATTTAAGGCGGCGGAGGGAGAGCTTTTTTTAGGCAAAAAAATTCGAGTGACCAACCTTTTACGATACAACGAAGACCTTAGCCGTTTAGAGGGCTGTCTATTTTGCGATAGACTGTTTGACGAGCCGATATTTTCGCATTATTGTATGGACGTTCTTTATCTTGCGATAGACAGCGTGGGGGAGAATAGCAAAATCGCTGTTGCGAAAAGCTATTTGGAGCAAAACTTCGATAAGGAGATATTTATAGGCGAGTTGGCGGGGCAAATGGGGTATTCGACGCCGCATTTGATTAACAAATTCAAGGCGTATTACGGCATAACACCCAAGGCGTTCGTTTCGCAGGTGCGGATATTAAAAGCCAAAGAATTGCTGCTATCCACCGACAAGCTATCCCGTGAGATTGCCTATTCGCTCGGTTTTACGGACGAATTGTATTTTATACGGTTTTTCAAGAAAGACACGGGCTTGACGCCCAAACAATTTAGAGAATATCGCCTTTGATTTATAATTTATGAGGCATAGGGGAGAAAAGTATGAATAGTGTTAATAAAACTTTATATATTCCGCTTTACGGAAAGGCGTTGGTGAGCCAAAAGGGCGTAATCCTTACGGATAAAAAGGCGGAGGAGATTTGGGAAAAGGCAGGATTTCCGCTGAATGGGAAAGCAAAGTCCAAATGGCTCGCCTATTACATGGGTATGCGTAGTGCGGTGTTTGACGCTTGGGTGCAAGAGAAAATAACGGAAAACGGCGATAGTGTCGTTTTGCATTTGGGCTGTGGTTTGGATAGCCGCATAGCAAGAATAGGCGCAAAAGATACAACATGGTATGACGTGGATTTTGAGGCGGTGATAAACGAACGCAGGCGGTATTACGAGGAAACGGCGAATTATCGTATGTTGGCGGCGGATATCAAAGACAGCGCGTTTTTGCAAACGTTGCCAAACGCTAAAAGGGCTATCATGATTTTGGAAGGCGTGAGTATGTATCTTTCTAATGCGGAGCTGAAACAAATGCTGAAAAATCTCAATGACAAATTTTCGCATTTGTCGGTGTTGATGGATTGTTACACGCCGTTTGCGGCGAAAATGAGTAAAATAAAAAATCCCGTTCGCGGCGTTGGTGTGACCACCGTTTACGGAATCGAGAACCCTCAAAAGATAGTAAAGGATATGGGTTTGAAATTTATAAAAGAACACGAGCTTACGCCGCAGTATTTAATAGACCAATTACAGGGCTGTGAGAGGAGACTTTTTAAGACGCTATACGCAGGGAAAACGTCTAAAAAATTGTATAAATTATACGAATATGAAAGCTGACGTATAGCCGCGCGGATAGATAAATATATAAAATACGTCCACTTTATTGCAAAGCGGGCGCGTTTTTATTTGTGTTCAGATTAAAAGGAAAGGACGTTGATAAACAACAAGCCCGCGAACAGGACGAGTAAGCCCACGATACACAAGGGTTTGATTTTTTCTTTGAAAAAGAAAGTGGACATCAACGTTGTCAAAAGAATTGCCGAGCCTTGCGCCAAGGGGTAGATTAGCACGGCAGGCAGGTAGTTTGCCGAGAGGGTTTTAAAATAGGTGTTGCAAAACAGCGTCAGCGCCATAATCGCAATATACAGCAATTTCCGTTTGTCCATCAGCGCCGTTTTTTGTGACGTGGCGTCGCTATTTTCCGACGCGGAATCGGCGGAAAGGGTTTTCGTCGGCTCTGCTTTTAAGCACAGGAATACGACGAAAAGTATCACCGCGGTAAAGACGTATATGTAGAAATTGAACGCGGAGGCAGGCGTGCCGTCGGCGTTGTAAACAAAGCTTTTTTGCGAAAAATCGGTCAAGCCGTTGGACAGGCTGACAAGGAACAAAAATAACACCGCAGGAAGGGTTAGTTTTTGTTTGATTTGGTTGCTATACATACTCATCAATACCACCGCGCTGAGGAGCAATGCCAAGCCGATGATTTGGCTGAGTGTGATTTTTTCGTGGTAAAAAATGCCAGAGAGCAGGATGGGAACGAGCATACTCATAGACACGAATGCATCCACCGACGTAAACGCGTTTTTTTGTACGGCGAGAAGCCACGTCACGAGGAATGCGCTGGTAGCCGCGCCGCCTAACGCCGCGAGCAAAAGGACTTTTTTATTTACGAGCAACGCCGCCGCGCCGCCGTCAAAACAGACGAATAAAAAGCCGATGGGGATACAAAAGAGCATACGAATAAAGTTGGTAAAGATAGCGTCCTTTAATCCGCTGGTGCGATTACTGACTTTTTTGCCTAAAAAGCCTTTCACTGCGCCGCTGGCAATGGATAAACATAAAAAGAAATAGCCCATAAATCACCTTTGTATTGGCTGCTTCCGATAGACGAGGGGACTGCAACCGTGTTTTTGTTTGAAGAGTTTTATAAAGTATGCCGTGCTAGAAAAACCGAGTAGTTCGGAGATTTCATTGATGGGGATATCGCCGTATAAAAGGTAGTTTTCCGCCTTTTTTAGCCGTAATTCGATACGGTATTTGGCAGGCGAAATGCCTATAAATTTTTGAAACAGTACGCGCAAATACACCTCGCTGACATTGCAGAACGACGCTAACTCTTTGACGGAAACGTTGCGTTCGAGATTTTCGTTAAGATAGCGTATTGCGCGGGAGAGGGTAGGATAGCCGTATTCACGATTTAGCGTTAAAAATCGGCTGTTTTCGCCTAATTCGGAGAGGATTTGCAACAAAACCGCCTTAAACCGCGCCTGCGTTTGTTTGGTGGAGGAGAGAAGATAACTTTCCGCGCGCTCTAACGCCGCGACGATTTCCTCATTGGTGTTGAAAATGGCGATATCTTTATCCAAAGATAGGGGTTGGCGGCGTTCGTTGAATAAATAGAAATTGATGCCCAACGTACTGCTGCGTTCGTTTTTGAAATTAAAAAAACGCACTTTGTATTGGCTGCCGAGGGCGGTGTAAACCAAATTGCCGCTCTTTGCCGTCAATTTTATGCCGCTTGGCAGCTCGTATTCCGCATCACAGCCGTCTAAATATAACAGCAGCTCTTGTTGTTTTGGATTTGCCAAGCAGGAAAAGGAATCGACCTTTTTCCAAAACTGCCGTAAGATGCCCAAATACTCGACGTCGTAATTCGATTTGTATAATTCTTCAATGCTCTTTTTCACGATAGATTTCGCCCTAAAACTATAAATAACGGTTTACATGGTTATTATATATCAACGAAAAAAAATTTGCAACTGATTTTGAAGAATAGTTTCGTTTTGTTATATTTTGAGTGTCGATTATGCGATTGACAGAAAGTGACTTATAGGATACAATAAAGAAAAACCGAGAGGTGAAAGGACTATGTTGCATTGTGATTGGAAGATTATATATCAAAATTATGACGGTATGGAAAAGAGGACGGTGGATTTTCTTTCCAAAGAGCTGGGGAAATATATGATTCGTGAGGACGGCTTTTATACGATACATGTATTGCCTTGCGAAAAGGCGGGTTGCGCGATAGGAAAGAACGCTATCCTCGTCGGGCTGTATAGTAAAAGCGCGTTCATTAAAAAATACGTGCAGAAAAACGAGCTGGAAACGGATGGTTTTTTGGTGAAAGTGATGAAAAACCCTGACGACGAGGAGGGGCGAATTATTATCGTGACGGCAGAGGACGAAAAAGAACTGTTTTATGGGGCGGTGTCGCTCGTGGACGATTACGTGCCGCAAAATACGCCTTGGCACGGCGCGGTGCGTATGCCGCAGAGTATTTTTAACGAGCCGCTGAACGTCTATTCGTATACGGAAAAAACCTCGAATAAGACGCGTAGTGTGTTTACTTGGGGACATCCTATCAACGATTATCGCGCGTATATTGAAAATATGGCAAGGGTAAAGCTCAATCAGTTGATTATCTGGAACGATTATATGCCGCTGAACGTGGCGGAAATTATTGAATACGCGCACTCGTATGGAATTGAGGTGATTTTCGGGTATTCTTGGGGCTGGAAACCAGGACATGGGAAGTATATCACCGATATTAGCGACGCGCGCTTGCAAGAGCTGAAAAAGGAAATTATCCGCACGTACGAGGAAGAATATTCGCATATTCATTGCGACGGGATTTATTTTCAGTCGTTCACGGAAGATTCGAACGAGTACATAGGCGGCAGATTGATTGCCGAGGCGGTGACGACGCTCGTCAATGATACCGCAGACGAGCTGTTAAAAAAATATCCGAATTTGAAATTGCAATTCGGGCTGCACGCTATGTCCGTTAAAAACCATTTGGACGAGATTCAGAAAGTGGACAAGCGCATTGAAATCCTGTGGGAGGACTGCGGTACGTTCCCTTACGATTACGCTCCTTACGTGAAGGATGAGAAGTCGTTTGCCGACACAATGGAATTTACCAAAAAAATACTGACGTTACGTGGTGACGCGCCTGTGGGTTTGGTTTTCAAAGGGATGATGACGCTCGATTGGACGCGTTTTAAAAAGCAGGGCGGTCCGTTCGTTTTGGGTGGCAATTCTGAGGAGATTACGGCGCACGACAAGCTTATGCGTCAGGGCGCGTGGAAGATTTTTTCGGCGGAGTGGATGCAGTATGGGAAATATGCTATGAAAATGCTGGAATTTATTAAAGAAAACGCGCTTGGGGACGTGAATATGTGCATGGCAGGGGCGTACGACGGCGGTATTTATCTGCCGCAGGCATTGTGTGCGCAGATGTTTAGAACGCTGTACGAGGATTACGGCGAAACCTTAAAAAAAGTGGCGCAACGGGATAAAGTGATTCTTGGATAAAGGTATTCGCAGGGATGCCTATAAAAATCGTATAAATTGTACGAATAAGAACGCGGATACGAGTAGTCGCATAAAGAGATAAAGACGTCCTTTTTTGGGACGTCTTTTTTGCGTAAAACACTTGAAATCGGCGGCGAGAAGATGTATAATGGAATAGAAAATTCTTCTTTTTGGAGGATACCGTAATGAAAAGAATACAGTGTGTGGTGATGGGCTACGGCGATAGAGGTTCGCGCTATGCGGAATATGCAAAGACAGTCCCTAACGAACTGGAAATCGTTGGGGCGGTTGACGTTAGCGATTTGAGGTTGCAGAGTGCAAAAACGAAGTTTGGTTTGTCGGACGCGCAGTTATATCATAGTTTGGACGAATTTTTGGCGGCGGACGTGCGTTGCGACGTCGTTATCAATGCGACGATGGATTCTTTGCATTATGCAACGACGATACCTTTGTTAGAGCGCGGCTATAACGTGTTGTTGGAAAAGCCCGTGACGGCGAGCGCGAAAGAGCTGTTGGAAATAGAGGCGAAGGCGAAAGCGTGTGGCTGTAAAGTGGTCGTTTGCCACGTGTTGCGGTATACGCCCTTTTATGCGAAGATAAAAGAGTTGATTGATAGTGGAAAGCTTGGCAAGGTGACGAATATGCAGCTGAACGAACACGTTTGGCAAGGGCATTTCGTCAATGCGTACGTGCGTGGGAAATGGCGTAGTGAAAAGGAGTGCGGCAGTGGCTTGATTTTGGCGAAATGCTGTCACGATACCGACCTGATGTGTTGGCTGAATAATGCGACGAACCCGTACATGGTAGCCTCGTTTGGCTCAAAATCTTTCTTTACAAAGGAAAATGCGCCGACGGGTGCGGCGGAGTATTGTTATGCGTGTCCTTGCAAAAACGAGTGTATGTATAACGCGGAAAAATTCCAGATAGAAAAGGATTTTATACCCTTTTATACGTGGGCGGGGCTGAACAAGCCGTTGGATACGATTACGCTGGAAGAAAAACGGGAATTTTTGAAAACGGATGTTTACGGACAATGCGTTTTTAAGACGGATATGGATATCGTCGATAGACAATGCGTGACGGTGGAATTTGAAAACGGCTCTATCAGTACGCTGAACCTTGTCGGGGGGACGAGCAAGGCAGGCAGACATATCCACGTTTTGTGCGAATACGGCGAAATCGTTGGGTATATCGAAGAAAATAAAATTATCGTGCGCGAGTTT
Organism: Clostridia bacterium; assembly: GCA_017507005.1. Lineage (GTDB taxonomy): Bacteria > Bacillota > Clostridia > Christensenellales > Borkfalkiaceae > Scatosoma. The sequence continues at coordinate 130,419 of JAFWBT010000019.1, read as the reverse complement.
AATAAAGAGCAAGTGGATTACGACGAATACCTAATCGATTTTAATCAAGACCTTAGCCAAGAGGACAATTCGGTGGGCGGACACTACGGCGGCGATTATTATATTATGAAAGACCTCGTTCGTTTTTTGAACGGCGAGGCGACGTCGGTGGCGACGACGGTGATTTCCGATTCGATTAACAGTCATTTGATTTGCTACGCGGCGGAAAAGGCGAGAAAAGAACACGTCGTTGTGGATTTAAAAAAGGAATACGGGAGATAAAATATGTTGCCGTTGATTAAAAAAGTGAAACAAACGACGGAGATTCTTCCGACCAAGTGGCAGAGTGTGATTTTTCGTAACTACGGATACGTTTCGACGGAAAAAATCGCGCAGGTGCTGGGCTGTGATGTTGCGACTATCGAGCGTGAGGCGGCGCGGCTAGGGCTTGGCGACGTCGTGTACGATAGGGTGTGGGAGGAGCGCGGATATATCACGATTATTCGTAACAACTGGGCGCTTTTGCCCTACGAGCAGATGATTACGCTCTTGGGGATTACGGAAGAAAAACTGGCGTTTTATCTTGAAAAAGAAGATTTTTTATACGTAAAGCTGGGAGATTACAAGCCCGCTTGCGACGAGGTGCGGTATGCACCGCTGACGGACGAGGAAGTGCAAAAAACGGCTTTCATCGCAGACATGGTATGCCCCTATCAGCAAAAAGCGACGGCAAAACCCTTTGATTTTTTTGCGTTTTCCTCGGGAAACACTGCTACGGCGGCAAAACGGGCGGGAACGCGGATATTGCATGGGTATTTGACGCCGTGTGGCGACGTTTTCGACGTGGACTGCGAGAAATATATGCCCGATGCGTTGCTCGAAGAATATCAGAAAAAGGGTGTGAACGGGCTGTGGTGTCACGGGCTGTTGTCGGCGCTGTCGCCCTATCCTTTTGACGAGTGCGCGAGCGAGGGGTATGAGGCGCGACGTGAGGAGCTGAAAAAGCTCGTCGCGCGGTGTAAAAAATACGGCGTTAAGGTGTATTTGTACTTGAACGAGCCGCGCGGGCTTGCAATAGATAAGTTTGGCAAATACGCGCATTTAATGGGGCGAAAAGAGGACGGCGTGGCGACGCTTTGTTTGGAAAAAGCGGAAACGCAGCAGTATTTGTACGAGGCGGCGAAAGACCTTTTAGAGGACGTGCGTGATTTGGGCGGTTTTATCACGATTACGATGAGTGAAAATCCCACCCATTGCAATTATCGGCCGCAGACGAATTGCCCGATTTGTAAAGGGATTGCGCCTGAAAAATCGGCGGCGAAAGTGAATAATATCCTCATGCGCGCGGTGCGGGATAGCGGCACGGGCGCGGAGCTGATTGCCAATCTTTGGGGCTGGTCGCCGTTTATGGACTGGACGGAAGTACAGACGTTAGACGGGGTGGATTTGCTGGATACGGATATTTCCGTGATGTGCGTGAGCGAATACGGGCTAGACATTGAAAAAGGCGGCGTGAAGAGTGGGATTATCGACTATTCCATTTCCAACCCCGGACCGAGCGAGATTACGAAAAAAACGCTGTCGCGCGCGGCGCAAAAGGGACATAAATTGTATGCGAAAGTGCAGGTGAATAACAGCTGGGAATGCTCGGCTGCGCCCTATCTGCCTGCCTTTGATTTGACGTACGAGCATTTGAAAAATCTTTCAAAAATCGGCGTGCGCGATTATATGCTGACGTGGACGCTTGGCGGTTATCCCTCGCCCGTGCTAGATATGACGGCGGAGTTTGCGGAAAAAGGCGCGGCGTTCGATTTGGAAAAGTGGTATGCAAAAACGTACGGAGCGCACGCGGCGGCGGTGCACGAGGCGGTGCGCGATTTTTGCGAGGGGTTTAAGGAGTATCCGTTTAGTATAGATAGCCTGTATTTTTCGCCTAAGAGTCTTGGCGCGGCGAATCTTTGGTCGTTGCAGAGCGAAGAAAAAACCTCGACGATGGTGTGTTTTGCGTACGACGATTATGAAACGTGGATACAGCCCTATCCGTACGAAACGTACGTGTCGCAATATGAGAAATTGTTAAAACGATGGGGGCAGGGTTGCGTTGAACTGCAAAAATTGCCCGACGAACCGCTCGTGAAAGAACTGAAAATTTGTGCGGAAACGGCGTATTTGCACTTTGAGGCGGACCTTTTGCAAACGCAATTTGCCTATTATAAACGTGACGTGGAGAAATACCGTAAAGAGCTGCTTTGCGTTGTCGAGCAGGCGAAAGCGGGCACGGAAAAACTGTTGCAGTTGGTGAGGGAAAATGCCTGCGTTGGATTCGAGGCGTCTAATCATTATTATTATAACGAGCGAAATCTTTTGGAAAAGCTGTTGAATTTGCGACAGCTGGCGACGGAATTAACGGGAAATTGACGGCGAAAGGTCAGGGATAAAAAAGGACAAAAACCTAAAAAATTCGCGCGGATTTTTTTCAAAAAAATGATTGACATTTGTATTCAGCGGTGCTATAATAGCACTGTTGAACGGAGGCATAGTCTCAGTTGGTTAGAGCGCTCGCTTCACATGCGAGAGGTCACAGGTTCAAGTCCTGTTGTCTCCACCAAAAAAGGAACACCCCAAAAAGTGGGGTGTTCTTTTTTTGGTGGAAAATAGGTGTCGCAGAAAGGGTGGATTCTCACAGGTTTACGCGAGGAGAGAGAAAGGAAGAGGTGAGAAAAATCGATAAAGTAGGCGAGCGACGACACTCTGCCGAGAGTGCTCCGCGCGGCGGAGTTTCGGCAGATTCCTGTTGTCTACCCCAAGAGTGGGGTGTTCTTTTTTTGGTGAAAAATAGGCATCGCAGAAAGGGTGGGTTCTCACAGGTTCACGCGAGGAGTAAAAATAAATAAAACGATAATCGCCTTGAGTTCTTACGAACCCAAGGCGATTACCTATATGATAAGGGGGAAAATGATGAGCGTTTTTATTCGTTGGCTCTCGCCAACCGATTTACAAGTATATTTTATCACGCTTGTAAAAAAAAGTAAAGAAAATTTTCAAAGAATTTTTAAAAGCCCGAAAAGTAGTATGATTAAGCAAAAAATGTTAAAAATTCACAAATTCACACTTTTTTCGACGATTTTTGTGAAAAATTAGGCGGAGAGAGGCGCAGGAAAGAGGTTTGGCGTAAAATAACGCAAAAGGAGATATCGGTAGGGCGTTATAAAAAACGGCAAAGCAAACAGCAAAAGAGCACGGCGGCGAGATAGGCGAATAGGGAGATGGCGATAGCGAGGGGGAGTTTTTTTCGTTTCAGACCTGCGAAATACACCGCGCCGATATAGAACACCGTTTCGGACGCGCCGTAGAGGACGCAGGCGCAACGGGAAACGTAGCTATCAATGCCGTACGTTTCAAGAACGTCCGTTAGGACGGCGATAGAGCCGCTGCCCGAAAGGGGCTTTATTAGAACAAGGGAAGCGAGTTCTTTGGGAATACCTAAAAATTGAAAGAACGGGCACAGCCATTGTTCTAGTTTATTGCCGACGCCGCTCACGTCGAGAAGTTTGGATAGCATTGTGACGGCGGCGACGTAGGGAAAGACGGAAAGGACGAGGGGAATTGCGCCTTTGATGCCATCGGTGAAGCTGTCGTACACCTTTACTTTGCGGTGCATAGCAAAGAGGAAAGAAAACAAAAATATGCAGGGCACGATAGCGGCGAAAAGATAAGTCATTGCGTACCTGCCCCCCTCGTTTTGGCTATTTTACGGCGAAAATACTGTGTGGTGTTTTGGGCGAGGTCGGGCGTTTTTATGGGTATAAATAATCGCACGAGCAACGCGCCGAGCAGGGTGGAAAATACGGTGGTGATAAGGGTAGGGAGAACGATATCGGTGGGTGCGCCGCTGTGCATAGATACGCGCACGGCAATCATGGAAGTGGGCAATAGTTGCAACGACGTGGCGTTGAGGACGAAGAGCATTGCAGAGGAATATTCCGCGTTTGGTGTTTTGTCTAAGAGGTTTGCCGCTTTTATTCCATACGGCGTAGCCGCGCCTGAAATGCCGAGTAGGTTAACGGACAAATTCATACACGCGGCGTCTAATGCCGCCGCTTCGTCCGTTTTTAACAGTTTTTTCGTGATAGGCCGCAAGAGCCGAGAAATGCCGCGCGCCACGCCGCTGTCCTCCCAAACGCGCATTAGTCCCAGCCATACGGCATAGGTGGCGATGAGGGAAACGCAAGTGGTGGCGGCTTTGGACGCGCCCGAAAGCAGCGTTTCTAAAAACGCGTCGGGGGAAACGAATAATAATAGCGCCGTGCATATCAAAAAAATTACGCTGAACAGGGTATTCATAGCATAAGATATGCGACAAGCTATGAAAAAATGCAAACAAAAAACGGGGCGCAATACGCTCCGTTTTATACGATTTTATTGAATTTGTAGCTACCATGTACGCGTTGAACGCTATTTTAGGGGCGTTTTGCGGTGAGGTGTTATAAGAAAAAAGCCAACAAGCCAACGAGTATTCCGACGGCACCGCCTGCGATAAGGTCGGACGGGTAGTGCAAGCCGAGCGCAAAGCGGATATAGGCAAGCGCGAGGGCGAAAAGGAACAAGGGAATACCAATCCCGAGCGAATACGCCATAAACGTCATAGAAATGAGCATAGCGCAAGCGATATGACGGCTAGGGAAAGATTTTTTATTCGCGTTTTTCTTTTTCACGAGCGGGGTGATATTATCGCCGTCCTCGTCATAGGGACGAGGTTTTTCGATAGCCAACCGCAGTACGGAAACAATCAGCAAGCCGAGCGCCGGCACGAATAAAATGCACAGCTGGTCTTTAACGCCGAATTTTTTAATAAACAGCGCGTACATCCACAGCAATGCGTATGCGGCAACAAAAAACCAGCTCAGCATTTGGTTGAGCAAGGGCAGGGCGCGCTTTGCTAGCGGCCGCGCGTTATAAAACGCTACGTTTTTTTCATAAAAAGCTTTGTAATCAAATTTCATAAGTTTAGTATAGCACAAAACGAGCGATTTCGCAAGCATTTCTGCATACTTGTAAAAATGTAGAAAAAAGAAAGTCTTTCGGAGGGGGATTCCGAAAGACTTTCGCCGTTTACGTCGAGGCAGAGATTACTCTTTAGAAGCCTCGGCAATAATTTTATCTACCAACATAGGAGGCACGTCTTCGTAGCCGAGGAATTCGGATGCGAATTTACCGCTGCCACGCGTCAACGATCTAAGATCCATCGTGTACGTCTTGATTTCTGCCAAAGGCACTTCTGCGGTGATTACCGAGCTGTCGCCTTCGGTGTCTGTACCCATAATACGGCCACGACGCTTGTTGATGTCGCCCATAACGTCGCCGAGATAATCGGCAGGGATAGCGATTTTAAGACGATAGATGGGTTCGAGAAGAACGGGTTTCGCGTTTTTAAGGCCTTCCTTGAACGCAATCGCCGCCGCCATCTTGAAGGAAAGTTCGTTAGAGTCAACGTCGTGATAGCTGCCGTCATAGAGTACGGCTTTTACGCCCGTAACGGGGAAGCCCGCCAAAGGACCTTCCGCCATACATTCACGCAAGCCTTTTTCCACTGCGGGGAAATAGTTCTTGGGCACTGCGCCGCCAACGACTTCTTCTTCAAAGATAAAGTCTTCTTCGCAAGGGGAGAAACGAATCTTACAATGGCCGTACTGACCGTGGCCGCCCGATTGTTTCTTATGTTTACCTTCTGCGTCTGCGTTGCCGCGAATCGTTTCACGGTAAGCAATCTTCGGCTCGGACAGCTTCATATCCACGCCGTAGCGCGCCTTTACTTTCTTTGCGAGCATTTCGATTTGGATATCGCCTTGACCGCCGATAACCATTTCGCCTGTTTCCGAGTTCTTTTCAATCGAGAAGGTGTAGTCTTCTTCTTTCAATTTTGCAAGGCCGGAGAACACTTTGTCTTCTTCGCCTTTCTTTTCAGCCGCAACGGACATAAAGAGGGTGGGCTTCGGGAAGTGGATGGGCATAAAGCGAATCTTTGCGTTGATATCGCAAAGGGTGTCGCCCGTGTTCGTGTTGCCCAGTTTGTTCACGGCGCCGATATCGCCTGCCGACAGTTCGTCAACGGGTTCCATCTTCTTGCCGCGAAGTACGTATACCTGACCGATACGTTCTTCCGTTTCGGTGTTTGCGTTCCAAACGGTGGAGCCGCTCTTCAAAACGCCGCGGAAGCTCTTGAGATAGCTCAGCTTGCCCGAGAAGGGATCGATAACGGTCTTGAATACCTGCGCTGCGAAAGGCGCGTCCTTATCCGTACGTACGCTGACCATCGTATCGCTACCGATTTCCTGCGCCATCGTGTTCAAACGTTCACGAGCCATAGGCATGTACGTTACGATTTCGTTCAAAAGATTGATAACGCCGCGGTTGGTGAGCGCCGAGCCTGCCATAACGGGAATCGTGTTGACGGACGCGATACCAAGACGGATACCGTGGATGGTTTCTTCACGGGTGGGTTCGCCCGATTCAAAGTATTTATCCAACAAGAATTCGTCGTTTTCCGCCGCCGTTTCCATCAACTGCGCTTTCATTTCTTCCACTTGGCCTTTCATATCTTCGGGAATAGGGATTTCCTGAGGACCGGTGTCCTTGAACAGATACGCCTTTTCCTGCAAAGCGTTGATACAGCCCTGCATTTTGCCGCCTTCCATAATAGGAATCTGGATGGGAGCGAGCTTGCCCGAATATTTAGCTTTCAAAGCCTGCACCGTGCCGAGATAGTCGGCGTTGTCTTTATCCATACCGTTGATGAAAATGATGAGGGGTTTGCCCAGCTTCAAGCAATAGTCAACGATAGATTCCGCGCCGATAGGAATAACGCCATTCGCGCCGATAACGAGCAGAGCGCCGCCCGCCGCACGCAAACCTGCGCTACGTTCGCCCTCAAAATCGTAATAACCGGGCAGGTCGAGCAAGTTGATTTTTACGTTCTTCCATATCAAATGCGAACAGGACGCGTAAATGGACATAGTTTTTGCTTTTTCAAGATCGTCATAGTCGGATACGGTCGTCCCGTCGGGCACTTTACCCATTCTATCAATCGCGCCGCCGTTATACAGCATTGCTTCCACCAGCGTCGTTTTACCCTCGCCGCTGTGGCCTACTACCGCAATGTTACGGATACTCTCACCTTTGTTACTCATAATATTTGTTCCCCCTGTGTTATAAAGATTTTATCGGTCAGTGGGGCGTGAAAATAACAATTTTGTTCTTTTGGAACAGTTTTTCTCACAAGTGAACCGATAATTGCAATCATTATATTATATTTTTTAACATTTTTCAAGGGGTTTTTGAAAAAAAGTTTGGATTTTTTTGAAATATCTTCCTAAAAAGGGCAAAATGCAGAGTTGGTGACGGTTTGCTAGGGATTTTTATAGCTTTTTTCGGGTAAAAACGCGGCTTGTTCTTCGTATGCGTTGACAAACGAGGGCGGAGTTGGTATAATATAGACGAAATATAGTATTAAGGAAGGGGTTATGGAACGGATCTATCTCGACCATGCGGCAACGACGCCGCTCGATAAAGACGTATTGGACGCTATGCTTCCGTATTTGACGACGGAGTTTGGCAACGCCGATTCGCCGCACGCCGTTGGACGCAAGGCAATGATGGCTGTCGATAGGGCGCGGGATACGGTGGCGGAGCTTGTCAATGCAAAGCCGAACGAAATCTATTTCACCTCGGGCGGTACGGAGGCGGATAACTGGGCTATCATTGGCGGCGCGTACGCGCAACGCGCGCTCGGTAAAAATCGTATTATCGTGTCCGCTATCGAGCATCACGCCGTAAAAGAGGCGGCGGAAAAACTGAAAAAAGAGGGCTTTGACGTCGTCGTTTTGCCTATGAACGAGGGGGGCAGGGTTGCGTTGAGCGACGTAAAAGCGGCCCTTACTCCCGATACGGGGCTGGTGGCGGTGATGGCGGTGAATAACGAAACGGGGGTTGTGCAGCCCGTCAAGGAAATCGCCGCGCTGGCGAGAGAAAACGGCAGTCTGTTCTTTTGCGACGCCGTGCAAGCCGCGCCGTATATGCCTTTAAACGTAAAGGATTGGGGCGTGGATATGCTGTCCTTTTCCTCGCATAAATTTTACGGGCCGAAAGGCTGTGGGGTGCTGTATATCCGCAGTGGCGTAAAAATGGACCGCCTTATCGTGGGAGGCGAACAAGAACGCGGACTGCGCGGCGGCACGACGAACATACCTGCCGTGGTGGGTTTGGCGGCGGCGTATGCAAAAAACGTGGCTACCATGTCTGCGTCGAACGAAAAAATACAGCGATTGCGCGAAACGTTTTTATCGGAAATTTTGACGCTAGATAACGTGCATATCAACGGCGACAGCGAAAATGCGTTGGCGGCGGTGTTGAATTTGCGGTTTGACGGCGTAAGGAACGAGGATTTGTTGTATAAGCTCGATTTGGAGGGCGTATGTATCGCGGCAGGCTCAGCTTGCGCGAGCGCGTCGGTAAAACCCAGCCACGTGTTGACGGCGATGGGCTTGACGGAAGAAAAAGCGCGCGCATCGGTGAGAGTTAGCTTTGGGAAGAACAACACGGAAGAAGAAATTCGTCGCGCGGCGGCGTTGATGAAGGCGGCTGTGGAAACGTTGCGAAAGTTTTAAGAAAAAAGAGTGAAGAAAAAGCGTTGACAATGGGAAATTGTCAACGCTTTTTTTGCGTAAAAAATATTGACAAAAAGTGTCAAGCGTGGTAAATAATTTTGCGACATAATCGAATAAAGTTTTTTAAGGAAAGTTATACTTCTTTGGTAGAGGTGTATCTTTTTCGCGTTATAAAATTTCTAGTGCTTAAAGAAATTCATTATTAAATTTGTGTCGCAGCAAAGCGAGAAGGACATTTTTACGGGTGTCGTTTCGTTTTGTGGAGCGACACTTCTTTTTATTCATAAAAACAATTGCTTACGAGGCTTTTATAAATTGTGAAAAATTAACGAGTATAATTTTTAAGGGTACGGTAAAGCAGTGGAACGCAGTATGGATAGGAACTCGGTGGAACGAAGGTGTTCCTGCGACGAAGGTCGTGTGTAGCAACGGCGAAGTGGCGCTGTAAAGAATTTTGGTAAATATTTTTACGGCGGGGTAGAGAAAAAATTACGAAAAGTTGTCAAAAAACGCCTTTTAATCCTTTACGAATAGAAAAAAATGTGTTATAATAAAAGCACGGTGAAAAAACCTAATATCTCGGAGGTATAATGCTATGGCACATGTAATTACGGACGAATGTCTCGCTTGTGGTGCGTGCGCGGACACCTGTCCCGTTGGCGCAATCGCTCTTGACGAAGCAAAAGGTATCTACGTGATCAGCGACGAATGCGTGGATTGTGGCGCTTGTGAAGACGGCTGCCCCGTTAACGCAATCAAGGCGGAATAATAAGAAAAAACCTTGAAAATGAAATGAGAGCGTCGGCGATAATTCGCCAACGCTCTTTTTCTTTTACGCACTTATCGAATTTTTAATAATTTCGGTGCGGGATCGTTGCACTCGGTCGAGGAAATTTCGCGCGGACGTCAGCCACGACTCTAATTTCTTGATCAACCCGAGCGCAAGCTTTTCGAGCAGCCCCAAAAGGAGCGCGTCCAAACCTAACCAATTCATCCACTTTTTCAACGTTTTCATATCGTTTTTTCTCCTTTTTTGAACTTTTTTAGGCAAAAAAAACGACGACGGCGTACGCGCTAACAACGGCGAAAGGAAAACGAGGAAAGTCCTCGCGCTGTTTGTATAGCGCAACGTCACGCTTTTTTCGCCCTTTCCAAAAACGGAACGAAAATGGACGTTCGGTTGACTTTTTGAACAGGAGGCGTGATAGAGGGAATTTCACTGCCGCCCGTCGCAGTGGTGATTATATCACCTTTTTGCGCTTTGTCAAGGGGATACTGCCCACTTTTTTCGGGTTTTGAAAAATTTTTTTCAACGAACGAAAAGGAAACTGCGGTTACGTTTGCAAGAGGCTTGACATTTTTCCGCTTTTGCGGTACAATAGAAAAAAGAACAAAAGTTTAGTTGGCGAAACGCGTGTTGAAAACGCAAGCAGGCGAAAAACGCGAAAAACGCAAAAAAACGAAGAAAAGCGAACGCCAACGCTACGAACAAAAGACGTGGACGAAAAGAAATGATTATTTTAGGGGTAGACCCGGGGATAGCGACGCTGGGGTATGGGATAATTGAAAAGGACGAACGGGGGAATTGCCGCGCGATTGATTACGGCGTGGTGGTGACGCCCAAGGACGAGAGTATGCCCGTGCGACTGGCGATGCTGGAAGAGGGTGTAAAAAAAGTGCTGGATAAATACCACCCTGACGAGGTGGCAATGGAAGAGCTGTTCTTTTCCAAAAACATCACGACGGGTATTGCCGTGGCGCACGCGCGCGGTGTGGCGTTGCTCACCTGCGTAAAGGAATGCGGTAGGCTGTACGAATATACGCCTATGCAAATCAAGCAAGCGCTGACGGGCTACGGCAAGGCGGACAAAAAGCAGATACAGTCTGTCGTGACCTCGATATTGCATTTACAGAGCGTTCCAAAGCCCGACGACGCGGCGGACGCGTTGGCGATTGCGCTGTGTCACTCGTTTGCGAGCCGATTTGGCGAGTTGTTTGCCGTGGGGAATATGACGAGAACGAAAGGGAACAACACGGCGGCGACGACTGCCCCTGCGAGCGCGTATCAAGAACTGATGGCGTCGGGCGCGAGAAAGCGCGGTAAGGGGAAATCGGGCGCGGGATTTTCTTCCGTGGGTAGCGTGAACGCGCTGCAAAACGCGACGGGGATTTCGGGCGTGACGGGCGTTGGCAGAGCGTCGTGCGTGACGGTGAAAACGCCGAAAACGGACAAAACGACGGGGGCAGGTATGCGTCCATGTAAGAAAACGGACGAATAAGGAGAGGAGATATGATAGCGTATTTACGAGGCAGAGTGTTGACGACGACGGCGGAAACAGTGATATTGGACGTGAACGGCGTGGGGTACGAGGCGTACTGCTCGGGCGGGGCGTTTAAAAAGATAACGCAGGGCGAGATTGCGGAATTATACACCTATTTACAGGTGAAAGAGGACGGCGTAACGCTGTTTGGTTTTGAATCGCCCAAGGAAAAGGAACTGTTTTTGAAATTGATTTCCGTATCGGGCGTCGGTCCGAAGATGGGCATAGCGATTTTGGCTGGTTTGAGCGCGGACGAGTTCGCGCAGGCGGTAGCGACGGCGGACGTAAAACGCCTGAGCGCGGTGAAAGGTTTGGGCAAAAAGACGGCGGAAAAAATCGTTTTGGAATTGCACGGGAAGATATCGGCGGCGGAGGTGCTGGGCGCGAGTGGCGATACCATGTCTGCGCCAAGCGAGCAAAGCGCTGTGAAATTGTCCGCGCAGGACGAAGAGGCTGTGTCGGCGTTGATGGGGCTTGGTTTTACCCGTTCGGAGAGCACACAAGCGGTGAAGAAAGCGCACGATGCAGGCGCGAGAACGGTGGAGGAGATTATAATGCGCGCCCTCCAAGGTGTATAAAAAAACGGCGGATTTACTTCGCATTTCGGCGTTGCGCTTGCGCGCGCCTTGATCACGTACGGCTAGTACGCTCCCGTCGGCGTGCTCACCGCGCCTAGAACTGCTCGCAACTGCGCCGTTTTTGGCGTGAGCGATATGCTACGTTAGGCTGGCGTTTTGTTTTGGTCACGTATAGAAACAGAAAAAGACTCGATCCAACGGAACGTTGGCGGAACGTTGGTTGGTGGAATAAAGGTGAACGATTATGTTTGAAGAGGAAGATTACGGCGTTGACGAGAGCTTAATCGTCAGCACGAAAACGGAATACGACGCGGAGGAAAACGTACTCCGCCCCAAGGCAATGTCCGACTACGTCGGTCAGCAAAAGGTGAAAGAAAACCTCGGCGTGTATATCGCGGCAGCGAAAGCGCGCGGCGAGGCGCTCGACCACGTGCTATTGTACGGCCCTCCAGGGCTTGGTAAAACGACGCTGTCGCACATTATCGCAAACGAGCTGGGCGTGTCTATAAAACTCACCAGCGGCCCTGCGATTGAACGTTCGGGCGACCTTGCGGCGATTTTAACCAACCTCAACGACGGCGACGTGTTGTTTATCGACGAAATTCACCGCCTTAATCGTTCGGTAGAAGAGATTTTATATTCCGCAATGGAAGACTACGCGCTGGATATTATCGTGGGCAAAGGCCCGTCGGCGCGGAATATCCGTTTTGCATTGAAGAAATTCACGTTGATTGGCGCAACGACGCGCGTGGGTATGCTTGCCGCGCCCTTGCGCGACCGTTTTGGTATCATCAACCGTTTGGAAATGTATACCCCTGCCGAACTGCAAGAAATCGTTTCCCGTTCGGCAAAAGCGTTGGATATTTCCATTGAGGACGAGGCGGCGGCAGAGATTGCGCGCCGTAGCCGTGGTACGCCCCGTATCGCAAACCGACTTTTAAAGCGCGTACGCGACTTTTCCTTGGTGAAAGGGAACGTCACGATTACGCGTGAGGACGCGCGTTTTGCGTTGTCGAGGTTGGAGATTGACGAGCTGGGCTTGGACGAAACGGACAGAAATCTCCTGCGTGCGTTAATCGAGAAATTCAACGGTGGCCCGACGGGGCTGGAAACGTTGGCGGCGACGATTAACGAGGATGCGAACACGATTGAGGACGTGTACGAACCGTACTTATTACAGCTCGGGTTTATTGCCCGCACGCCGCGCGGCAGAATTTGTCTTAAAGACGGCTACGCGCATATGGGCTTGCAGCCGAGTTTGAAGGCAAAACGCCAAATTTCCATCTTTGAAACGGACGACGAATAACGAAATAAAAACGAAACGATAAGGGCAGGTATGCGTTGAACGCTAGTTTGCCCTATGTTTGGGTAAAAGCAGAACTATGGAAAAAGTGCAATATAAAAAGAGTGATTTTTATTACGAGCTTCCCGAGGAACGGATAGCGCAGACGCCTGCCGAGCCGCGGGATTCTTCGCGTTTGCTCGTATATGATAGCAAGAAAAAAACGATTACGGACAAGATTTTCCGCGACGTAATCGACTATTTACAAGAGGGCGACGTTTTGGTGGTGAACAACACGAAAGTGTTGCCTGCGCGTATGTACGCCCTTACAGAGCACGGCGGCGTGGTGGAGGTGTTGCTGTTAAAACGGTACGACCTCAACACGTGGGAAGTGCTGATGCGGCCAGGGAAAAAAGGTAAAATCGGCGTGAAAATGACAATCGGGGACGAGCTGTCTTTCGTTGTAAAGGATATCACCGATTCGGGTGAGCGTATCGTGGAATTTTCCTACGAGGGCGCGTTTGAGGACGTGCTTTCGCGCGTGGGTACGATGCCCTTGCCTCCGTATATCAAAGAAAAACTGGAAAATCAGGCGCGATATAACACCGTGTATAGCAAGGTGGACGGTTCGGCGGCGGCGCCGACGGCGGGCTTGCATTTCACAGAAGAACTGCTCGCAAAAATCAAAGCCAAAGGCGTGCAGGTGGCAGAGGTGTTATTGCACGTGGGCTTGGGCACGTTCCGTCCCGTGAGTGAGGAGATTATCACCGACCATAAAATGCACTCGGAATATTATGAAATCAAGGCGGAGTCGGCAGAGATTATCAACGCGGCAAAGCGCGAGGGCAGACGGATAATCGCCGTTGGCACGACGTCGGTGCGGACGTTGGAGAGTGTGGCGGATGATAGCGGTATGGTGCGCGCATGCAGTGGTAATACGGAAATTTTCCTCTATCCGCCCTATCAAATGAAGTGCGTGGACGCGCTGATTACCAATTTCCATCTCCCCGAGAGTACGCTCATCATGCTCGTAGCGTGTTTGACGGGCAGGGAAGAAATCCTTGACGTATATAAATATGCGGTGGGGAAGGGGTACCGTTTCTTCTCCTTCGGGGATGCGTGTCTGATTTTATAAACCTCGCATTTCGGCGTTGCCGCTCGGTCACGTACGCCCTGTACGCTCCCTCGCGGCGTCTAGAACTGCTCGTTTCTAAAACCAGACAATACTTAGTCACGTACGCTCTTTCGCACGCTTTTTGACCTGCTTGCCTCTACGAAGAACTACTACTATTAAGAATAAGGCGTAGAAAATAAAAAAATCATGCGCCTGTCAGGGTTATTTTCCTTGGCAGGCGCATATCATAGAACGTATCCACAATCGGACGAAAGGCTTAGGTTTATAGGTTTGCAAAACGAAAAAGAGCTAACGACGCGGAGAAAGGGGATATGAAACGTTTGTCTCAGTTTGCCGTGGGAGAACGCGGCGTGGTGTTGTCGGTGACGGGCGACGGCGCGATACGGCGCAGATTGTTCGATATGGGCGTAACGCCGGGCGTGGAGGTGCGCCTACGTAAAAAAGCGCCGTTTGGCGATCCTATCGAAATCACGCTCCGTGGCTATGCATTGACGCTACGAAAAGCGGAAGCGGCGCGCGTGGTGCTGGAATAGCTCTTTGTGAAAGGCAAAAGAGAGGAGAGGAACGCCGTGTTACAGTTTGCGCTGGTGGGTAATCCAAATTCGGGCAAGACGACGCTGTTCAACGCGCTGACGGGCAGTACCGCGCGCGTGGGGAACTGGCCGGGCGTCACCGTGGATAAAAAAGAGGGCGCGTATAAAAAGGGCGGTGTGGCGGCGACGATTGTCGATTTGCCAGGGGTGTATTCCCTATCCCCCTACACGCCCGAGGAAGTGATTGCGCGAGATTTTATCCTAACCAAACGCCCCGATTGTATCGTGGATATCGTTGACGCGACGAATTTAGAGAGAAATTTGTATCTCACGACGCAGTTACTCGAGCTAGACGTACCGATAATCGTGGCGTTGAATATGACGGACGTTTTGTCGCGGCGAGGCGATTGTATCGACGTTTCGTTATTAGAGCGGCGTTTGGGGGTTCCCGTTGTGGAAATATCCGCCCTGCGGAACGTAAACGTGGACGAGTTAATGCAACGCGCGATGAAAACGGCGCGAAAACCGCGAGCAGGGCGCAGTGTTTTGCGTAGCGGCGTTTTAGGCGCGGCGATAGAAACTACGGCGGTTGCCCTGCGGCAAAAAGGGGTGTTTTCGCCCTTGTTCCACGCAACGAAGATAGTGGAAGGGGACGAAATCGCCATAAAAAATTACCGAGCGGAAGCGCGGGATAGTGCGGCTCTTATCCGTGCGCGTGTGGGCAAGGACGGCTTTGACGGAGACGTGGAAGCGGCGATTGCGAACGTGCGGTATGAATACGTCACGGCGCGGCTCTCGCCTGCGCTGACGAGGGCGCGAGGGGTGGACGAATACACCGCCTCGGAAATGGCGGATAGATGGATAACGCACAAACAAATAGGAATACCCTTGTTTTTCCTTATCTTATTCGCGTTGTTTCATCTCACCTTTTCTGCCGATTTCTTATACCTGGGTAGGCTCTTTCCAGCGTTTGGCGCGTGGTGCAAACGAGGCAGTGCAATCAAAACCGTGTTTTTCCAAAACGGACTTTGTTCGCCTGGGGTACTGCTGCGTAACGTCCTAACGGCATTGACGGACGGGCTTGGTAGGGGCTTGAAAACGCTGCTGCGCGGCTTTGGTTGCGGCGAGGCTGTCGTGGGCTTGCTGTGCGACGGCGTATGGGGCGGCGTGTCGAGCGTATTGCAATTTTTACCGCAAGTGCTCGTGCTGTTTCTGCTGTTTTCTTTATTAGAGGATAGCGGATATATGGCGCGCGTGGCGTTTTTATTCGACCGCATTTTTCGGCGGTTTGGCGTGTCAGGTAGGGCGTTTTTGCCTATGATTATGGGTTTTGGCTGTTCGGTGCCTGCAATGCTGAATACGCGTACGCTGGGGACGCAGCGAGAACGCACGGCGACAATCCGTGTGATTCCGTTCTTTTGTTGTAGCGCAAAAATGCCCATTTTGCTCGCGGCGGCAGGTGCGATTGTGACGGCAAAAAATGCGTTCAACGCAGACATGGTGGTCTGTTTTATGTATTTTCTCGGCGTTTTCGTTGCGTTTAGCACTTTGTTTTTTATGAACAAACAAACGCCGCAGGAAGAATCGCCGTTTATTATGGAATTGCCTGATTATCGCCTGCCAAGCGTAAAAAATTTGGCGATAAGGCTGTGGGATAAAATCAAACGCTTTTTACAAAAGGCGTTCACGCTCGTCACACTTTCTTGCGTCGCGGTTTGGTGTTTGGCGCATTTTAGCTGGGATTGGCGGTACGTAGCCGACGTGCGATTTTCCATGCTCGTAGCGCTTGGAAAATTGTTACAGCCGTTGTTTACGCCGTTAGGCTTTGGCGGACAATTAAAAACGGACGGCTGGGTGTTTGCGGTGGCGGCGCTTGCCGGCACAATAGCCAAAGAGGACGTCGTGGCGACGCTGGGCACGTTGGCGGCGAGCTTGGGCGCGATAGGCGCAATAGACGCGGTAGGCGCGCAGACGGAAAACGGAGCGCAGTTGGCGTTTTTAGCGCAACACACGGGCATCACCGCGCCTGCTTTGTTGGCGTTTGCCGTCTTTAATCTATTGACGATTCCCTGTTTTGCCACGGTGGCGACGGCGCGCGCAGAGCTAGATAAAAAGACCTTTCAAAAAACGCTGTTGTTTTGGTTTGTTACGTCCTATCTCGTCAGCGCGGCGGTGTATACGATAGGCGCGTGGTGGTGGACGGCGTTTGTTTGGGTGGCGGCGTTGGCGATTGGGTATGCAGCGAAGGAAATCTTTGCGCGGCAAAAAAAAGATAAAATTAAAAAGAAAAAGCGCGTTGGCGGCTGTAAGAACTGTAATAGATGCAAGGTTTGTAACGGCTGTGCGGTACGCTTGCAATAATCACGAAGGAGAAAGAAAAATGTATAGAATTATGTTCGTATGTCTTGGCAATATCTGCCGTTCGCCGATGGCGGAACTGTTGTTTTTGGATATGGTGAAAAAAGCGGGCAGAGAGGATGAATTTGTTATTGCATCCAGCGCAACGGCGCACGATAACGTATGGAACGGCGTGGGTGCGCCCATGTATTCGCAGATACGCGCTCTGCTGGAAAGTAAAGGGATTGATTGCGCTAAAAAACGCGCGCAGGTATTAACGCGCGAGCACGGGGACGAGTACGATTTGTTTTTGTGTATGGACGATTCCAACGTGCGTAACGCCAAACGCATTTTGGGTGAAAAGAACGCGCACAAGTGCAAAAAATTGCTCTCGTACGCAGGGGAGAGCGGCGACGTTGCCGATCCTTGGTACACCCGCGATTTCCAAACGTCCTATGACGATGTGGAGCGTGGCTTGAAAGGCTTGCTCGCGGCTTTGCGATGAAATAAGACAGCGTATATAAGACGCCGTATAAATAAAAAAGAGCCGTCGCTTTTTTTAAAGCGGCGGCTGTTTTGCTACGTTTTTTGTTTATAAAATCATCGATAAGCCTTGTAGAGCGGCGAGGTGGAGTGGATAGAAAAGGTAGAAAAAGTATTTCATATTCCATTTTCCTTTTTCGCCGTTGTATAAAAACAAGAAAGGCAACGCAAGGAACATATAGGCGGTGGGCATAGGCGTTACCGTGAATGCACAGAACGCCCAAATGCCAACGGCAAAGCTACATACGCGCACGGGTAAAATATCGATTTTTTTCAATTCGGCAGGGGCAGGTATGCGATGAAAATCAAAAATGCCTGCAAAAGCAGGGAGCATACAGCCCCAAAAACCGTAGTCTACGGTGAAGTTTTGACAAATTAAATACGTGCCGAAAATTGTCGCTATAAACACCAAACCGAAGAATACCGTCTCCGTCGAGGGAGTGTTTTCGTCGAACAGGCATTTTTTGAAATGCCGCATTGCGTACAGGACGAGGGTTGCGAGGGAGAACGTTAGAAGAATATTGAGATAGGTGTCTTTTGCAAAGACGTAATACACCACTTGGCATATCGCGCCCAAACCAAACAACAAACAAAAATGTTTCACTTTGTTTTTGGTGTATCGACAGCCCTCGGCGAGGGTAAAGGCGAAAATGGGCATAGCGATTCTGCCGATAATCCGCAACCACATCATTTGCGGAAAGAAAATAAATCCGACATGGTCAATCACCATACATATCGCGGCGATAATCTTTAACGCGTTACCGCTCAATATCCGCACGTTCTTTAAAAAATTCACGTTTAAAATCCGTCCTTTTTATTGTTTTTATTACTGCTTTTTACCGTCGTTTTCCTTGGGCGATTTTCCAAAATAACTGTAAAAGCCGCATACCAGGTTCGCGTTGAACAGTTTTTTCTTCTTGTCTGCCGTCTTTCCAAAATACCGCTCGAATTCAGGCAGGGAAGTGAGAATATACGCGTTCCAATCGGGCAGGGCGCGAAAGGCTTTGCCAAACCCTGACATAAGCGCGCGCACCTCTTTCTCGTCGCTGAGCCGCTCGCCATAAGGGGGATTGGAAAGGAGTACGCCGTATTTCTCCGCGCTTGTGAACGCGCGCGCGTCCTGCGTGGAAAAACGGATACAATCCTCAATGCCGGCGCGTTTGGCGTGGTATTGTGCGATGGAAATGGCTTTTGGATTGATATCGCTCGCAAAAATATGCGGCAAGCGAGTGCGCCTCTCGTTGTCTTTCGCTTCCGTTTTGGCTTGTTCGATAACGCCTTTGGGTACGCACGCCCAATGCAAAAAATCGAAATCCCGTTGCAGTCCCGGTGCGATACGGCGCGCTTTCATGGCCGCCTCAATGGGCAACGTGCCGCTACCGCAAAAGGGATCGGCGAAAGGCTTTTCAATATCCTTGTCGGGATTGTAAAAAGTGCAATCGATAAGGGCGGCAGCCAGCGTTTCTTTCAAGGGCGCGCTGTATGCCAAAGAACGGTAGCCGCGCTTGTGCAGCCCCTCGCCCGACGTGTCCAGCGTAATCGTCACCTCGTCCTTAAAAATGGAAAAACCGACAATAGAGCGCGCGCCCGTTTCTGTAAACGTTTGCCGTTTGCCACGGATTTTATCGCTGAGCCGCTGAATAATCGCTTTTTTGGCGACGCCGCCGCTCACTTTTATCGCGGCGAGCTGGCTCTGTACGCTCTTTCCGTCCATTAAAATTTGCGAATCCATAGTGAGATATTCTTCCCACGGCAGGGCGTAAACGCCGTCGTATAGCTCGTCAAAGGTGGTAGCCGTAAACGTGGCAAGGCGCAACAATACCCGCTCGCCACTGCGGAGCAGTACGTTTAGGCGCGCGACGTCTTGCCAATCACCCTCCACTTCAATACGTCCGTTTTGCGCGGGCGCTTTTTCATAGCCGAGGGAAAATAATTGACGTTTTACCGTTTGTTCGAGGCCCGAAGCCACGGGAATAAGTAAATCCATAGTACGTTTATTATACCTTTTTTTTGCGACGAGGTCAACGCATTACGACGAAAAACGTAAAAAATACTGCGTTTTTGACGGACAAAGATTGACAACGGGCGCAATCGGCGGTATAATACTGCTATGAAACGAAATTATGAACAAATGATGTTAGAGCAGATACAAACGGTGGAAAAGGGGACGAAATTGCTGCTGCATAGCTGTTGCGCGCCCTGTTCGTCGGCGTGTTTGGAACGGCTGAAAGAGCATTTTGCCGTTACGGTGCTCTATTACAATCCGAATATCGACGAGGACGAGGAGTATCAAAAACGCAAAGCCGAACAAATCCGTTTTTTGCAGGAAACGGGTTGGGCGGATTTTCTCGATTGCGACCACGATCCGTCGGCGTTTTTTGCAGCGGCGGCGGGTATGGAAAAGGAACCTGAACGAGGAAAGCGTTGCTATGCCTGCTATGCGTTGCGTCTAGAAAAAACGGCGCAAACGGCAAAGGAAAACGGCTATGCGTATTTTGCGACGACGCTTACGCTCAGCCCTTATAAAAATGCCGAGTGGCTGAACGAGATTGGGGAAAAGTTGGGGGGCAGGTATGCGTTGAATTATCTTTTCAGCGATTTTAAGAAGAAAGGCGGCTACCACCGCTCGATTGAGCTGTCCAACGAGTACGGGCTGTATCGGCAGGATTTTTGCGGCTGTAAATTTTCCAAACGCTGACGGCGAAAAATGTAGGAATAAAGCCTTTTTAGTTAGGTTTTGGCGTATTTTTTCCACAAAACTATTGACAAAGTGGGGAAAATAAGTTATAATGTTAAAAAGTTGTGATAAAAGATTGATAGGTTTTTGATTTTTTATAGGTCAACGACGTTGCGGCTGCGAGGGGACGAATAGGCAGACCGCATAAACGAACGAAAAACGGAGAAGAATATGTATCAATTATTTTGCGATTCCAACTGCGAGCTGTGGCATACCACGGTGAAAGAGCTTGGACTGAACGTAATCAGTATGCCCTATACTATGAACGACGAGGAAAAGCTGTACGATTTGGGTGAAAAGCACGATTTCAAAGGCTTTTTCGACGCTATGAAGGCGGGCGCAACGCCTAAGACGTCGGCGCTGAACGAATATGCGTACACGGAATATTTCGAGCCTGTGCTTGCGCGCGGCGAGGATATTTATTATATCACGTTTTCCCATCAGATGAGCGGTACGTTTAACGCAATGAAGAACGTAATCGCGCAGCTCAAAGAAAAATATCCCGACAGAGAAATTCGTTATAAGGATACGAAATCCATCTCGCTCGGTAGTGGCACTATCACCTATTACGGCGCTCTGAAATATAAAGAAGGGGCTACCATGGACGAGTTGGACGCGTATTTGGACGATATGATTGAACATACCGCCACCTATTTCGTCGTGGACGACCTCACCTATTTACACCGCGGCGGCAGAGTATCGGGTGCGGCGAAAGTCGTAGGGAATTTGTTGGGAATAAAGCCCATTTTGTATTTCAACGAAGAGGGTAAAATTCTCAATATCACCAAAGAAAAGGGTATGAAAAAGGCTCTGGCAACGCTGTTGAAATATATGAGAGAAAAGGGCGACAAGCTCAACGAATATCAGGTGTGTATTTTGCAGGCGGATTGCGAGGAAACGGCGAACCGTTTTGCCGATTCTATTCGCGCGGAGTTTGGCGAAGTGGATATCGTGATGCAGCCGGTGGGGCCTGTTATCGGGGCGCATTGTGGCCCGGGTACGATAGGGCTTATTTTCCACGCGAAAGAAAAGTAAGCGTTGCGTTAAAAAAACCAAAAAAGAAAGAAAAATACAAGGACGTCGAAAAAAGGGCGTCCTTTTTTGTATGCCTTTTTTGTATAAATAGGCGTTTGGCGGCGGAAAAGGGTGGTGGAAAACGCCACAGAGGGCATAAAACGTTTTACATTTTGGAAAAAATATTGTATAATTATAAGGATAAAAAAGAACGAGAGGAGCTAAGTATTATGGCGAAGAAACCTTATTATATCACGACGGCAATCGCGTACACCTCGGGTAAACCGCATATCGGGAACACGTACGAGGCGATTTTGGCGGATGCGATTGCGCGTTTTAAGCGTAAAGAGGGCTACGACGTATTTTATCAAACGGGTACGGACGAGCACGGTCAAAAAATCCAAGAAAAGGCAGAGGCTGCGGGCGTAACGCCGCAAGCGTACGTAGATAAGATTGCAGGCGAGATTAAAGGGATATGGGATCTCGTGGGTACGTCGTACGATAAATTCATCCGCACGACGGACGAAGACCACGTAAAACAAGTGGCGAAAATCTTTAAAAAATTCTACGACCAAGGGGATATTTATAAAGACTATTACGAGGGTATGTACTGTACGCCTTGCGAATCGTTCTGGACGGAAAGCCAGCTGGTGGACGGCAAATGCCCCGATTGCGGCAGAGAGGTAAAGCCTGCAAAGGAAGAGGCGTATTTCTTTAAGATGGGTAAATATGCCGACCGTTTGATCGAGCATATCAACACCCACCCCGAATTTATTCAGCCCGTTTCGAGAAAGAACGAAATGATGAATAACTTTCTTTTGAAGGGCTTGCAAGACCTTTGCGTATCGCGTACGTCTTTCACGTGGGGTGTGCCTGTGGATTTCGATCCTCGCCACGTCACCTACGTATGGCTGGACGCTTTGACGAACTATATCACGGGTATCGGCTACGACGTGGACGGTAAACACGGCGAAAATTATAAAAAATATTGGCCTGCGGATTTGCACCTTATCGGTAAAGATATCTTGCGTTTCCACACCATTTATTGGCCGATTTTCCTGATGGCGCTCGGTGAACCTTTGCCCAAGCAGGTGTTCGGGCATCCTTGGCTGCTGTTAGGCGACGGCAAAATGAGTAAATCGAAAGGCAACGTTATTTACGCGGACGATTTGGCGCGCTTGTTCGGCGTGGACGCGGTTCGTTATTTCGTGTTGCACGAAATGCCGTTCGATAACGATGGGCAAATCACGTGGGAGCTGGTAGCGGAACGTTTCAACACCGAGCTTGCGAACGTTTTGGGCAACCTCGTTAGCCGTACGATTGCCATGATTGATAAATATTTCGGCGGTACGGTGGTAAAATCGCAGGCGGCAAACGAGGAAGAACCGGATGCAGAGTTTAAGGCGACGGTGACGGGCGTTGTTGCGAAAGTGATTGCAAAGGCAGACGAACTGCGTATTGCAGACGCGATTTCCGAGGTGTTCACGCTGTTTAGACGTGCGAATAAATATATCGACGAAACGATGCCTTGGGCGCTCGCAAAAGACGAGGCGAAAAAGGCGCGTCTTAACGACGTACTGTATAATCTTGCAGAGGCTATCCAAATTGGTGCGTCCTTGCTCGATAGCTTTATGCCCGAAACGAGTGCGAAAATTCTCGCGGCGTACGGCGCGGAAAGCAGAACGTTGGAAGCTTGCGCTACGTTCGGCGCGCGTGATAGCGTGACGGTGACGGCGATTGCGCCGTTGTTTGCGCGTATCGATTTTAAAACGCTCGCGCCTGAGATTGAAAAAATCCGTGAACAGCAGATGGCGGCGTATGCGGCGGAAACGGCAGGCGTGGCTGCGGAAAGCGCGGAGAAAAAGCCTGAAACTACGGCAAAGGAAACCAAAGAAGAAGAAAAAGTGCCCGAAATCAGCTTTGACGATTTCGTAAAAGTACAGCTGCGCGTGGGCGAAATTATCGCTTGCGAGGCGGTGCCTAAATCGAACAAGCTCTTGAAAGAAACGGTGAAATTCGGTGACGAAGTACGCACCGTCGTTTCGGGGATTGCAAAGCATTACAAGCCCGAAGAAATGGTGGGCAAAAAAGTGGTGTTCGTCACCAATCTCGCGCCGAGAAAGGTGTGCGGTATCCTCTCCGAGGGGATGATTTTGGCGGCGGAAGACAAGGACGGAAATCTGTCGTTGATCGTGCCTGAAAAGGACGTGGAAAGCGGCACGACGCTCGGCTAAAATACGAGTCGTATAAATCGGGTGGCGTAAGCGGCTCGATTTTGGGATAGGTGATAGTATGTATATCGACGCGCATTGTCATTTGACAGGCTCGGAATTTGAGACGGTCGGGGGCGTGGACGAGGTGCTGCGCCGCGCCAAGGGAAACGGCGTGGGGCGTATCGTTTGTTCGGGGTTTGACCTCGATTCGTCTATTATAGCGGCTCGGCTTAGCGAGGCGCACGAAGAGGTGTATTTTTGCGCCGGATTTCACCCGAGTGAGCTGAAAAAATACAACGACGGGGATTTGGAAAAGATTCGTGAGTTGTGCGCGCACGAAAAGTGCGTTGCCGTGGGCGAAATCGGGTTGGATTATCATTTTGAGGACAATCCCACGCCGCAAATGCAAAGACGGCTGTTTATCGAGCAGCTGCGTTTGGCGGATGAGGTGGGGTTGCCCGTAGTGCTGCACAGCCGCGACGCGGCGCAGGAGACTTTGGAAATCTTGCGCGAGAACGTTGGGCTGTTGAAAAAGGGCGGCTTGCTACATTGCTATTCGTATTCGGTGGAAATGTTAGAGCTGTTTGCGGCGCTGGGGCTGAGTTTTTCCTTTGGCGGCACGTCCACTTTTAAGAACGCGAAAAAGGTGCAAGAGTGCGTTCAACGCATACCTGCTACCCGCATTTTATCGGAAACGGATTGTCCGTACCTCACGCCCGTACCCTATCGCGGCGTGTTTCCCAACGAACCTAAAAACGTGAAGTACGTGGTGGAAAATCTTGCCGCGCTTCGCAATGAAAATACGGAGGCGCTTGAAGAGCGGATTGTGGAGAACACGAAAACGCTGTTTTTCAAGCTGAAATGAGTCCTATGGAAGAAAACAAGAAAGACGTAAAAACGGAACAGAGCCAAAACGCGGGCGAGCAAGGACAGGGCGGCAGAAAACGCCGTCATCGCCATAAAGGCAGAGGCCACGGCGGTCAAAATCAAAACGCCCAAAACGGGAACAAGCAAAAAGGCAAAAATCAGCCCAAGCAAAACCCGAACAATAATCAGGGCAAACAAAACAACCAGCCCGTTCAAAACAAGCCGCAAAATCAGCAGCAGGCACAGCAACAAAATCAGCCCTCTGCAAAGACGCAAAAGCCGCAAAAAAATCAAAACGGCGGGGGCAGGGATAAGACGAACGAGAAAAACGAGCGGAAAAAGGACGAAAATCGCAAGGATACCTACGTCTATATTTTGGACGGAAATTTATACGTCAACCTCACCAACAAATGCTGTAACGGCTGTGATTTTTGCGTAAGAAACGAACGCGACAGCTATTATGGGAACTATCTGTGGCTCCGTCACGGCGATCCTACGGCGGAAAAGGTGATTGCGGCGGTGAACGGTTTTGGCGATCTTAGCCGTTTTAAGGAAGTCGTGTTCTGTGGCTTTGGCGAGCCGACGTATAAAATGACGGAAATGTTGGCGCTTTGCGATTATTTCCATGAAAAGGGCTTGAAAACCCGTCTGAACACCAACGGGCAGGGCAACCTTGTCAACAAGCGCGATATCACGCTCGATTTGAAAGACAAAATCGATTTCGTCAGTATTTCGCTCAACGCGTCCTGCGTGGAAAAATATCAGCCGGTTTGCCGTTCGCAGTACGGCGAGGCGGGCTTTGCAGGGATACTCGATTTTGCAAAATCGTGCAAGAGAAACGGCGTGGATTGCCGCTTTACTATCGTGGATTGTATCGGCGAGGAGGAAGTGGAGGCGTGCAAGCGTCTTGCCGAGAGCCTGCGCGTGCCTCTCCACGTGCGTAAATATATTGCCGATTGTTAATAGCCTATTGATGATTGCTATCGCTGTTACTAGCGCTGGTACTGTCGCCGTTTGCGCGATAATTTGAGGAGCAAAAGTATGCAAGAACTCCGTTCCGTGCTGGAAAAACACGGGTTTCATTTTAAAAAACAATTTGGGCAGAATTTCATTTCGGACACGAATTTATTAAAATCTATCGTCGAGACATCGGGCATCACCAAGGACACGACGGTGGTGGAGATAGGCTGTGGCGCGGGTACGCTCACGCGCGCGCTTGCCGAGTCGGCAAAACGTGTGTACGCCTTTGATATCGACCGTGATTTACAGCCTGTTTTGGCGGAAACGCTGTCGGGTTTGGAGAACGTAGAGGTCATTTTTCGGGACTTTAACAAGCTTGATTTGAAAGAGTTTGAAAAGGAAATAGAGGAATACACCGTGGTGGCGAATTTGCCCTATTATATTACGACGCCGCTCGTGACGAAGCTCTTGGAAGAGAGCGATAAGGTGCAGGGACTGTCGATTATGGTGCAGGAAGAGGTGGCGGAGCGGTTTTGCGCGAAGGAAAACACGCCCGAGTACGGCTCTATCACGGCAGCGATTGCCTTAAAGGGCAACGCGAAGATTGTAAAGCGCGTATCGCGTAATCTTTTTTATCCTCGTCCGAACGTGGATTCGGCTGTCGTGAAAATCGAATTCGAGCGGGGCAGGGTTGCGGTGAAGGACGAAACCGCCTATCGCCAAACGGTGAAATGCGCTTTCTTAAACCGCAGAAAAACGCTGGAAAACAACCTCGTAAACAGCTTTAAACTGACGCGTGAGCAGGCAAAGGCGGCTCTGTCGGCGGCAGGGGTAGACGAAAAGGCGCGCGGAGAAACGTTGTCGCCGCAACGTCTGGCAAATCTTGCCGACGTGTTACTCGATATGGGCGCGATAAAAGTATAAAAACGTCTTAAAAACACCCGAAAGGGTGTTTTTTTTATGCGAAATATTCGCTTGTTAGCTAGGAAAAATGCGCCGCGATGTTGACATATGCAAGGAAAAGTGTTATGATATACGTAAAGAAAAATAGAGGTGGAACGATTATGAAAAAGAGCTATCGTATCGGCTTGGATATCGGCGGAACGAAATGCGCCGCGTCGCTAGGGGAAATTAGCGGCGGTGAGATTCGCGTGCTTGCGCGTATGGAAACGCCTACGCTGCCCTCGCCTGAGGAAACGTTGAAAAATCTGGCGGAGTTTATCCGCAAAATCAAGGCGGAAAAGAACGTGAAATACGCAGGGATTAGCTGCGGTGGTCCGCTCGATAGCCGTACGGGCGTTATCGTTTCACCGCCAAATCTTCGCGGTGGCTGGCACGGCTTTGCTATTGTTTCGTACGTCAAAGAAGCGTTTGGTTTGGAGGCGAGCCTTCAAAACGACGCCAACGCTTGCGCCGTGGCGGAGTGGAAGTTTGGCGCAGGGCGCGGCACGAAGAATATGGTGTTTTTCACCTTTGGCACGGGGCTTGGCGCGGGCTTGATTTTAGACGGAAAGCTGTACGCCGGCACGAACGACAACGCGGGGGAGACAGGGCATATCCGCCTTGCGAAAGACGGGCCTGTGGGCTATAATAAGGTCGGTTCGTTCGAGGGCTTTTGTAGCGGCGGCGGCATCGCGCAGCTCGCCGTTCTTATGGCGAAACGCTGCAAACAAACGCCTGCGTGTATCGAGGCGATGGGCGGCTATGATAAAGTGACGACAAAAGCGCTCAGCCAAGCGGCTTTTTCGGGGGATAAGTTCGCGAAAAAGGTGTTCCGCAAGAGCGGCGAAATGCTGGGCAAGGGGCTGAGCATTATGATTGACGTCCTCAACCCTGAAAAAATCGTGCTGGGCGGCGTGTTTATGCGCTCGGGCGAGCTGTTGATACCTGCTATGCAAAAGCAGATAGCAAAAGAAGCATTGTTGGAGAGCGCGAGGGTGTGCGAAATCGTGCCCGCGCAGTTGAGCGAGAATATCGGTGATATCGCCGCGCTTGCAATCGCAGACGGTAAATAAGCTGTGGGATAAGTAGCAAAAACGCATACGTATGGAACGCGATTTTTTGAAAACGGCGCACCCATGTATGCGTTGAACGGTGTTTTAAGAGGATAAATAAGAAAGAAATCGGAGAAACGGTTATGAAAGAAAGTACGAGAAATATTTTAATAGAGCTTGGCGAAAGATACCCTGCATTGCAGCCTTTGCAGGCGGATATTGCGGCGGCATTTGAAATGGCGCAGGCGTGTTTTGAACGTGGCGGCAGACTGTATCTGTGCGGCAACGGTGGTTCTGCGTCCGATTGCGAGCATATCGTAGGGGAGCTGATGAAGAGTTTTAAAAAGAAACGTCCTCTTTCGAGCGCGCTCGTGGATGGTTTGGAACAGCAAGGCGAGGAAGGTCGCGAATTGCTGGAATATCTCGACGGCGGTCTGCCTGCGGTGTCCCTTTGCGGTCATCCTGCCCTTTCGACGGCGTTCATCAACGATAAAAATCCTTTGCTCACGTTCGCGCAACAGCTCAGCGTTTGGGGTGAAAAGGGAGACGTTTTGCTGACGTTATCCACCTCGGGCAATTCCAAAAACTGCGTTTTGGCGGCGGCGGTGGCGCGCGCGAAAGGTATGCAAGTGCTGTTTTTAGGTGGCGGCAACGGCGGCAAACTCAAAGGTATGTCGGACGTTTCGATTATCGTGCCGGAAAAGGAAACGTATAAGGTGCAGGAATTGCACTTGCCCGTGTATCATTGCCTTTGCGCTATGTTAGAGGAAGAAAATTTCTAAAAAACAAAGGGCGAAAAAATATGAAAATCTCTCAAACTTATATTTGCGCGACAAGAGAATACAATCGTCTGGAAAAACACCTGCCTGCGTATTATTTCCGTAAAAATTTCGAGTGGAAAGCAGGGGATAGGGCGAAAATCGGCGTTTGGTGTTTGGGCTTTTACGAGCTGTATATCAACGGCGTCAACGTGACGAAAGGCAGGCTCGCGCCCTATATTTGCAACAGCGATCAGCTTGTGCCGTACGACGAATACGACGTGACTGCGGCGTTGCAGGACGGCAAAAACACGATTGGTGTGTGGCTGGGCAACGGTTTGCAGAACAACGCAGGCGGCGAGGAATGGCATTTCCACGTGGCGGCGTTTCGTAGCGCGCCCAAATTCGCTCTCGCGCTGTGTAAAAACGGCGAAGTGGTTTTGGAAACGGACGAGAGCTTTGTGACGAAAGCCTCGCCTATCACTTTTGACGATTTGCGCTCGGGTGAGCGGTATGACGCGAGAAAGGAAACGCTGGGCTGGAATTTGCCCGATTTTGACGATAGCGATTGGGCAAACGCCTTGATAGCGGCTACGCCCAAGGGTAAAGTTCGGAAAATCACCGCCGAGCCTATCCGTGTGACGAAGATTTTGCATCCCGTCAGCGTGACGAAAACGCCGTCGGGGAAATATATATACGATTTTGGCGAGAATTTTACGGGCGTTTGCCGTTTGCGTATCCGCGGTAAACGCGGTCAGGTTGTAAAAATGCTACACGGCGAAAGACTACTGCACGGTGAGCTGGATATTATCAACATACAGGCGTGGGGCGTGCGCGGCAGGAAAGAATACGACCAAATGGATATATACACGTTAAAGGGCGGCGATTGGGAAACGTACACGCCGAGGTTTACCTATCACGGCTTTCAGTACGTGTCCGTCGACGGGATTACGGACGAGCAAGCCACGCTGGATTTGTTGACGTTTGAGGTAATGCACTCGAACGTGAAAACGCGCGGGGATTTCGTTTGTTCGGACGTGACGGTGAACCGTATCCAAGAAGCGACGCGCCGTAGCGACCTTTCTAATCTGTTCTATATCCCCACCGATTGTCCGCATCGTGAAAAGAACGGCTGGACGGCGGATATTGCGCTGTCGGCAGAGCAGATGATGCTCAATTTCGACGTGGATAAAACGTTGACGGATTGGCTGTTTAGCGTTTGTCAAGCGCAGGACGAGCGCGGCGCAATCCCTGGTATCGTGCCGACGGGCGGCTGGGGTTTTGAGTGGGGCGCAGGGCCTGCTTGGGATATCGTAATCGCGGAGCTTCCGTACGAGCAGTATCATTATACGGGCGATACGCGGATGATAAAGTTTGCCGCAAAGACAATGAAACGGTATCTAGAATACGTGGAAACCAAACGCAACGAGGATGGTTTGTTTGCGTACGGCTTGAAAGACTGGTGTCCGCCTGCAAAAGATTCCAGTGATTCGCCCGTGCCTTTGGAAGTGAGCGATTCGATTACGATTTTTGCGATGTGTCAAAAGATGATTTTGTTGGCGCAGGCAATCGGAGACAAAGCCTTGGAAGACCACGCGGCATCGATTGGTGCGCGTGTGCAGGCGGCGTATAAAAAGAAATATATCAAAGACGGAAAGTCGGTCATATCCGAACAGACGGCGATTGCTATGGCTATCTATTACGGCATTGCAAAGGATTGCAATAAGACGCTCGAAAAACAGCTGTTGGCGCAAATCCATGCGGATAACGACCATTTCACGACGGGCGTTTTGGGCGCGAGAGTGCTGATAGGGTGTTGTCGGATATGGGTGAAACGGATTTGGCGTATAAGATGATAACGCAACCTACTTTCCCTTCGTACACCTATCATATCGTGCGCGGCGCAACGACGTTGTTTGAAAGTTTTTGGCCGCTCAAAGACGGCGTGTGGGGGAGAGCGGACCGCGAGGATAGCCATATCGATTCCCTCAATCATCATTTCTGGGGTGACGTCAGCGCGTGGTTTATCAAATATCTTGCTGGTATCAAGGTGAATCCCACGTATGCGGATGTGAATACCGTGGAGATTTCGCCTGCGTTCGTGTCGGAACTGGATTTTGCCGAGGGGTATTTCCTGCATAAGAAAGGCAGGATTGACAGCGGCTGGGCGCGTGAGGACGACGGCAGTATCACTTTGCGTGTACGTATTCCCAAAGGCGTGGCGGCGACGCTGTGTTTGCCTAAGGGGTATATAGGGGACAAAACGACGCTTTGTAGCGGTGAAAACTGTATCAGGGTATGCAAAAATAAGCGTTGAACGCGTACATGGTATAGGCAAATTGTAAAAATAGACAAAAAGCAATTAAAAAGCCTTCGGATTGTTCCGAAGGCTTTTTTGGGTATTTATAAATTTGTCATTCAATAGTCTTTGCGTCCTAACAAATAATCGATACTAACCGAAAAAATATCAGCGATTTTTATCAGCATATTAAAATCACATTCCCGTTTTCCGTTTTCCCAATAAGAAATAAGGCGAACGGAAACGTTGAGCATAGAGGCAAGCTGATTCCGTGTAATATCGTTTTCTGCTCTCAAAGCACTTAATTGTTCTGAAAATTTATTTTCCATAATAATATCTTAGAATAAAACGTTCCAAAATACTTGACTTGGAACATTTTGTTTTTTATAATATTTATATAAAGTATTATAGTTGGAGGTTTTTATGAAGAAAATTTTAGCGATTGCGCTTGCAGCTTGTTCGTTTGCTCTCATTTCTTGTAACGATACTACGGACGTTACGGAGAAAAATAGCGATAGTTCACATATACAAACGAGTGAGGATATCTCATATAATAGCGCGAATAATAGCAGTACGACGAACGAGGAGAATACGGACGGCGTAACGATTACGAATATTTACGGCGGTTATAACGAAGGACTCATGTTTATTAGCACAGAGAACAGCCGTCGCCCTATTTCTTGTATTGATAAAACGGGGAAAACGGTGTTTACAGTTGATGCCTCATACAGTAGTGGATTTCATAACGGTTTAGCAATGCTGTATCAAGACGAGGTCGTATTATGCGATAAAACGGGCAAAATCATTACGGCAGAGGAATTAGGCGGAGATAAATTTATTGACGAAGAGGTTATTTTTGCTGACGGATATATTTTGGTGAAAAAGACAACGACTTCTTATCAAGGCTCGTACGACGAAATGGCGGTGTTTAATAGCAAGCTGGAAAAGATAGTAGATTTTTCGCAGGAATTATATGAAACGTACGAAAGAGATTTTACTTATTCCTCAACAAATTGTTACAACGGATATTTATTTAATTCGGTTGTGGACGGCTATATAGATTTGAATACGGGAACGGTATCAAAGGTTTCTTCGGAGTTGATGAATAAGATTCAGCCAAAACGAGAATCCGATTTTTGGTGCGTTGGAGAGAGATATAACGGATCTTTTTATACGGAAAATGATGAAGAATTGTTTATTTACGACGGAAGAAAGAAGTGGTTTTCTGATGAATATACGCCTACTATTTCGACGATTTTTGATTTAAGCGAATACGAGAATGCTTACGTTGTGTCAATGAACGAGTTTTTTTATAATGGCTACGTAGACGGCTATGCAGGATTGCGTTTTCGTGTGGAAGATTCTGAAGAGGGCGAACGAAACTATTTCACCATTATGGATGAAAAAGGGGAGTTTTGTTTTGAGCCGATTGAAACGCAGGGGATTATTACAGACGTGAAAAGCGAAAACGGTATTTTTGCGCTCAGAGTGACGCCGAACAGTTTTAGCAAAGAGAATTTTTACGTGGAAGTGTACGACAAATCTGGTAAAATCGGGGCGAAAGAATATCAACGGTCGAAAAATGGACGTATACAACTTGATTACGGCATGAGCGACGGTGTTATATACATCGTGACGCCAAACGACGACGGCGACGGGAATAAAGTTGAGCTGTATACGACGGATTTACAACCCTTGTTTAAGGTGAATTGATAGAGTAATCAAAGCAAAAATAAAAAGACGCAGATTCGTTCTGCGTCTTTTTTTATATGAATTTATGAGATTTATCTTAAAAATTTAGTTGTTCTTTACGGGCAGTTCGCCGTTGTTGACGCCTACTACGCCGTCAACGGGCATGGAAAAGGCTATCCCTTGTCCTGCCGTATCCAAACCAACCTCTTTATACAGCGCGTGCAAAACGTCGTCCTTGATTTTTGCAGGCACGAGAATCATTACGATTTCCTTTTCAGGCTGAATAGTGATATGGAAAAAAGTCTCCGCTTCTTTGCTTGCCGTGCCGCGCGCGTTAATCACCGTGCCGCCGCGTGCGCCCAGCTTTTTCGCGGCGTCCATCACCGCTTCGCTATAACCGCTATTGACGATACAAAAAATGGCTTCGTGTTTATATTCCATACTTATTTATCCTCCTTTGCCGCAGGGCGCGTCCGATTGTTGCTCAGATATTGATAGATGGCTACGCCAATCACGCTGGAAAGCGGTATCGTAAAGGCGATGCCTTTGCCGTTTTTAATGGCGTGGAATTTGTCCTCCAAGCCATGCAACGCCTCTTGCGCTTTGTCCTCGCGCAGTACGCTGAAAATAACGGCTTTGTCTGAATCTTCAAGCCCGAGCATATACAGCGTTTCCGATTTCGCCGTGCCTTGCCCTAGCACCGCCGTTTGGAAATTTACCTCGTACGATTGTAAAAAATCCATATAAAATTCCGCTTTGTTACGATTGACGACGGTGACGAGCAGTTTGAGCTTCCGAAAGCCCGAAGAGGACGGTTTTTGTTGAGATTTTTGTTGGGATTTCGTCTGCTTATTTTTTTGTAAAAATTTCGGTGAATCCATACCTGCCCCCTCCTTATAAGAATTTTATAATCTGTTCGTCGTCCGCTTCCAAGATACGTTTCATAGCCACTTTTTCTTTGATATGCTTGGTGGCGACGGCTTTAAAACCGAGCGTTTGAATTGTGATAAGGGGCGTCATAGCGACCATAGCTACCAGCCCGAACGCGTCCGTCAAAATTTTCGCCTCGCCCTGCAATGCAAAGCAAATCCCAACCATAAAGGGGAGAATAAAGCTGGACGTAAGCGGACCGCTGGCAACCCCACCGGAGTCGAACGCGATTGCCGTATACAGCTTTGGAACGAAGAACGACAAGCCCAGCGACAAGAAATAGCCGGGGATGAGATAGTACAAGATACTAAAATCGTAAATGGCGCGAATCGCGGAAAGGGCGATAGACACGCCGACGCCTACGGAGAGCGCGATCAGCATCGAACGCTTGCTGACGGCACCGCCCGTTACTGCCTCGACCTGTTTATTGAGGACGTGGATGGCAGGTTCTGCCAAAACGACGGTAAGACCGAGCACGAAACACGCGATAACGAGCAGGGTATTGTTGCCGCTTTCAGCGAGCTGATTGCCCATTTTATAGCCGATGGGCATAAAGCCGACGGTGACGGCAAACAGGAAAATTACCAGACCGAAGAAGGTGTAAAAAACACCGACGATAATCTGTTTCAGACGTTTTTTAGGCAGTTTCATAAAGAAATGCTGCAAGATAAAGAAGAAGATAACGATAGGCAGCAGTGCAATCGCCACTTCTTGCCCCGTGTGCAAAAGGGAAGTGAAAAAATTGCCGCCCAAATGCGTTTCAATGGAATAATCGGGCAGGGAATACTGCACTTCGCCGCTCGCAAAAATGCCCAAAATCATTACGGCGAGGATAGGCCCGATAGAGCACAGCGCGATAAAACCGAAGCTATTTTCACGGTCACGCTTGTCACCGAGCGCCGCCGCGACACCCACGCCGAGCGCCATAATAAAGGGTACGGTGATAGGCCCCGTCGTCACGCCGCCCGAATCGAACGCGAGGGGCAAAAAGCTCTCGTTGCCGCCGATAATTACGAGGGATACGAGGGCGAATAGTAACATATAAAAGAACGTGAGCATCCACGAAAGACTGATGCGGAACACGATTTTCAGCACGGCGAGCACCAAGAACAAGCCTACGCCAACGGCAATCGCGAGCGTAAGCGTCGTGCCGTCAATCACCTCTTTCACTTGCGAGGCGAGAACGGAAAGGTCGGGTTCGGCAATCGTGATGAATACGCCCATAACGAAACAAATAAAAAGGAGCGTTTTGAATTTACCCGATTTGGACAGCCCCGAACCGATTTGTTCGCCCATAGGCGTCATAGCGATATCCGCGCCAAGGTTAAACAACGACATACCCAAAATAAGGGCGAGCGCGCAAATACTGAAAACGATACATTCCTTCCCCGAAAAGGACACAAGAGGGGTGAAATTCAGAAGCCAAACAATCAGCGTTACGGGTAACACCGAAACGGTGGCTTCTTTCAGTTTTGTAAGCAAGGATTTCAGCATGGCGACTCCGTGGTTGTTTTTTATTGCGTGCGCGTATGCGCGCGACATTTATAGTATAGTCTATATTATATCTCATAATTTCCTTTTTGTCAACCTCTCAACGGTGATAGTGGGATGAAAAACAAAGCAAAAAAAGCCCTTTTTAAGGGCTTTTTGTCTACGCTGTTTATGTGTGTATTTTTACGTTCGTTCGTTATTTCACAGAGAAACGGTACACGGTGATTTCGTGATAGGTTTCGCCTGCTTTTAACGTGGTGGAGGGATATTCGGGGCAGTTTGGCGAGTTGGGATAGCCTTGCGTTTCCAAACACAGCGCGCAATGGTTTACGTACGCTTTTTTGCCTTGGAAACCGCCCGTCGCGCACGCCGTATACAGCTGCAAACCAGGCAACGTGGTGTAACAATCCATCCGTCTGCCCGAGAGAGGATCGTATACGCAAGCACAGCGTTCAACGCCCTTGCCGACACGGTCAAGACAGTAGTTGAAATCGAACCCGTTGCATTGTTTGATGAGCTTTGCGTCCGAGAACATATCCTGCCCGAGCGTTTTCGTGGGCAAGAAGGAATAGGGCGTACCCTCGATATCCAAAAATTCGCCGTGGGGGAGAAGCTCGTCGTCCACGGGGGTGATTTTTTTGGCGTTAATCGTCAACTCGTGGTCGAGAATAGTATCCCGACAGCCGAGATTGAAATAGGTGTGGTTGGTGAGGTTGCAAAGGGTGTCCTTGTCGCTCGTCGCTTTGTATTCAATAATCAGCTCGTTATTGTCAGTAAGACAAAACGCCACGCGCACCTGCATGTTTCCCGGGAAACCGCCCTCGCCGTCGGGGGAGAGTAGGGAAAGGCTAAGACGGTCGCCTATGATTTCCGCCGACCATATCTTGCGGGAAAAATCACCGCTCACGCCGCCGTGCAGGGTGTTTTTGCCCTCGTTCGCCTCTAAGTGATAGGTAGCGCCGTTGAGGGTGAATTGCGCGTTTTCGATACGGTTGCCGTATCTGCCGATGGTCGCGCCGAAATAGGGGTTTTCTTCGTAATAGTCCTCAGGACGGGCGCAACCGACTACGACGTCGTCAAAATTGCCGTTTTTATCAGGCACGGAAATGCGGATAACGCGCGCGCCGTAGGTGAGAATATCCACCTCGCAGCCGTTCGCGTTTTTCAGCGTATATACGTCGTTTACGTTGCCGTTTTTTGTAAAGGAATAGCTTTTTTGTATCATAATTTTCCTCTCTCTATATACTTATTATATTATACCATAGCGCGTTTAAGATTGTCCAGCGAAAAAAAATGAAAAAATTTTCCTAAATACGCAAAAACTATCGAAAAAATCGTTGACAAGGGCTAGTTTAATGTGATAATATAATACGCAAGCAAACGCTAGACGAAAATCGCAGAAGATGAACGGATATCGTTCGACCGAAGGAGTGAATCTCTCAGGTGGTCCGAAAGGATCGGGAACTGCGGTTGGATAGCACTCCGGAGAATCCCGTAGTCAATCGGGTGCCGAAGGGGCAAAGCGGATAAAAACTATCCGCTAATCTCTCAGGCAAAAGGACAGAGAAAATGCTTTTAAAAAATAAGGGATAATTTTGGTTTTCATGCGTTCAACGCGTACATGCCCCTTGGTTTTTAAAAAATTTATCTGCAATTACGGAGTGATTTTGTATAAAAATCGCTCCTTTTTTTATTCCAGCGTTTGCGTTGAAACGCAGTCAAAAATTTTTTAAAGCCCGAGGAAAATCGGGCGGGAGGTATCTACATGTGGGATAAAATTATCAGTGCAGTAGAGCGAGGCAATTCCTGGCTCAACGGTATCGTATGGGGTTGGCCGATGATCGTGCTGATTCTCGGTACGGGTATTTTGCTTACGATTCGCTCGAAAGTGATGCAGGTGCGTAAATTCAAGGCGTCGATTAACGAAACGATTAAGCCGACCTTGAAGAGTATCGGCAGAAAAAAACACGGTGCGTCGAAGAAAGAAAATTCCGTTTCTCAGTTTGAAGCGTTTGCAACGGCGATTTCGGGTACGGTTGGTACGGGTAACATTATCGGCGTATCGTCCGCTATTATGACGGGCGGCCCCGGCGCGGTGTTCTGGATGTGGGTATCCGCTTTCTTTGGTATGGTGACCAACTACGCGGAAAACACGCTCGGCTTGTATTTCCGTAAGAAAGAAAAGGACGGCGGCTTTTCGGGCGGCCCTGCGTACTACCTTTCCGAGGGTCTTGCAAATAAAAAAGGCAAAGCAGGCGCGTTCCTTAAATGGCTGGGTAAAATCCTCGGCGTAATGGCGGCGGTGTTCTGTACGTTCGCGGCAATCGGTATGAGCGGCGCGCAGACGAACAAAATGTCCGGTACGTTCCAGAGCGTATTCACGAGCGTGGATAAAAAGATGGTGGGGCTTATCGTCGGTATCGTCGTAGCCATTGTGCTGGCGCTCATTATCCTCGGCGGTATTAAGATGATTGGTAGAGTAACGTCTATTCTCGTGCCTTTCATGTCCTTGCTGTTTATCGCTATGGCAATCATTATCGTAGCGGCGAATTTTTCCAGCGTTTTATGGGTATTTGAAACGATTTTCAAACACGCGTTCTCTTTCAAATCGGCAGCTTGCGGCGCGGGTGGTTACGCGTTCTCGCAGATTATCCAAAAAGGTCTTGCACGCGGCGTATTCTCCAACGAAGCAGGTCTTGGTTCTTCCGTTATCGCGCACAGCGCATCCGAAACGCGTGAACCTGTAAAACAAGGGCTTTGGGGTATTTTTGAAGTATTCTTCGATACGTTTATCATCTGTACGCTGACGGCAATCGTCGTGCTTATTTCCTACGGTAAGAACGAAACGGCGTTGTATAGCGGTATGTATATCGATACGCAGATGTCTATGATGTCCTTTGAAAAGACGTTTGGTATGTTCGGTAAAGTCGTTTATGCGACAATTATTCCTCTGTTCGCATTTACCACCATTTTGGCTTGGTCGTACTACGGTGAAAAGTCGATTGACTTCCTCTTCCGTAAGACGGGGGATTTGGGCAGAAAGATTGCAACGACGGTGTTCAAGGTATTGTACGTGCTTCTCGTAATCGTAGCGGCGCTTATCAACGGCGAACTTGCTTGGGCGCTCTCCGACACGGCAAACGGTTTGATGGCGTTGCCGAACTTAATCGGTCTTGTTATCCTTAGCGGTTTGGTTGTGGATATCACGAAAAACTATTTCCAGAGAAAGAAAGGTATGGACGTAAAGCCTATGCTGTCGGCGTATCCCGAACAGAACGAGCAGTTTATTAAAGACCTCGTAGAAGAACAAAAAGAGGCCGCTGAAAACGCTGCAATCGACGACGAAAACAGCTGGTAAAAACATCAAAAAACAAAAATTGCCGAGGAAGAGCTTAGCCGCTTTTCTTCGGCAAAATTTTTTTATAAAAAACCGCGCTTTCCCCCCTCTAAAAACGTTGACTAAATGCGTTTAGTGTGCTATCATTATATATATAAATGATTATATAAACAAATTGAACAAGCGCAAGCTATTCAAAAAACGAATAAATCAGCGGGAGGATATTATGGAAATCAAAATCACGAAAACGACGACTCCCAACACGATGCCGCCGGAAGATAAATTGGGGTTTGGTAAAGTATTTACCGACCATATGCTACTTGTCGATTGGAACGTTGACAAGGGCTGGTACAACGCAAGAATCGAGCCGTTTGGGCGTATCTCCTTGCATCCTGCCTCCACCGTATTGCATTACGGCGCGGAGATTTTTGAGGGCTTGAAGGCGTATCGCCGCGCAGACGGCGGTGTGCAGCTGTTCCGTCCGAGAGAAAACATCAAGCGTATGAACCGTTCGGCAGAGCGTATGAGCTTGCCGGAAATGGACGAGGACGATATGTTCGAGCTGTTGACGACGTTTGTAAAGCTGGAAGAAAAGTGGGTGCCCAAATCGTTTGGTACGTCGTTGTATCTGCGTCCGTTCCTGTTCGGCAACGACGAAGCGCTCGGCGTGCACGCGGTGCATAACGCGACGTTTATGCTGATTGCATCGCCTAGCGGCAGCTATTACAAAGAGGGTATCAATCCCGTCGGCATTATGATTGAATGCGAGGACGTAAGAACGGTGCGTGGCGGTACGGGCTACGCAAAATGCGGCGGTAATTACGCGGCGAGCACACGCGCAGGCGAAAGAGCGGCGAAGAAAGGCTATTCGCAGGTGCTGTGGCTGGACGGCGTGGAGCAGAAATATATCGAAGAAGTGGGCGCGATGAACGTTATGTTCAAGATTGACGGCGTGGTGGTAACGCCCAAGCTCACAGGCTCGATTTTGCCCGGGATTACGCGCAAGAGCTGTATTGAAGTGCTGAAAACGAAAGGGTATACGGTGGAAGAACGTCTGCTGTCGGTGGACGAGCTGATTGCGGCGATGGAAAGCGGAAAGCTAGAAGAGGCTTGGGGCTGCGGCACGGCGGCGGTCGTATCGCCTATCGGAAAGCTTGCGTATGGCGACAAGGTATACGAGATTGGCGGCGGCAAAATCGGCGCGTTGACGCAGGAGTTGTACGACACCTTGACGGGTATTCAATGGGGTAAACTCGACGATCCGTTTAATTGGGTGTATAAATTGTCGTAATTTCCTATAAATTCCTTTATAAATAAAGGAAAAGCCTGCGTTTTTTCTTG
This sequence comes from Clostridia bacterium, assembly GCA_017507005.1. Lineage (GTDB taxonomy): Bacteria > Bacillota > Clostridia > Christensenellales > Borkfalkiaceae > Scatosoma. The sequence goes on along the minus strand of JAFWBT010000019.1, from coordinate 91,415 downwards.
ACAAACGCAATGAAAATAGAGTAAAATATACACAATATCATAAAAACGGCTATGACGGGATAAAAATCCGTAAAGTTTGCTTGTGCAGAGAGTCGGCGTTTGGTGCGAGCCGATACAGCTTTATGGAATATAGCTCCTCCCCGAGCCTCCGAGAGAACGGCGAAAATTCGCTAAGTAGATTCGGACGGGTTTCTCCCGTTATCGAGAGTGTCTTTTTTAAGACGTGAGCGGGTGACGTTTGTCATCAAACAGAGTGGTACCGCGGAGTTTCTTCGTCTCTTTTATACGGCGCATTGCGCGCTGGTATGAAAGAGACTTTTTTTATAACGATAAAAGTAAAAAGGATATAAAAAACGCAAAGCAGGGCTTTGCGAGGTGGGCTGTATACGCAAGGGAACGCCTTGCGCCCGAAAGGGAAGTGCCCCTTGACCTCTCCAAAAGAGGCGAAGGAGTGAAAAAGAATATGAAAAACAGCAATAAATACGTAAAACAATATTTCGAGCCGAGCGGCGTGACGATGGATTGGACGAAAAAATCGTGCATTGACAAGCCGCCCGTTTGGTGCAGCGTCGATTTGCGCGATGGAAACCAAGCGTTGATTATTCCCATGAGCTTGGAAGAAAAGTTGGAATTTTTCAAATTGCTTTGCAAAGTGGGCTTTAAGGAAATTGAAATCGGTTTCCCTGCGGCGAGCGAAACGGAATACGAATTCTGCCGTACGCTGATAGAGAACGATTTAATCCCCGACGACGTGACGATACAGGTCTTGACGCAATCGCGCGAACATATCATTGCCAAGACGTTTGAGGCGCTCAAAGGAGCGAAAAAGGCGATTGTGCATTTGTATAATTCGACGTCGGTCGCCCAGCGCGAGCAGGTGTTCAAAAGGGAAAAGAAAGAGATTATCGATATCGCAATCTTCGGCGCAAAGCTTTGTAAGGAATACAAAGAAAAGGCGGAAGGAAAGATTACGTTTGAGTATTCTCCCGAGAGCTTTACGGGCACGGAGCCGGAGTTCGCGGCGGAGATTTGTAACGCGGTGCTGGATATTTGGCAACCGACGAAAGGGGACGAGGCGATTATCAATTTGCCCGTCACGGTGTCCCATTCCATGCCGCACGTGTACGCAAACCAAGTGGAATATATGTGCAAAAATCTGCACTATCGTGAAAACGTTATCGTGTCCTTACACCCGCACAACGACAGAGGCTGCGCGGTGGCGGACAGCGAAATGGGCTTGCTTGCAGGCGGCGATAGAATAGAGGGTACGCTGTTTGGTAACGGCGAACGCACGGGCAACGTCGATATCATTACGTTGGCGTTGAATATGTACTCGCAGGGCGTCGATCCGAAATTGGATTTTTCCGACCTGCCCACGATTACCAAGGTATACGAAAAAGTGACGAGAATGCACGTGAGCGAACGTCAGCCGTATAGCGGCTCGCTCGTGTTTGCGGCGTTCTCTGGCTCGCATCAGGACGCGATAGCCAAAGGGATGAAATATCGTGTAGAAAAGGGCGTCGATACGTGGACGGTTCCCTATCTACCGCTCGACCCTGCCGACGTTGGCAGAGTGTATGAGGCGGACGTTATCCGCATCAATTCCCAGTCTGGCAAAGGCGGCATTGGGTATATACTCGAAACCCAGTTCAAGCTGGTGTTGCCGCCGAAAATGCGCGAGGTGTTCGGTTATCACGTCAAGAGTATATCCGACCACGCGCATAAAGAGCTGTCGCCGCAAGAGGTGTACGAAATCTTTATGCGGGATTTCGTGAACGTAGGCGATACGCTTCGCGTCGTGCACGCGTCTTACGAGAGTGTGAGCGCTGACACGGTACGCGCGGATATGGAAATTGAGTATAACGGCGAAATTAGAAAAGCGCAGTCGGAGGGCAACGGCCGTTTGGACTGTGTGAACAACGCGATAAGAAAAGTGCTGGGCAAAGAATACGTTTTGGAAACGTACGTACAGCACGCGTTGGAAGAAAAATCCTCTTCAAAGGCAGCCTCTTACGTCAGCGTGGTATGTGACGGCAAGACGTATTGGGGTACGGGCATTCACAGCGATATTATGACGTCGTCGATATATGCGTTGGTGTCGGCTGTAAACAGAATGTTGAAAGAATAAAACGAAGAATATGCTTCGCAATCCTGCGGCAAGCTACGTTTTTCTAGCTCGCGTACGGCTAGTACGCTCCCGTCGAAAAGCCTTGTCTTTCTTGGCTTGCTTGCATCTTGCTTCGTTTTGAAAACGAGTTGAAGAATATGCTTCGCAATCCTGCGGCAAAAGAGTGAATTTTTTGAACGGAGTTCAAAAGTGAAATTACGTTCGTAGTGAATTTTAGCATAGCTAAGTGAAGTTTTTCGTAAGGCGAAAAGTTGCGGCTAAAATTAAAAAATACGCTACGCGTAATGCTACTGCGTTTTTAATCCAACGAACATTACGGAAAATTAAGGAGAAAATAATAAAATGAAATTAAACGGTGCACAAATTTTAATCCAAACGCTTATCGAACAGGGCGTTACCGACGTTTTCGGGTATCCGGGCGGTCAGGTTATCAATATCTACGACGCTCTGTACGAATATAAAGACAAAATCAACCATATCCTCACCGCGCACGAGCAGGGTGCGTCGCACGCGGCGGACGGGTATTCGAGAGCGACGGGTAAGGTCGGTGTATGTATCGCCACCAGCGGCCCGGGCGCGACCAACCTCGTCACGGGTATCGCTACGGCTATGCTGGACAGCATACCCATGGTCGCAATCACGGGGAACGTGCCTTGTTCTTTGATTGGTAAAGACAGTTTCCAAGAAATTGATATTACGGGCGTGACGTTGCCTATCACCAAGCATAATTTCTTCGTCAATAAGATTGAAGACCTTGCCGACACGATTCGCAAAGCGTTCACGATAGCAAAGTCGGGCAGACCGGGGCCTGTGCTCGTCGATATTCCCAAGGACGTGCAGGTAGGGACGTATGAATACGAGCCGCAGCCTATTGTGGGAAAAATCCCTCTGCCGAAGGTGAAAGATTGCCTTATCGACGAGGCGGTGGCTATGCTGCAAGAGGCGAAAAAGCCGTACATCTACGTTGGCGGCGGTGCGGCAGGGCTTTGTATGGGCGCGGATATCGTTGCGCTGGCGGAAAAGATTGACGCGGCAATCGGCTGTTCGTTTATGGGGCTTTCCTCCGTACCGCAGGAAAATGAAAAATTCCTCGGTATGCAGGGTATGCACGGGCATTTTGCCTCCTCTATGGCGCAGAACGAAGCGGATTTGATTTTGGCTGTCGGCGTTCGTTTCTCGGATAGAGCGACGGGTAACGTTTCCAAATTTGCAAAGCAGAGCAAGATTATTCAGCTCGATCCCGATTCGGCGGAAGTGAACAAAAACGTTCGCGTAAATCTTGGTATCGTCGGGGACGTAGAGGACGCGTTCAAGCGTATCGCGGCAAAGCTCACGGAGAATAAAAAACCCGACTGGATGGCGCGCGTAAAGGCGCTCAAAGACGAAGAAAAACGTATTTCGGACGAAATTGCGGCGGCGGCAAAAGCGCCTCTGACGCCGAAAACGGTGTTCGATATCATCAACGAATTAAAGCCCGCGGCAACGATTACGGCAACGGACGTTGGCCAGCACCAGATGTGGGCGGCGCAGTATTCGACGTTCGACCGTTCGAGAAGATTCGTATCCAGCGGCGGCTTGGGTACGATGGGCTTTGGGCTTGGCGCGGCAATGGGCGCGTACGTGGCGACGAAAGATCCCGTGCTCCTCATTACGGGCGACGGTAGCTTTGGTATGAATTTGAACGAGCTGGCAACGGCTGTGACGTACAAAATCCCCGTGGTAATCGTATTGATGAACAACGGTGTGTTGGGTATGGTACGGCAATGGCAAACACTGTTCTTCGGCAAGAGATATTCCAACACGGTGTTAGCGAGAAAGACGGATTTCGTCGCGCTTGCCAAGGCGTTCGGCGCGGAAGGGTATTTGGCGGAAACGCCTATCGAATTCAAACGCGCGTTTAGCGAAGCGTTGGAAAAATCGAAAGAGGGCAAACCTGTCGTAATCGACGTGCGTATTGACAAGGACGAGCTGGTGTTGCCTATGCTCCCTCCTGGCGGCGCGATTAGCGATATGATTACGAAGGTGTAAGGAGAAAATAAAATGGAAAACAATAAATTCGTAATAGCGGTATACGTAGACAACCAAGCGGGTGTATTGACGAGAGTAACGGCAATGTTCACCCGTCGTGGCTTTAACATTGACGCATTGACGGTGGGGGAAACGGAACGTCCTGAATATTCCCGTATCACGATTGCGATGAGCGGCGACGAATACGTGCGCGAACAGCTCATCAATCAGCTGAAAAAGCTGTACGTCGTTAAAAAAGTAGAGGTGCTTGACGACGAACCTATCAAGCGCGAGCTTATGCTCATCAAAGTGATGAACAAGGCGGAACATAGAAGCGATATTATGACGGCGGTGGATGTTTTCCGCGCGAGCGTTATCGATTATTCGACGGAAGGTATGTGTATCGAGGTGACGGGTAGTCCGTCCAAAATCGACGCGTTCGTAAAATTGATGCAGCCGTTCGGAATCCTCGAAATGTGCCGTACGGGTATCGTTGCGTTGGATAGAGGTACGACGACGCTTTTGAATAAATAACAAAAACGAGAAATAACGTTTCTGACAAACTTTTTAACATTGAAAAAATAAAAAATAAAAATAAACACCAAAAAAGGAAAGGAAAAAGATTATGGCAAACAGAATTTTTTATCAACAGGATTGTGATTTGAACAAGCTCAACGGCAAAACGGTAGCGATTATCGGTTACGGCTCGCAGGGGCACGCGCACGCGCTCAACCTCAAAGATTCGGGTGTGAACGTTGTCGTAGGTCTTTACAAGGGCAGCAAGAGCTGGGAAAAGGCTGAAAAGCAGGGCGTTAAAGTAATGACGGCTGCGGAAGCGGCTGCTGTGGCAGACCTTATTATGATTCTCATCAACGACGAAAAGCAGGCAAAGCTTTACAAAGAAAGCATCGAACCCAACCTCACCGAAGGCAAGACGTTGGCGTTTGCACACGGCTTTAACATCCACTTTGGCTGCATCAAGCCCCCGAAGAACGTAAACGTTATCATGATTGCGCCTAAGGGCCCCGGTCATACGGTACGTAGCGAATATCAGGTAGGCAAAGGCGTACCTTGTCTTATCGCAGTAGAACAGGACGCTACGGGCGACGCATTGGAAATCGGCCTTGCATACGCGGCAGGTATCGGCGGCGCAAGAGCGGGCGTTTTGGAAACGAACTTCCGTACGGAAACGGAAACCGACCTCTTTGGTGAACAAGCAGTGCTTTGCGGCGGCGTTTGCGCGTTGATGCAGGCTGGTTTTGAAACGCTCGTAGAAGCTGGTTACGATCCTCGTAACGCATACTTTGAATGTATCCACGAAATGAAACTGATTGTAGACCTTATCTATCAGAGCGGTTTTGAAGGTATGAGATATTCCATTTCCAACACGGCGGAATACGGCGATTACGTAACGGGACCGAAGATTATCACCGAAGAAACGAAGAAAGCGATGAAGAAAGTGCTGAAAGATATTCAGGACGGTACGTTCGCAAAAGAATTCTTGCTGGATATGTCCGACGCAGGCTCGCAGGTGCATTTCAATGCAATGAGAAAGATTGCGTCCGAACATCCTTCCGAAGTAGTCGGCAAAGAAATCAGAAAGCTGTATAGCTGGGCTGACGAAGAAAAATTCATCAACAACTAAGATATTTATAGGTGGGATTTTATCCATAGGATAAGAACTTCCCCTAAAAGGAACGTATTATGATTAAAGAAACGATAGTAGACGGATTTCAAAACGCTCCGCACAGATCGCTGTATCACGCGCTGGGCTTGACGGAGGAAGAACAGGCTCGGCCGTTGATTGGTATCGTTTGTTCGTACAATGAAATCGTACCCGGGCATACCAACCTCGATAAAATCGCGCAGGCGGCAAAACTGGGCGTGGCGATGGCAGGCGGTACGCCGATTATGTTCCCCGCTATCACCGTTTGCGACGGTATTGCGATGGGGCATACGGGTATGAAATATTCCCTCGTCACGCGTGACCTCATTGCCGACTCGACGGAGGCAATGGTGCTAGCACATGGCTTTGACGGGCTGGTAATGATTCCCAACTGCGATAAGAACGTACCCGGGCTGTTGATGGCGGCGGCAAGATTGAATATTCCCACCGTGTTCGTGAGCGGCGGACCTATGCTCGCTGGGCGTGTGAACGGTAAAAAACGCTCGCTTTCGAGTATGTTCGAGGCGGTTGGCGCGTACACGGCAGGCAAAATCAACGAAGAACAGCTCACCGAATTTGAACGCAAAGTATGTCCTACTTGCGGCTCTTGCTCGGGTATGTATACGGCGAACTCTATGAACTGTCTTACCGAAGTTTTGGGTATGGGCTTGAAAGGCAACGGTACGATACCTGCGGTGTATTCCGCGCGTATCGAGCTGGCAAAGCACGCCGGTATACAGGTAATGGAGCTGGTGAAAAAGAATATCCGTCCCCGCGATATTATGACGGCGGCGGCAATCAAGAACGCTATCACGGCGGATATGGCACTTGGCTGTTCGACGAACAGTATGTTGCACTTGCCTGCGATTGCGAACGAGCTGGGCGTGAAATTCGATTTGGACGAAGTGAACGAAATCAGCGAAAAGACGCCTAATTTGTGCCACCTCGCCCCCGCTGGCCCTACGTATATGGAAGACCTCAACGAGGCAGGCGGCGTGCACGCTGTTTTGAAAGAGCTGGAAGCGCTCAATCTCTTGGATACGAGCGTAATGACCTGCACGGGCAAGACGATGAAAGAAAACCTTGTCGGCGTGGTAAATTACGACGACGAAGTGATTAGAAAGCCCGAAAACGCGTTCGGTAAAACGGGCGGTATTGCGGTGCTCAAAGGCAATCTCGCGCCTGACGGCTGTGTGGTGAAACGCGCGGCAGTGGCGGCGGAAATGCTGGTGCACGAAGGACCTGCGAAGGTGTTCGAGAGCGAAGAGGAATGTATTGCGGCTATCTACGGCGGCAAGATTGTAAAAGGCGACGTTGTCGTGATTCGTTACGAAGGCCCTGCGGGTGGCCCGGGTATGCGTGAAATGTTATCGCCTACGTCTGCGATTGCAGGCATGGGCTTGGACAAAGACGTTGCCCTTATCACCGACGGCAGATTCTCGGGCGCAACGCGCGGCGCGTCGATAGGGCACGTATCGCCCGAAGCGGCGAACGGCGGCGTGATTGCGTACGTGAAGGACGGCGATATCATCTCTATCAATATTCCTGCGTATTCGATTAAGCTGAACGTTTCCGACGAGGAGCTTGCAAAGCGTAAAGCGGAAATGCCGATTAAGAAAAAAGAAGTGAGCGGTTATTTGAAGAGATACGCCTCGCAGGTAAGCTCTGCGGATAAAGGCGCGATTATCAATAAGTAAAACGCTGAATAACGCTACGTGAATTGCATTGCCTTGTAAATGCAATTCACGCGCCGTAAGGCGTAATGCGTATTTTAAAATTATTCGTAATGTATCAAAAAGCACGCAAAGCAACGCTTTGCGGTTTACGCTTTTTATTGATACAATATAAAAATGGGCGTACCATGTACGCGTTGAAAGGATAAGGAGAGAAAAAGTGACGAGAACAAGAGGGGTAAAAATCTTTTCGTTGCTGTTGATGGCGCTAATACTCATTATCTCGCTCGCAGGGTGTATTTGGAACTGGGGTGACGAGTGGGAGGAAATAACCGTCGAACAAATGAACGGACCAACGCTGCGTTCGACATATAACGAAGAGGACAAATGCTACGACGTATACGTGGAGGGCATTATCAAAAACGTGAATGGCGACGATGCGTATATCACTCTGACTGTCGTGGTTTACGATGAGGACGGGAACGTGATAAAATCGGAATTTGATTCGATTGACGGCGTGGAAAAGGGTGAAACTTGGCGGTATTGCGTGTATACGACGACGAATATTGAGCCGAGCTCGGCTCGGGTAAAAGATTTAGTCGGCTATGAAGACTAAACAAGTGAAAGATTTAGAAAAAAGGAAATAAAAACAATGTCAATGACGATGACGCAAAAAATTCTCGCGGCGCACGCGGGGCTGGAAAAGGTGGAGGCAGGACAGCTGATTTTGGTCAGTCTCGACCGTGTTTTAGGGAACGACATCACGTCGCCCGTGGCGATTAAAGAATTTGAAAAAATCGGCGCGACGGGCGTGTACGATAAAGACAAGGTGACGATGGTCATGGACCATTTCGCGCCGAATAAGGATATCAAGGCGGCGGCGCAGTGCAAGATGTGTCGTGATTTTTGCGATAAGCACGACGTCACCCATTTCTATGACGTTGGTCAAATGGGTATCGAGCACGCATTGCTCCCTGAAAAGGGCTTGGTCGTGCCTGGGGACGTCGTAATCGGCGCAGATTCGCACACCTGCACGTACGGGGCGCTCGGCGCGTTTTCGACGGGTGTTGGCTCGACGGATATGGCGTGCGGTATGGCGACGGGGAAGGCGTGGTTTAAGGTGCCTTCCGCGATTAAATTCGTGCTCAAAGGCAAGCTGAACAAATACGTGTCGGGCAAGGACGTCATTTTGCACATTATCGGCAAAATCGGCGTGGACGGCGCGCTGTATCGCTCGATGGAGTTCACGGGCGAGGGCGTGCAGTCGCTCACGGTGTACGACCGTTTGACGATTTCTAATATGGCGATTGAGGCAGGCGCGAAGAACGGTATTTTTGAAGTGGACGAGCAGACGGTAGAATACGTAAAGACGCACTCCGACCGTGATTTCGTTGCCTATAAAGCGGACGAGGACGCGGTGTACGACGAGACGTACGAGATTGACCTTTCGGAAATCAAATCGACGGTGGCGTTTCCGCACTTGCCTGAAAACACCAAGACGTTCGACGAAATCGGCGACGTGAAAATTGATCAGGTGGTAATCGGCTCGTGTACGAACGGGCATTATAAAGACCTTGCCGAGGCGGCGGAGATTTTGAAAGGCAGAAAGGTAGCCAAACGCGTCCGCACTATCGTAATTCCTGCGACGCAGGATATTTATATGAAAGCCGTAGAAAACGGGCTGGTGAAGATATTTATCGAAGCAGGCTGTGTGGTATCCACGCCCACCTGCGGGCCTTGTCTTGGCGGCTATATGGGTATTTTGACGGCAGGCGAGCGCGCCGTTGCGACGACGAACCGTAATTTCGTCGGACGTATGGGGCACGTGGACAGCGAAGTGTATTTGGCTTCGCCTGCGGTGGCGGCGGCGAGCGCCGTTATGGGCAAAATCGCCGATCCTATGGAGGTGATGAAATGATTTTCAACGGAAAAGCAATCAAATACGGTGACAACGTAGACACGGACGTTATTATCCCTGCGCGCTATCTTAATACGAGCGACCATAAAGAGCTTGCGTCCCATTGTATGGAGGATATCGACAAGGAATTTACGAGCAAAGTGCAGGCTGGCGATATTATGATAGCAGGGAACAATTTCGGCTGTGGTTCTTCGCGTGAGCACGCGCCGATAGCGATTAAAGCGAGCGGTATTTCCGTCGTAATCGCCAAGAGTTTTGCGCGTATTTTCTATCGCAATTCTATCAATATCGGGCTTGCTATCGTGGAATGCGCGGAGGCGGTGGACGGCATTGCCGACGGCGATACGGTAGAGGCGGACCTCGATGCAGGCGTCATCTACAACCGCACGACGGGCAAGAGTTTTCAAACGCAGCCGTTCCCCGAATTTATTCAGAAAATTATTGAAAACGGCGGTTTGGTGGCGTCTATTCAAAGTGGCGACGTGAAATAAAAAGAACTTTGATAAGGGGAAAAAGATGAAAGCAGCAAAAAAAATAACAGTGATTTTTTTATCTATTGTTTGCGCGTTGGGTTTGGCTGGTTGCACCAAAACGAAAAAAGGCGTACAGTATTATCAATATATGTACGACGTGGTGGAAGATTGGAATAAACATTCCGATCCAAATAGAGAAGATTTGTTTGGGTATGGCGAATATTTATACAATTCCTATCTTATCTTGTGCCCAAGAGAAACGCCTACGACGTTGGCAGATTTTTACTTTTACTGGGCTGCGAGCATAGACGTGGATTACTATGCAGCGTATTTTACCTGTCGGTTGACGGAGGAGAAATTTGATGGCTTTGTAGAAGGCTTGGATAATTTTTCCATTACGACGGATAACGGCGAAATGAAACTTTTGCGTGATGATGAAAATTTCCATTATCCTGCTTATATCGTGCAGTGGATGGATTACGACGATAAATGGGAAACGTTGGAATATTTCCTTTTAGACGAGGAGGAAAACACGGTCGTTTTCGTCTACACTATGGGCGCTTTACAGAAAATACAGGGCTATGCAAAATATAACGTGTTGCCAAAGAAAGGCGAGATTATTCCCGAGGATAAAGCAAACGTAAATGACGAGCTTGGGTATCATTCGGAAGGCTTTACGGTGTATAAAAACGTATATAGTGGCTTGGAAGGCGCTACGTACGATATATCTTTCTTGCAGTATTTGGCTTAAATTTAGCGAGAAGGAATAACAAGGAGAGAATTATGAAAAATTATAAAATCGGTTTGTTGCGTGGGGACGGGATTGGTCCCGAAATCGTAGACAGCGCGGTGCGCGTTTTAGAGTCAGTCGGGAAAAAGAGAAATATCGGCTTTTCGTTCACGCCGTATTTAATCGGCGGCGCGGCGATTGACGCGTGCGGTCAGCCGTTGCCTGAAGAAACGGTGCAGGGCTGTTTGGCGTCCGATTCCGTATTGCTTGGCGCAGTCGGCGGTCCCAAATGGGATTCATTGCCCGGCAACGTGCGTCCGGAAAAGGCGTTGCTTGGGATTCGCGCGGCAATGGGTTTGTTTACCAACCTGCGCCCTGCAAAGCTGTATCCTGCCTTGAAAGCGGCTTGTCCGCTCCGTGAGGATATCGCGCAGAACGGTTTTGATATTATGATTGTGCGCGAGCTGACGGGCGGTATTTATTTCGGCGAGCGCGGCTATCGTGAGGGGAAGTACGGCGAAGAGGCGTACGACACCGAGGCGTACAGCCGTATGGAGATTGAGCGTATCGTGCGCGTGGCGTTTGAAACGGCGAGAAAACGCCGTAAAAAGTTGACGAGTATCGACAAAGCGAACGTTTTGGAAACGTCCCGTCTTTGGAGAAAAATCGTGCACGAGATTGCGGCGGAATATCCCGACGTGGAAGTGGCGGATATGCTCGTCGATAACGCGGCAATGCAGCTCGTGCGTAATCCCTCGCAGTTTGACGTTATCGTCACCAGCAATATGTTTGGGGATATCTTGTCCGATGAAGCGTCGCAAATCACCGGCTCGATTGGTATGTTGCCGTCGGCGTCGCTTAACGAGGGCAAGCGCGGCTTGTACGAGCCGATTCACGGCTCTGCGCCCGACATTGCAGGGCAGAACAAAGCGAACCCTATCGCGACGGTGCTTTCGGCGGCTATGATGCTCTTGTACGCGTTCGACGAAAAGGACGCGGCGGACGATATCGTAAACGCTGTGGATAAAGTGCTGAACGCGGGCTTGCGTACGGCGGACCTTGGCGGCGGCGAAAATGCGCTGGGTACGGTAGAAATGACGGATAAGATTATTGAAAATCTTTAAAAAGGCGTAAATATGACACAAACGAAGATAGAAAAAGTGTATGCGGAGCTGTGCCTGACGAGTGTGTTTATCGGTGTGATGAATGCGCCCGTCTTTCGCACTTTTTCGGCGTATTGTAAAAACCCGAAAGGGGAGCTTTTGGAAAAACGCGCGGCGTACGCGGCGTTTGTTGCTGAGGTGTACGCAGGCGGCGGTTCGTTGAGCGCGCTTACGCAAAAATGCGTATTCGAAGACGAAAACGTGTACGTAAAATGCGTGGCGAAAGGCGAAAAAGTGAATAAGAACGTAGAGGCGTCTGCCAAACGTGAGCTGGAAACGTTTTCTATATTCGGCGGCTTGACGACGGAAGATTTTGCCGCGGATATGGGCGTTTTGGCGGGAGAACTTCCTGCGTTTGATAGCGTGAACGCAGACATGGGTGCCCTCTATCGCAAACGCTTGCGCGATATTAACAAATACGGCTATGGGGTATTTTCGGGCTACGGTATGTTCCGTTTGTCTGACGAAAAGCAGATTGAGCCGATTGTCAGCGCGGATAAAATTACGATGGATTCCTTTATCGGCTACGCAGAGGAGCGCGAAAAGGTGGTGGCGAACACGCGCGCGTTCGTGGAGGGTAGACCTGCCGCGAATACGCTGCTTTGCGGCGATGCAGGCACGGGGAAATCATCTACGGTGAAAGCGGTGACCAACGCGTTCTTTGCAGAGGGCGTGCGCTTGATTGAGTTGAGAAAAGACCAGCTGCGCTATCTGCCTTTCGTTATGGGTAAAATCAGTGGCAACCCGTTGAAATTTATCATCTTTATCGACGATTTGTCCTTTAATAAGAGCGACGATAATTTCAGTATGCTCAAAGCGGCGCTGGAAGGTTCGGCGAGCGCGAAGGCGAGCAACGCCGTAATCTATGCGACGAGCAACCGCCGTCATATCGTAAAGGAAAGCTTTGGCGATAGAGAGGGGGACGACGTGCATAGAAACGATACGATGCAAGAAACGCTGTCCTTGTCCGAGCGTTTTGGTCTGACGGTGTTGTTCTCTAAGCCGAACAAGGCGTTGTATTTGGAAATCGTGCACGAATTGGCGAGCCGCAAAGGCGTTACGATGGACGAAAAGGAACTGGACGTACAGGCAGAGGCGTTTGCGTTGCGTAAAGGCAACCGCTCGGCGCGCTGTGCGGAACAGTTTATCGACAGTTTGTTATAAATTCAAAGAGTAAAAACGGGCGTACCATGTACGAGATGAACGGTACGCTGCCGAAAAATGCGCGTACCGTGTACGCGTTGAGAAAGGAGAAAAGTATGCTTACGATTGATAACGTATACAGAGCGAGTAACGCATTAAAGGGCGTTGCGAGAAAGACAGACGTTATTTACGCGCCCAAATTGTGCCCGGGTACGGATTTGTACTTAAAAACGGAAAATTTGCAGGTGACCGGCTCGTTCAAGGTGCGCGGCGCGTATTATAAAATGACGCGGCTTTCCGAAGAGGAGAAAAAACGCGGCGTTATTGCATGTTCGGCAGGTAACCACGCGCAAGGCGTGGCGTTGGCGGCGAAAAAGAACGGGATTAAGGCGGTGATTTGTTTGCCCGACGGCGCGCCCATTTCCAAAGTGGAGGCGACGAAAAGCTACGGCGCGGAGGTGTGCCTTGTAGAGGGTGTGTACGACGACGCCTATCAAAAAGCGTTGTCTTTACGCGACGAAAAGGGCTACACCTTTATTCATCCCTTTGACGACGAGGATGTTATCGCAGGGCAGGGCACGGTGGCTTTGGAACTTATCGACCAGTTGCCGGAAATGGACGCAGTGCTCGTGCCGATTGGCGGTGGCGGCTTTATTTCAGGTATCGCGTATACGATAAAGACCTTGAATCCGCACGTGAAAGTGTACGGCGTGCAGGCGGCAGGTGCGCCCTCGATGAAAAACGCCGTTGAAAAGGGCGAAATTGAGGAATTGAAAGCGGTTTCGACGATTGCAGACGGTATCGCCGTGAAAAAATCCGGTCAGCTTACCTTTGAGCTTTGCCAAAAATACGTAGACGAGATAGTGACGGTGACGGACGACGAAATTTCGGCGGCGATTCTTGCGTTGATGGAACAGCACAAGCTGGTAACGGAAGGCGCAGGCGCGGTGGCTGTCGCGGCGGCAATGTTCGGCAAAATCGATTTGAAAGGCAAAAAAGCGGTGTGTGTGCTCTCGGGCGGCAATATCGACGTGACGATTCTCTCTCGCGTCATCAAGCGCGGGCTTTTGATGTCGGGCAGAAATTGCCAGCTGATGATTGAGCTGATGGACAAGCCCGGTCAGCTGAAAAACGTGTCCCGTATCATTGCCGATCTTGGCGGCAACGTCACCTCGGTGCATCACGAAAGAGCGCACGAAGGCTCGGACGTCAACGGCTGTTATTTGCGTATCGTTTTGGAAACGAGAAATTACGAGCATATCGCTGAGATTAAAAAAGCGCTTCGCGATTTCGGTTTTAAATTGATAGATTAAAATTAGATTAGAATTATCGTAAAGGAGAGACGAAAAATGGCAGAAATTAAAAAAGTATCCACAGCGACGGCTCCTGCGGCAATTGGACCGTATTCGCAGGCGATTGTCTGTGGCGATATGGTGTTCACGTCAGGACAAATCCCTATCAATCCCGCGAGCGGTAACGTGGAAGCAAAGACGATCGAGGCGCAGGCGGAGCAGGTGATGAAAAATCTTGGCGAAGTGCTGAAAGCCGCTGGTAGTAGCTATGAAAAAGCTGTGAAAACGACTTGTTTTTTGGCAAATATGGAAGATTTTGCGGCGTTCAACGGCGTGTATGCTAAGTATTTTACGACTTGCCCTGCGCGTAGCTGTGTAGCTGTAAAAACGTTGCCCAAAAACGTGCTCGTTGAGGTGGAAGTTATCGCAACGCTGTAAAATGGCAACATTGTAATAAGGCAACGCTGAAATAAAAGAGTGGCGTTGTAAAATGCGGCGTGAAAAATAACGCAACAACGCAAATAAAACGTATAAAAAAGCGGTGGAGAATTAACTCCACCGCTGATTTTTTTTGACGCTAATAATATTTAGTTTTTCTTGATTTTTCCGCCTTCGGGGGAATCGGCGCTTGCGGGAATCTTCATCGAAAGGAGGAAGAATACAAGGCCAAGTCCAAAGAGGATAGGCAGAGGAATCAAGCTGATGTTAATCCACGTGCCTTCCGCAAGAGGGAAGATGGCACTAAGGATAGAGATAAGCCCTACGCCAAGGATAGCCGCGCTCTTGCCGAAAATGTCGTAAATACCGAAAAATTCACCCGATTTTTCCGCAGGGATAATCTTCGTGAAGTACGAACGGGACATGGCTTGAATACCGCCTTGGAACATACCCACGCCGACAGCCATTGCCCAGAATTGCCATTCTTGACGGAGGAACACCGCGAGTACACCGATTGCCGTGTACGCCAAAATGCATACGATTAAAAGACTGGTCGATTTGTACTTGGAGGCGAGCTTGCCGAACAAAATCGCAAAGGGGAAAGCGACGATTTGCGTTACGAACAATGCAATAACGAGCTTGATTGTGCCAAAGTTTTCAAACTGCAAGTCGTTGCCGATACTCATTGCCATTTTAATAATGGTATGCACGCCGTCGATATAGAAGAAATACGCAAAGAGGAAGAACAGCGCTTTCTTGTTTTTCGCAAGCTCCTTGAAGATTTTGCTAAGACGGGAGAACGTTTCCTTAATCGGGTGCTTGGGTTTGGGTAAGAAATGCTTTTGCTGATAATTTTTCACGAGCGGCATAGTGAAGATGATCCACCAAAGCGCCGTAATCATACAGCAAGCCGAGAACGCAAGCCCGAGGTATTCAGGGAATACCAACCAGCCGAGTACGTAAACGACGAGGCAGAGGATAAAGGGCGCGCAGCTGCCGATATAGCCCCACGCATAGCCGTTTGCGGATACCTTGTGCATATTCTCGTCCGTCGTGACGTCGGAGAGCATAGAATCGTAAAAGACGTTAGCGGACGTATAGCCTACTTCCGTAATGATGTACGTTATGAGGAAGAGCGCGCCGGAATATTTCCAATCGGGGAACGCGCCGAAAATAGACATCACGGCGCAACCGACAAAGCCTATCTGTGCAAAGAGCAGGAATATCGTGCCCTTTTTACTAAAATCGGCGTACGTACCCATAATCGGGCAGAGGATTACGGCGATAATCGTGACGATTACGTTCACCGCGCCCCACGCCGAGGTAAGGCTGTTCGAGGGGGAAAGGAAGTCGAAATAAAAAGCAAGCAACGCCGTTGCGAGCAGCGTGTATGCGGAGTTTGCTACGTCGTACAAAATCCATTGCTTTTCCAGCTTGTTCAGTTTGTTCTTCTTTTCAGTCATGACATTTTTCTCCTGTATACATATGACGGAAAAACTCGTCGAGTTTTCCTTTTTCAACGTGTTCGTGGAGGCGTGTGAAGTAGTCTTCAATCAATGCCGCCGCTTTTGGAATCGCCGCCTCGAGGTCTTGATAGAGGACGGGGTTTAAATCGTCACAACGAGGATCGTCCTTTTTATGCAGGAACATATCCCCGAATTTTTCGTCCATTTTCGCAATCTTTAATATTGCGTGCGCGAGCGCGTGAAAAGCCTCGCACTTGCAGGCAAACATCTCGTTGATTTTTCGCATAGTCTTTATCGCGAGCTGCGCCTCATCCGCGCTGACGTCCAAGGCAAGGGCGCAAGCGGTATCCGTGCCGTTTTCTATTGTCAGCTGTTTGGCGACGTGATGGCCACGTATAGGCAGATTGTCCTTGCGGAAAATATATTTATCAAATTCCGATTCAATTTTCCCGTGGGATACGCCTGTCGCTTGCCGTTCGTATACGTGCGGATGCACGAAAACGTCCAACGTGAAATGACAGATAAATCCTGCGATATACGTCGCGTAAGCGGATGCAGGCACTAAATTACCGTCCTGCTCTTTTACGTGGTCGCTCTCTAACAGACGTTGCGCTTGGGTGAGAAAAAATTCTTCCGCGCTTTGGTGGTGTAAATCAACGCCCTTTTGCCGCACGGCATTGGCGCGGATAGGGTGGTGATAAAACAGGATATCAGGCCCTTGCGTGCCCAGCCGAAAAGCGTCGATATATTTTTGGATATTTTCTTGAAACGCAGGGGGCAGGGTTGCGATTACCGCCTCGCCGAAACGTTTATGCGCGTAAAAAGCCGGCATAAAAACCTCCTTTCGGATAACGTTTTTCAATTTCTGCGTATATTATACCATATTTTCCGTAAAAAAGATAGTGTTCAAAAGAAAATAATTGAAAAAAGTACACGATTTTCCATTTTTCGCGCTATATTCGAGCTGGAAGGTCTCTAAAAACGCATGAAAGAAAACTTTTTCGACGATACTATATTATTGAAAACGGATAGGGCAGGTATGCGTTGAATTAAGAACGAGGCTACCGTGTACGCGTTGAAAAGGAGGGGGGAATGCTTAGCAAACGGGAAAGTGAAGTGATGAATGCAGTATACGCGCTTTGTCACGAAAAGGGGATAGGGCTGATTTGCCCTGCCGAGCTGTTGGCACAGCTGCCGCCCCGTCGAAACTACACCGAGGAAGAGCTGGAAAAGATATTGTCTGCGCTCACTTTGGACGATTATTTCGAGCTGCTATCTTCCGAGCGGAAAGGGGAGAAAATGTACGTTATCTCTCTGCGCGCAAACGGCTACGCGTACAAACGCTGTTCCACGCAACAACGGAGGGACGTAGCGTTAAAGCTGGGTTGGGCAATCACCTCCGCCGTCATCGCCTTTCTCGTCGGTGTCATTTTAAAATGGATATTTTAAAAAAAAGTTTGCGTGATACCCTTTACTTTTTTCAAGGAATATGCTATAATACAAACAAATGTTTACGAGGCGAGGCGCAGGGACTGAAAAGTATGCGCCGAACATAAAAAAGCGCCGCGCGGCAAGTTCTTTTTAGGAGGAAAATACAATGGAATTTAAGTTACGTTCGTCCTATCTTCCGACGGGGGATCAGCCACAGGCGATTGAAAAGCTGACGGAGGGGATTTTAGACGGGATTCGCACGCAGGTGCTCGTCGGGGTGACGGGCAGCGGTAAGACGTTCACGATGGCGAACGTCATTAAAAATATCAATCGTCCCACCCTCGTTATCGCGCACAACAAGACGCTGGCGGCGCAACTTTGTAACGAGTTCCGCGAATTTTTCCCCGAAAATCGCGTGGAATATTTCGTTTCGTATTACGATTATTATCAACCCGAGAGCTATATTCCCTCTACGGATACGTACATTGAAAAAGACCTGAGTATGAACGACGAAATCGATAAGCTTCGCAACAGCGCGACGGGTTCGTTGATGGAACGCAAAGACGTGCTGGTGGTGGCGTCGGTGTCCTGCATTTACGGGCTGGGCGCGCCTGAGGAATATTTCCGTTTGTCGCTGTCCTTGCGCCCGGGTATGGAGTGGGAACGCAACGAATTGATGCGAAAGCTTATCGAATTGCAGTATTCGCGCAACGATATGGATTTCAAGCGTTCGACTTTCCGCGTGCGCGGGGATTCGTTGGAAATTTTCCCTGCTTCCAATTCCGAAGTGGCGATTCGTTTGGAGTTTTGGGGCGACGAGATTGAAAAGATATACGAAGTGGAGGCGCTGACGGGCAACAAGCTGAACGAGCTGTCGCACGTGGCGATATTCCCTGCCAGCCAGTACGCGGTGGGCACGGAAAAATTACGCGGCGCGCTCGCGATGATTGAGGAGGATTTGCGCGGTGAAGTGCGCGCGTTTGAGGAGGAGGGCAAAATCCTCGAAGCGCAGCGTTTGAAACAGCGCACCGAACACGATTTGGAAATGATGCGCGAAATCGGGTATTGCAGCGGCATTGAAAATTACAGCCGATATTTTGACGGACGTCAGCCTGGACAGCCGTCCTTTACGTTGCTCGATTATTTTCCGTCGGGGGAATTTTTGGTGTTCATTGACGAGAGCCATATGACGATACCGCAAATCCGCGCTATGTACCACGGCGATTTATCGAGAAAGAAAAACCTTGTCGATTACGGGTTTAGAATGCGCGCGGCGTATGATAATCGGCCGTTGACGTTCGACGAATTTGACGCGCGCGTGCCGCAGCTTGTGTGCGTGTCGGCAACGCCTGCACCGTACGAATTACAGCAGGCAGGGCAAAAAGTGGAACAGCTGATCCGTCCGACGGGCTTGCTCGATCCTATCATCACCGTAAAGCCGACGAAAGGGCAAATCGACGACCTGCTCTCCGAAATCCGCGGCGTGATAAACGACGGCGGCAGAGTGCTCATCACCACGCTGACGAAACGTATGGCGGAGGAACTGACGGACTTTTTGAAAGAACACACGATTAAGGTGAAATATATGCACAGCGACGTGGACACGTTGGAGCGTATCGATATCGTCAACGGACTGCGTCTTGGCGAATTCGACGTGCTGTGCGGTATCAACCTGCTCCGCGAGGGGTTGGACTTGCCCGAGGTGAAGCTGGTAGCGATATTAGACGCTGACAAGGAAGGCTTTTTGCGTAGCGATACGGCGCTGATTCAGACGATAGGGCGCGCGGCGCGTAACAGCGAAGGACGCGTGATTATGTACGCGGACACGATTACGGACAGTATGAAACGCGCGATAGGCGAGACGGAACGCCGCCGTAAAATTCAGGACGAATACAACAAAGCGCACGGTATCGTGCCTAAGACGATTATCAAGGAAGTGAAATCGACTTTGAACATCACGAAGAAGAAAACGGACGACGATATCAAGATGCAGGATATTCCCGACGAGATTGAAAAGCTGAAAGCGTTGATGAAAGTAGCGAGTGGACAGCTCGATTTTGAACGCGCGATTGAGATTCGGGAAAAGATAGCGCAGTTGAAGATGAAATTGCGTAAGGCAGGGAAGTAAAAAAATGCCGTACGCCTATACCAGGTACGAGTTGAAAGGATAAAAGTATGAAAGAAGAAATCGTTGTAAAAGGCGCAAAAGAGAACAATTTAAAGGACGTAAACGTCACGATTCCCCGCAACAAACTCACCGTATTCACGGGGCTGTCGGGGAGCGGTAAATCGACGCTTGCGTTCGATACGATATTCGCAGAGGGGCAAAGACGGTACGTCGAGAGCCTTTCTTCCTACGCACGTCAATTTTTAGGACAGATGGAAAAGCCTGACGTGGAGAGCATTGAAGGGCTGTCCCCTGCCATTTCTATCGACCAGAAAACGACCTCTCGTAACCCCCGTTCAACGGTGGGTACGGTGACGGAAATTTACGATTATTTCCGTTTGTTATTCGCGAGAATAGGTACGCCGCATTGTCCAAAGTGCGGCAGGGAAATCCGTCGGCAAACGGTGGACGAGATCTGCGATAAGGTAATGGCGATGCCCGAGGGCAGTAAAATCCTCGTCAACGCGCCCGTCGTGCGCGGCAGAAAAGGCGAGTACGTGAAAGAGCTGAACGGCTTTAAAAAGAGTGGCTACGGCAGAGTGAAAATCGACGGAATCGTGTACGATTTACAAGAGGAAATCAAGCTCGAAAAGAACATCAAACACAACATTTCCGTCGTTGTGGATAGACTGGTGGTAAAGCCCACCGTGCAAAAACGTTTGACGGACAGCCTCGAAGCGGCGTTAAAGCTCGCGGAAGGGCTAGTTGTAATCGATTGCGAGGGGGACGAGGATTTGTATTCGGTGAATTACGCCTGCCCCGATTGCGGCGTGTCGCTGGAAGAAATCGAGCCGAGAATGTTCTCGTTCAACACCGTATACGGCGCATGTCCCACTTGTTCGGGTTTGGGCTTTAAGCAGTTTGTCGATCCCGATTTGATTTGTCCCGACAAGACGAAAACGTTGCGCGAAGGCGCAATGAAAGTGACGGGCTGGAATTTGGGTTCTAATTCTATGGCGCTTATGGAGCTGACGGCACTGTCCAAGGCGTACGGCTTTTCGTTGGATGTGCCCGTGCAAGATTTGCCCGACGGTATCTACGAAATTCTGATGTACGGCAGTGACGAAAAAGTGAGTATGGCGTATCAAACGCGCTCGTTTTCGGGGAGTTTCAAAAAGACATGGGAGGGCTACGTCAACAATATGCAGCGTCGGTATGGCACGACGACGTCGGACGGCGTGAAGAGCGATATCGAACGCTTGATGCGTAACGCGCCGTGTGATGGCTGTAACGGCAAACGTCTGAAAAAAGAAGCGTTGTCCGTGTATGTCGGCGGCAAAAATATTTGGGATTTGTGCGAAATGTCCGTGGACAAACTGTGCGATTTTATGGACGAGCTGTCTACGACGCTCACGCCGACGCAACACCTTATTGCAGACGCCATTATCAAAGAAATCAACAGTCGTTTGGGCTTTTTACGCAACGTCGGCTTGAACTATCTCACGCTCACCCGTACGGCGGTGACACTGTCGGGCGGCGAGAGTCAGCGTATCCGTTTGGCAACGCAGATAGGTAGCGCGCTGACGGGCGTACTGTATATTTTGGACGAGCCGAGTATCGGCTTGCACCAGCGCGACAATGAAAAATTGCTCAATTCCTTAAAGGGTTTGCGTGATTTAGGCAATACGCTCATCGTCGTAGAGCACGACGAGGACACGATGCGTGCGGCGGATTATATCGTCGATATCGGTCCGAAAGCGGGCGTGCACGGCGGTGAAGTGGTGGCGTGCGGTACGCAGGAAGCGATTATGAACGAGCCGCGCTCGATTACGGGCGATTATTTGGCGGGCAGACGGAAAATCGAAACGCCGCTCGTGCGGGCGACGCCGTCGAATAAGTGGTTGCGCGTGTACGGCTGTAAACAGAACAATTTGAAAAATATCGACGTCAGCGTACCCGTGGGCTTGATTACGGCGGTGACGGGCGTTTCGGGGAGCGGTAAATCGAGCTTTGTCAACGAAATCGTGTATCCTATGCTCGCGAACACGCACAACGGCGCGAAACACGCGCTTGGGAAATACGCGCGCGCGGACGGCGTGGAATATTTTGATAAAGTAATCGCTATCGACCAGTCGCCTATCGGCAGAACGCCGCGCAGTAATCCTGCGACGTATACGGGCGTGTTCAATGCTATCCGCGATTTGTTTTCTATGACGCCCGACGCGAAAGAGCGTGGGTATAAGGCGGGCAGGTTCTCGTTCAATATCTCGGGCGGCAGGTGCGAGCATTGTTTTGGCGACGGGATTATCAAGATAGAAATGCATTTCTTACCCGATATTTTCGTGCCTTGCGAGGTGTGCGGCGGAAAACGCTACAATCGCGAAACGTTGGAAGTAAAATACAAGGGCAAGAGTATTGCGGACGTACTGGATATGACGGTGGAAGAGGCGTGCGAATTTTTCGCGCCCGTACCGACGATTTATAATAAGATAAAGACCTTGAACGAAGTGGGCTTGGGGTATATCAAGCTTGGGCAAAGCTCCACGACGCTTTCTGGCGGCGAGGCGCAGCGCGTAAAGCTGGCGACGGAGCTTTCCAAACGTTCCACGGGCAAGACGTTTTATATCTTGGACGAGCCGACGACGGGCTTGCATACCTACGACGTGGACAAGCTGATTAAGATATTGTTACAGCTACGCGAGGGCGGCAATACCGTACTCGTTATCGAGCATAATTTGGACGTTATCAAAACGGCGGATTACGTCATCGACCTTGGCCCAGAGGGCGGCAATGGCGGCGGTGAAATCGTTTGCCAAGGCACGCCCGAAGAAGTGGCGCAGGTGGGAAATAGCTATACGGGACAATTCTTGAAAAAAGTGCTGTAACGAACAAAAAAACGTAAAATGGGGCTACCATGTCTGCGTTGAACGCGTTTTATAAAGAAAAATGAACCCCCTCTTGCAAGGCGTTTTGGCTTGCAAGAGGGCGTTTTTTTGGTTAAAGGCATATTCGGCTGAAAATATATAGAAAAGAAAAGGGCAAAAGAGGAATAAAGGGATTAAAAATAGGACGAAAAATACGTCGAAAAGGCTCGAAAAAAGCTAAAAAGGATTTTTGGGAAGAAAAATATCCGTTTTTTGGAAAAAAATTCTGCAATTTTACCGACTTTTTTTCTAAATAGTATAGCTTTCTTTTGAGAAATATGCTATAATAGGTAAAATAGATAAAAAATGTTCTAACGGAGGAAAATTATGGAGCCTAAATACAAAAGAGTGCTGCTCAAGCTTTCGGGTGAAGCGTTGGCAGGCGATCAGCGTTTTGGTCTTAATCACGAGGTAATCGAGCCGGTTGTGGAACAAATCGTACAAATCCATAACATGGGTGTGCAGGTCGGGCTTGTAATCGGCGGCGGCAATTTCTGGCGTGGCAGACAGGGCACGAATATGGACCGCACGACGGCAGACCATATGGGTATGTTGGCAACGGTAATGAATTCGCTTGCGATGATGGACGCTATTGAACAGCGCGGCGTACCCGTACGCGTGCAGACGGCGTTGAGTATGGTGTCTTTGGCAGAGCCTTTTATTCTGCGTAAAGCTATTCGCCATTTCGAGCAGGGCAGAATCGTTATTTTCGCTTGTGGTACGGGCAATCCCTATTGCTCGACAGATACGGCGGCGGCGCTTCGCGCGTGTGAAATCGACGCGGATATCCTGCTGATGGCAAAGAACGTGGACGGCATTTACGATTCCGACCCCAAAACCAACCCTTTTGCAAAGAAATACGAGAGCCTCAAATACGCCGACATTATCAACCGCGGCTTGAAAGTGATCGACTTTACGGCGGCGACGATGTGTATGGAAAACGACGTGCCGACGCTCGCATTTGGGCTTAACGAAGAAAATTCTATCGTGCGCGCGGTGTGCGGTGAAGAATTGGGCACGATTATCACCGTTTAATAGCCTTAAAATAGGCAAAAGATAGGCTAAAAATAGTCAAAGAAAAACGCGGCTATGGTTCGCGTGGAAATTTCAGATAAAATCAAATAAAAATAGCAGTAGGAGAATACAATAATGATTGAAAACGAAAAGATTGAAGAAATGATGTTGGAATTGGAAGAAAAATCCGAAAAGACGATTAACGCATTGGATAACGAATACGGCGCATTGCGTACGGGCAGAGCAAACCCTCGTATTCTCGACCGTATCGAGGTGGAAGCTTACGGCGGCATGAGCAAGCTGATTGAGTTGGGTAACATTTCTGCGCTCGACGCGCGTTGTTTGCAGATTTCCCTTTGGGACAAATCGCTGCTCAAAGCGGTAGAAAAGGCGATTTTGCAATCGAATATCGGTATTACGCCTACGAACGACGGTCAGGTGATTCGTCTTGTGTTCCCCGTAATGACGGAAGAACGCAGAAAAGAACTGGTAAAGCAGGCGAAGAAAATGGGCGAGGATTCCAAGGTGGCAATCCGTAATCACCGCCGCGACGCTATGGACCTTTTGAAGAAGATGAAGACGGCGAAAGAATTGTCCGAAGACGAAATCGCAAGCTGCGAAGCAGACGTTGAAAAAGCGGTGTCGGGCTATATGAGCAAGTTGGAAAGCATTATTGCAGCTAAAGAAAAGGATTTGATGTCCGTATAAATTATGCAAAAAGAGGCTCTCATTAAAAAAGCGGAGGGTAAAATTCCCCGCCATATCGCAATCATTATGGACGGGAACGGGCGTTGGGCGAAAAAACGTATGATGCCCCGCTCCTACGGCCATAAAATGGGCATGGAGCGTATGATAGGGCTGATGGAGCGCGCTTTCGAGCTGGGTGTGGAATATATCACCGTCTACGCGCTCTCCACCGAAAATCTCAAACGCCCGAAAGAGGAGCTAGACGGCTTGTTCAATCTCTTTCGCAACCATTTCAAACAGTATTTTGGACGGGTGTGCGAGAGAGGAGTGCGGCTCCGCGCAATCGGTGATATCTCCTTATTGCCTGAGGATTTGCAACAAATTTTACACGAAGCGGAAGAATCGACGCTGCAATACGAGGGCAAGGGCATCAACGTCGCGGTGTGCTACGGTGCGCGTGACGAGCTTGTTCGGGCGGTGAATATTGCCGTGGAAAAGGGCGAAAAGGTGGACGAGAACGGTTTGTCGGCTTTGCTGTATACAAGCGGTCAGCCAGATCCCGACCTCATTATCCGTACGGGCAAAGAGGTGCGCCTTTCAAACTTTTTGTTGTATCAAGCGGCGTATGCCGAGCTGTATTTTTCCGAGAAAATGTTTCCCGATTTTTCGGATAAGGAGCTTGACAGGGCAATTTTGTGGTTTTCCAAGCGCACGCGTCGTTTTGGAAAAACGGACGAACAATTATAAAAAAACGAGAAATGGAAGGGGCATGTCTGCGTTGACGGCGTTTTCTTCCGCTCGTAGCGCATGAACGCGAACGTACGAAAAGAATCGTTGCACGAAAGAAAAAAACGGTGTGTCGGTTTTTTATGCGTATCGGCGCGTTTTTGTGTTTTTGACGTTTATTATACTACGTTTATTAAAGAAAAAGGATTATACGGCTATGAAAATTCGATTGATATCAGGGTCTTGCTACGTAGCGATTTTGATAGCGTTCTATTGTTTAAAGGCGTTCGTGCACGATTTTTGTTTTGACGTGCTCGTGTACGCGTTCGCGCTGATTGGCACGTACGAAATGTTGCGCGCGTTGGGTGAGAGAGTGACGAAAGCGGAGCGCGGCGTGGTGTATGCGTTCGCTATCGTTTGTATACCTGCCTGCGCGCTGTTGCAATATTACCGCAGTTGGGGCGTTGAGGCGACGTGGGGCTGTACGTTCTTGTTGGCGATTGCGTTGTTGGCATTGCTGGTTGCCGACCACGAAAACACGACGTTGGAGAGTATCGGCTCGGCTTTATTGGCGGCAGTGTACCCGACGCTGTTGTTGACGTTGCTCGTTTTAGGCAATCATCTTGTTTGTCCGCCTGCGTTGGAAAACGTAGCGTTCGATTCAAGACTGTTGATTTTATTCGTATTCGTGGTATCGCCTTGCGCCGATTCCATTGCATACGTGTTCGGTTGCTCGTTTAAAAAATACCTGCCTGCTAAAATGGCGCCTACGATTAGCCCCAACAAAACGGTGATTGGCGGCGTTGGCGGCTTGGTGGGCGGCGTGCTCGGCGCGGTAGCGTTGTATTTTATCTACGGCGCGACGGTTGGCTCGTACGAAAATATGGGTATTTGGCTGACGGTGTATATCAATATCGGTCTGCTCGGCGCGGTGGCGACGGAGTTTGGCGACCTTATCGAAAGCTGTATCAAACGCAAAGTCGGCATTAAAGACATGGGCAAGATTATGCCCGGGCACGGCGGCGTGCTCGACCGTATTGACGGTACGCTGTTTGCGACAATTGTGACGTACGCGGCGTTTACGCTAGTATATATGATGATATAATACCTTGCTGCGTGGGATATTCGTATGCTACGAATTATACGCAAGGCTAAAAACGCAAGGTGAAAACGCGCGGGATTTGACGCGGAGTTTACGAGGATAACACATGAAAAATATAGCTCTTATCGGCTCGACGGGCTCGATTGGACGGCAGGTCTGTTCGGTGGCGCGTCGACACCCCGATAAATTTAAAATACGCAGCCTTGTGGCAAATTCTTCTGCGGAAGTTTTTTTACAGCAGGTGAACGAGTTTCGCCCCGAGTACGCGGCGCTCGTTGACGAAAGCGTAGGGAAACGTATCGCAGGGGAGATTCCCGACGGTGTAAAATTTGCCTACGGTGAAAAAGCGGCGGAAGAAGCGATTTCCTACGGCGATATCGCGTTCGTGGCGGCGACGGGCTTTGCGGGCTTGAAATATTCCCTTAGGGCGATTGAAGAAAATAAACCGATTGCGCTGGCGAATAAGGAAACGCTCGTTTGCGGCGGCGAGCTTGTTATGGGCAAAATCAAAGAAAAACAGCTCGATTTAATGCCCGTGGATAGTGAGCATTCCGCGCTTTGGCAGGCGTTGCATTTCCGTGCGGACGCGCCTTTTCGGCGGCTGATTATCACGGCGAGCGGTGGTCCTTTCTATTCGTATACGGCGGAACAATTACAAAACGTGACACCCATGTCCGCGTTGAAACATCCTACGTGGCAGATGGGCGCAAAGATTACGATTGATAGCGCGACGCTGTTGAATAAGGGTTTTGAGGTGATTGAGGCGAAATGGCTGTACGACGCGCCCTTGTCTAAAATCCACACCCTCGTACAACCCGAGAGCATTATCCACTCTATGGTGGAATTTGACGACGGCTGTGTTTTGGCGCAGATGAGCTATCCGTCGATGGAGCTGCCTATCCAGCTCGCGCTCACCTATCCCGATAGATACGATTGCGGCTTGAAGCCTATGGATTTTGAAACGCTTGGCTCGATACGGTTTTTGCCGTTGGAGCGAAAACGTTTCCCTTGCTACGATATGGCGCTGTACGCGGCGGAGCTTGGCGACAATTACGCCTGTGCGCTCAACGGCGCGGGAGAAGTGGCGGTGCGCGCCTTTTTGGAAGAACGGATAGCTTTCACCGAGATTGCGAACACTATCGAAGAGGCGCTCAAAAAGACGGAACGCGCGCCCGTGCGCGATTACGAAACGTTGCTGGCGACGGATTTGCGTGCGCGCGCCTTGGCGAACGAGTATATTCAGGGCAAATAATCCCGCGCGGACGAACACGAAACAACGAAACGTCGAAATATCGGAATGGCGCGGCAATGCGGAATAAATAACGAGAGGGTAGAAAGAGTTGGTTTTGACGAATATATTAGCATCGGGAATATTACGGAGCATAGGCGGCATCGTGCTTGCCGTGGCGATATTGCTCGCTATGGTAACGATACACGAATTTGGGCATTACGTCGCAGGCAAAGCGCTCGGTTTTAAAATCAACGAATTTGCCGTTGGTTTCGGGCCTGCGATTTTTAAAAAACGCAGTAAGAAAACGGGCGAATTGTTCGCTTTGCGCTGTATTCCTTTGGGCGGCTATTGCGCCTTTGACGGCGAGGACGAATACGAGGACGAAACGGACGAAAATGCCGTAAAAAAGGAAGAAGAAACGGACGAGGAAGAGCCGTTTTCCGAATACCCTAATGCGAACGAAAAAACGCAAAACGACGGGGGCATGTCCGCGACGAACGATGAAAACGTCGCTGTGGACGCGAGCAAAGAACACGAGAAAAAAACAAAAAAAGAAGAGACGGAATATCCCGAGCCGAAAGGCGAGCGTTTTAACGATCAGCCGCCTTGGAAACGCATTATCGTATTGATTGCGGGCGCGACGATGAACTATCTTTTAGCGCTGTTGTTGCTTTTGATTATGTTCGGCTGTTACGGCAGTATCCACTCGTACGTGGCGTACGTAGGCGAGGGCGCGCCGCCGATTACGTCGGAAACGATGCTTTCGGCGAACGATATCGTCCTTTCTATCAACGATAAAGATATCTATATGTCCACTGATTACGTGGATATCCTGTCGGGTAAAAAAGCAGGCGAAAGCGTGCGCGTGGAAATCTTGCGGAAAGAGGAAAACGGTTGGCAGACGAAAACGTTGGATATCGTTCTTTCCGTCGATTGCAATTTTAAGAATATGACCGACCTTGCCCCTGCTTATCAGGCGCTTGGCTTGGATTCGCAAAACTACGTGTTCGGCGGCATTTTGGTAAAGGAAAGCTTTTTCGATACGATAGGCTCGGCGTTCGTGTATTCGTGGAAAATCGGTGGCACGGTGCTGCGTAGCTTGGGCGAGCTGTTGACGGGTAAAATGGCGATTACGTCAATGGGCGGCCCCGTTACGACGATACAAGTGACGTCGCAGGCGGCAACGATGAGCGTGTATTCCTTCCTCAATATTGCCGCGTTTATCGGCGTAAACCTCGCCGTGTTTAATTTGTTGCCTATCCCTGCCCTCGACGGCTGTAAGGTGATTTTCTGCATTATCGAGTGGATACGGAAAAAGCCCGTCAATCGCAAGGTGGAAACAATGATTCACTTTATCGGGATTATCGCGCTGTTCGGGTTTGCAATCCTCGTCGACGTTTTGCATTTCATTTTATAATGCCTTATTATGTAGCCTCATAAAAAATATCCCGAAAAAAATGCAAAAAATATAAAAAAATTTCAGAGTGTCAAGTATTTTTGCTTGACACTCCTATTTTTTACGTGTATAATGGAGTACGGAAAATGGGTAGGAGGGGAGAAATGAAAGACGATTTGCAGTTTCTTCGGCTCTGGGATTTGTATTCGCCTCTGCTTACGGCGACGCAACGAGAGATTACCGACCTGTATTTCAATTACGACCTTTCTTTGGGTGAGATAGCCGAACAGAAAGGCGTTTCCCGTCAGAGCGTTTCCGATTGCCTGCACAAATGCAGAAAACAGCTGGAAACGTACGAGGAAAAGCTCCGTTTTTTAAAGGCTTTGGACGACGTATCGCGTGAATATTCACAGTATATGACCATCGTCGGGCGTTGGATAGAACAGCAACGTGAAAGCAATGCGAACAATCCGACGGCTTTGGCGAGCTTGGACGAGCTAAAAACAAAGTTGAACGAGGCGCAGGATAGCGCAGGTGCAGAGCGTACGTACGTGGACGGCGGAGAGATTGTCGGCAAGGCGTTTCGCGACGAGGACTGACGATGGGGAATAAGGAGTAGTCAATGGCTTTATTCGGTGGATTATCGGAAAGATTGAATCATATATTTTCAAAGCTGACGAAACGCGGCAAGCTGACGGAATTAGAAATTCGTACGGCGATGCGCGAGGTGCGCGTGGCTTTGCTGGAAGCAGACGTCAACTTGAAGGTGGCAAAACAGTTCATTGCGGACGTTTCGGAAAAGGCGGTAGGGCAAGAGATTTTGTCCTCGCTCAATCCGGCGCAGCAGGTTATCAAAATCGTCAACGAAGAGCTGATCAACCTCATGGGTGCGAAGAACGCGAAATTAGAGGTATCGCCAAAGCTGCCGACAGTGATAATGATGTGCGGTCTGCAAGGCGCAGGTAAAACGACGCTGTGCGGAAAGCTTGCTTTGCAACTGCAAAAACAAGGCAAACGCCCCTTGCTGGTGGCAGGGGATATCTACCGCCCTGCGGCGATTACCCAGCTGCAAGTGGTGGGCAACAACGCCAAGGTCGAGGTGTTCGAGCGTGGCACGCAAAGCCCCGTAAAGACGGCGAAAGAGGCGATTGAATACGCACGTTCGAGAAATTACGACACGGTTGTTTTGGATACGGCAGGTCGGTTGCAGATTGACGAAACGCTGATGCAAGAGCTGGAAAATATCAAAAAAGAAGTGGACGTAACGGAAACGTTGCTCGTCGTGGACGCCATGACGGGGCAGGAAGCGGTGAACGTCGCGGAAACTTTCAATACACGTTTGGACGTGACGGGCGTCATCTTGACGAAGCTGGACGGCGATACGCGTGGCGGCGCTTGTCTTTCGATTAAGGCGGTGACGGGGAAACCTATCAAGTTTATAGGTGTCGGTGAAAAATTGACCGACCTCGAGCCGTTCTATCCCGAGCGTATGGCGTCGAGAATTCTCGGTATGGGCGACGTGCTGTCGCTGATTGAAAAGGCACAGCAGGCAATCACCGAAGAAGACGCAAAAAAAATGCAAAAGAAAATGCTGGCGAACAGCTTTACCCTCAACGATTATCTCGAACAGTTTTCGATGATGAAAAAGATGGGCGGCGCATCGGCAATGCTCTCGATGTTGCCCGGGGCTGGCAAGCTGAAGGTAAGCGACGGGGACATCGACGAAAAGCGTATCGAGCGTACGAAGGCGATTATTCTTTCTATGACGATGCAAGAGCGTGACAATCCCTCGATTATCGACAGCAAGAGAAAACGCCGTATCGCGGCGGGCTCCGGCACGAGCGTGCAAGAGGTGAATCAGCTGTTGAAACAGTTTGAGCAAACGAAGCTTTTGATGAAACAGCTCAAAGGCAACAAAGGCAAGTTCCGTATGCCTTTCTAAATAAGGAAAAACAAAAGATAAAAACGGCGAATAGCCGAAAAAATAAGAAAAAATTTTTGATATACTTTGGAGGTATTATTATGGTAAAAATGAGACTTTTCAGAATGGGCGACAAGAGAAACCCTATCTATCGTATCGTAGTTGTTGACAGCAGAAAGGCTGCAACGGGCGAATACATCGATTGCGTTGGTCATTACAGACCTACCTGCGAACCCGTAGAACTCACGGTGGACGTTGAAAAGGCAAAGGATTGGATTGCAAAAGGCGTTCAGCCCACGGAAACGGTGAAGAACCTTCTCGTTAAGACGGGCGCTATGGAAAAGAGCGCGAAACTCAGCCCTTCCAAGACCAAGACGAAGAAATCTAAATAAGCGAACGTAATATAATATACGTCGCGAAAAATGGGCGCGAGGTAAGTACAGAAAACAGGAGGCATTGTATATGCTGGATTTAATTAAATACATTGTCGGACAGTTTGCGGAGGATAAAGAAAACGTTGAATATCAGGTGAAAGAAAAAGACCGCGTTATCGACGTTGTCGTAGTCCTTTCGCCCTCGGATATGGGCAAGGTAATCGGTAAACAGGGTAAAATCGCAAAAGCGATGCGTACCATCGTTCGCGCGGCTACGCCTGCAAGCAGTAAAAAATACCTTATCGAGATTCGCGAACGTGGCGGCGACGCTGTGGACAGCGACGTGGCTACGGACGAGGAATAATTGCGTAACACCGCAAAAACCGAAAAACAAAAAAGGCTTTTTTAACAAAGCCTTTTTTTGCCATTTTAAAAAACGACGAGGGCAGGTATGCGTTGAACGCGTTTTTCTGCCCACGCTCGTTGGGAAAAGCAAAGAAGAAAAAAGAGGAGAACTATGAGTCGACTGATCATTGGAGAGGTATTAAAGCCGCAGGGGATTCGCGGAGAATTAAAGGTGAAAACGTTCACCGATTTTCCCGAGGACGTAAAGGCGTTTAAGACGGTGTATATCGACGATACGCCGTATAAAATACTTTCTTTCCGCGTGGGAACGGACGGCGCGGCGTATATGGGCTTGCGCGGTATTCCCGACCGTAACGCGGCAGAGCTGTTCAGGGGCAAAAAGCTGGAAGGCGAACGTTCGGACGCGCCTGCCTTGGAAGAGGGGCAATATTATATCGTGGATATTTTAGGGCTTTCCTGCGAGACGGAAGAGGGCGAATTTTTGGGTACGGTGAAAGACGTCACCAACCTTTCGTCGGATATCTACACACTTGAAAAGGACGGCAAAAACATCTTGTTCCCTGCTATCAAAGGCGTCGTTGTTAAGGTGGATATCGAAAACGGAAAGCTCGTCGTCAACAAGACGCGCTTTGACGAGGTCGCCGTATATTAAGGCTATAAGTAAGGCGATACAATAGGGCGATAGACGAGTGAAAAAATAAAAACTCTCCCGAAGAATTCGGAAGAGTTTTCAAACCTAAAAAGACGGTTATTTTTTGCGTTTCATCAAATCGACGAGGCGGTCTAAAACGCCCGACTTTTTGAAAAAGAGCAATACCATGGTCGCGATGAGCGCGTCTGCGGGGACGTAGACACATTGATAAATGAAAGAATAGATAAAGGCGTTTTGCGTTGCCCAATCGGGGAAGGATACCCACACGGCGTCCTGCAAGAAAAAGATAGTACCCGATAATAAGTGGAAGAAAAATCTTGCGCCAAAAACGCAAATACAACCCAAAAGTACGGGCAGCACCGATTTTTCGTTTTTCTGGGATTTTCCGAAAAAGCCCATCAGCGCAACGCTGGCAAAGGGCAACAGATAATCGAGAACGAAGGTGGCGGGCGTTAAAATGTACGGCGATTCAATGAAATTGAGCAAGCCGTGCACCAGCCCGACAATCAGCCCGTCAATCGGTCCGTACGCATAGGCGTAGATAAGCACGGGAACAAACGACGCGAGGGTGATAGAGCCGCCGTATTGAACGGGTTTCACCTTAATCATAGCCAAGACGAACGACATAGCGACGCAAATGCCTGCAAAGGCGAGTCTGCGCCCGTCAAAGCTTTTTTTGTTCGTCAGCCCGAGTAGGGCGATTACGCCGAGCAATAACACCACGGCGGCAACGGAAATCCATTTGACGACGTTAGTCGCCTTTTCGCTGACTTCCAAAAGGGAAAAGAGAAACATAAAAACCTCCTTTTGTACCGCCGCTGCGTTTTTTATCGGTTTTACGACAAAAAAACACCCATCGCGCCAAATAGCTCGTGGGTGAAATCCTGTTTCGCTCATAACGTTTGCGTCGCGATAGTATTCGTAGCCGAATACCGCTAACAAAACGTACGCCGAAAAACGGTTATCAATCTCTCGCTCAGGTATTACCCTGCCGATTCCAATGGTATAATCTCAGCCTTTGTAAGGCACCCACGACGGATACGTTTATAAATTTTGTAATAACAGTATAAAACAAAGCGTGGCGTTTGTCAAGCGTCACGCACACAAAAAAATAAAAAAGAGGAAAAAATATGCGGCACGATTTTTACGCCTATCTCGATAGAATGAAATATATCAAACGCTGGCAGCTTATGCGTTCGGTACGCGAAGAGAATATTATGGAGCACTCGCAGTCGGTTGCGCTGTTGTCGCACGCGCTCGTCACGATTCATAACGGCGTGTACGGCGGTAACGCAGACGTTTTGAAAACGGTGCTGTACGCTATGTATCACGAAACGAGCGAGGTAATGACGGGGGATTTGCCCACGCCCATTAAATATTACAATCGCAGTATCCACGGCGCGTATAAAGAGCTGGAAAAGAGCGCTTGCGAAAAAATCGTGCAAACGCTGCCTGACGCTATGCGCGGCGAGATTGCTCCGTACGTCATTGCAGACGAGGATAGCGTGGAATACCGCCTCGTAAAGGCGGCTGACCGCCTTGCGGCGTATATCAAATGCTTGGAAGAACTGCGTTCGGGTAACAGCGAATTTACCAAGGCGAAAAAGAGCATAGAAGAAGATTTGCACAGCAGAAATATGCCTGAAGTGGAATATTTTTTCGAGCATTTTATCCCTTCGTTCGAGCTGACCTTGGACGATTTGGAAGGCTTTTAAGCCAAAGCCGTTAGGGCTGAGTTCAGGCGAAAATAGTTAATAAAATTAAGAATTATCACACAATTTTCAAACAGTTTTAAAACAATCAACGAAAAAGTGCGGTATAATAAAACCGATAAAGGTAAATAATCGCGTAAAAATCGGTTGATTGAGATGAAAAGGAAGACGGAAGGTATGAAAAAAATATTCAAAACATTGACGGCGATTTCTTGCGCGGCAATACTAGCGACGGGTATGGTTGCCTGCAACGAGGAAAAGGAAATCATCAACGCGTACGATATCGCAGTGAAGAACGGTTTTGTCGGCACGGAAGAAGAATGGTTGTCCAGCCTTAGAGGTAAGGACGGCGAAAATGCTGCCGATTTGGATATTAAAGATATTTATAACGCGGCGAAAGAGGAAGGGTATACGGGTACGTTCTTGGAATTTTTGACCGAATACCTCGACGTGGACGTGCAGGAAGACAACGACACGAAAACGATTGCGGAGAATATGCTCTCCGTCGTCAGCATTTATTGCGGTTTTTATAAGACGGTGACGACGAGTACGGGCTGGCCGCAGTATAATACGAAAAAGGAAACGGAATATTACGCGTCGGCTGGTAGCGGCGTGATTATCGACCTGAATAAAGAAGCAGGCAACGCGTTGATTGTTACCAACTATCATGTGATATACGATAACGAGTGCGAAACGAAAAATCATATCTCGGACAGTATTTATTTGTACGGCTACGGCGCTTTTAATATGTTCAGCTCGGAAACGGGCAAGGACGAGGGCGGCGAGGGAATGCTCGCAACGTACGTCGGCGGCGCAATGGATTACGATATCGCCGTATTAAAGGTGGAAGGTAGCGAATATATCAAGAACGCAGAGGTGCGGAAGGCAACCATTGGCGATTCGGATAGTATTCAGCCGGGCGAGAAAGTGTTTGCAATCGGTAATCCCGACGGCGCGGGTATCGCCGTAACGAACGGCGTAATTTCCGTGGAATCGGAATATATCCAAATGTCCTCGACGGACGGTTCGGGTACGTTAGTGGACTATCGAGTAATGCGTACGGACGCCGCAATCAACCACGGTAATTCGGGCGGCGCGCTGTTCAATGCGGAGGGTGAACTCATCGGGATTACCAACGCAAAGAACGTGGACGACGAAGTGGATAATATGGGCTATGCCCTGCCGATTACGCAGGTGAAATATCTTTGCGATAACATTTTGGACAACGGCGGCGTATTGCAACGCGCAATGCTCGGCGTTATGGTGCGTCAAACGGATTCGACGGCGGTGTATAAAGACGGCAGAGTAAGTATTCAAGAATCCTTTGAGGTGGATTCGGCAAAGATTGAATCGACGGCGGCGGCTTATCATAAATTGAACTATAAAGACCAAATTCAATCGCTTACGATTATTCCCCAAGGGGAAACGGAGGGGGTAAAGCACACGCTTTCTCGCCGTTTCCAGCTGAACGATTTGCTGCTGAAAGTACGCAAAGGGGACACGGTGGTGCTCGGCGTTATCCGCGACGGCAGTGAAGTGAACGTTACGATTGTGTACGATAAGGATTCCTATTTCGTGGAATATAATTAACGCAAGTTAAGCGAAATATAGGAAAAGATACGAAAACGGCTTTGCGCGCAATCACGCGGCTTGGCTGTAACGAACGTTCTTTTAAGGGCGGAATAATGATGACCATCCAAAAACTTCTCTTTTATGTTTTTTTGTGAAAGGGCGCGTTTCTTTATGAAACGCGTCTTTTCCGTTGTCTTTTCCCTATCTCACCCCTTGACATTTTCGCGTTTTTATAGTATACTAAAAAGAGAAAGAACGTTTTATCTGTCGCTGGAAAGGCGGCGGAAAGGGCGAGGCAAATAAAAGGATAGGGAAAAAGGAGAACAAGGGTATGCGCTCGGAAGAATTTATTACGAAGATATCCCAGCTTAGTAAAGACAACGACAAATTTGAAGAATTGCGTAAAGGGATCCCTTTGGGCACGGACGCGGCGGACAATATCGTGCTGTCGCAACGCCGTCAAGGCCCTATCGTGTTTCGGCATACCTGCGTCACGGGCGTAAAACGTACGTCCTTTATTCGGCGTTTGATGATTACGCTGTCCTGCCTGTACGAAAAGGACGAGGCGTGCTTTTTGGTGTTGTCACCGCGCGCGGAGTACGGCGAGCTGTTACGCTTGAAAAATATCGACGCCACCGTGCCGTATTTGTCTACGAAAGAAGAGCTCGCGCAGGCAAAGGACACTATCAGCGAGCTGTTGCGGATGCGTGAAACGGGCAAGGGGTATCCGAGATTGTTCGTGATTCTCGACGGCTTGGACGAGCTGGACGGCTGTAACGCGAACGGCGATTTTGAAGAATACCGCGAGATTATCGACATTGTATCGCGGAAAGAGGACGTACATATTATTTGCGGCGTCGATTTAATGAAGAGCGTATTCAGCGGCTATCCCGGCACGTTCGTTGGCATAGGAAACTGCCTTGTCAGCACGCGCGAAGAGGGTAAGGCGGACGTTACGTACGTTGGCGACGATACGCTGATGTCATTGCCCACGCCTATGGATTTCCCCGACGCGCCCTCGTTCACCGAAACGATTATTTTCTTAAACTCGTTGCAAAAAGGGGAATAAAATGTTCCGTTTTGTCGGCGTTAGGCGTTGACGGGATTTAGGAGAAAATTTTTAATGAAAAAGAGTGAATTTTCCTTTCAACGCATACCTGCCCCCTTGCTTTCGTGGTATCAACAGCATAAACGCGACTTGCCTTGGCGAGAAAATCCAACGCCGTATCGGGTGTGGGTGTCCGAAATTATGTTACAGCAAACGCGTGTGGAAGCGGTGAAAGAATACTACGCGCGGTTTATGTCCGCTCTCCCGACAGTGGAGGATTTGGCAGTCTGTGCAGAAGAAAAACTGTTAAAGCTGTGGGAAGGGCTGGGGTATTATAGCCGTGTGCGAAATATGCAAAAGACGGCAAAAATCCTCGTCAACGAGTACGGCGGGGAATTTCCGCAAGATATCGCGCTATTGAAAAAACTCCCCGGTATCGGCAGCTATACGGCAGGCGCAATCGCGTCGATTGCGTTCGGTCAGCCGACGGCGGCGGTGGACGGCAACGTTTTCCGCGTTGCGGCGCGCTTGGAAGAAAACCCGACGGTGATTTCCGACCCCTCTTATCGTAAATATCTTGAAAAAGAACTCTCGGCGGTGTACCCAAACACCAAAGAGGCTTGTTCGGCGTTTACGCAGAGCCTTTTTGAAGTGGGCGCGTTGCTTTGCAAGCCGCAATCGCCTGAATGTGCGGTGTGCCCGTTAAAAGAGCTGTGCGGCGCGTATTTACACGGCACGCAAAGGGATTTCCCCGTTCTGCCGCAAAAGCCGCCCAAGAGAAACGAGGACGTATTCGTATTCCTAATCGAAACGCCGCAAGGGTTTTGTATTAGACGCCGCGAAGAGGGTGTTTTGAAGGGTATGAACGAATTTCCCTCGCACGTTATAAAAAACGGCGAAACGGCGGAAAATATCTTAAACGAGTGGGGCATGTACGAGTTCACCGAGGTAAAACGGCAAAAATACACCCATATTTTCACCCATATCCGTTGGAATATGACCTGTGTGTGGGTAAAAACGGACGTAGCGCCGTTCGACGCGTACACGGTGGGGGAGATTACGGAAACGGTATCCCTGCCGACGGCGTTTAGACAATGCCTTGGTGCGTTAAAGGACACCAAACAAGACGAACAATTGAGAATAGACGTATGAAAGAATATAGGCTGAATTTTGAAATGGTCCCCGAAGAGTGTTGGTATTCCAACCTTCGCAGCGTATTAAAACCGAGCGATTGGGACAAGGTTCGCCGTGACGCGTACGCGCGCGCAGGCGGCAGGTGTACGATATGCGGCAGAGCGGCGCGATTAGAGGCGCACGAAAAATGGATCTACGACGACGAACGGGCGTTGCAAACGTTAGAGGACGTGGTGGCGCTGTGTCATAGCTGTCACGAAGTAAAACATATCAGCCGCACGCAGCTTATGGGCAGAGGTATGGAAGCGATGGAGTGGTTTATGAAAGTGAACCGCTGTTCGCAAATGGATTTCCACGCGGCGCTTTCTTGCGCGAACGAGGAATATTTAAGGCGGAACAAGGTGGAAGGCTGGGTGACGGATATCCGCTGGCTGCAAGACAAATTCGGTATCGTTTTAAAATAAGAAATCGAATAAATTATCAAAAAAATCAATAAAATCAAGAAAAAATCTCAAAGGAGAACGGAATATGAAGGTATTACTTGTCAACGGCAGTTTGCACGAAAAAGGCTGTACGTACACGGCGCTTTGCGAGGTGGAAAAGGCTCTGCAAGCCAACGGCATTGAAACGGAAATTTATTGGATTGGACAAAATCAAGTGAGCGGCTGCAAGGGTTGTTGGGCTTGTAAAAAACTGAAAAAATGCGTTATGGACGACGGCGTGAACGAGTTTGTGGAAAAAGCGGCGGAATTTGACGGCTACGTATTCGGTTCTCCCGTGTATTACGCGTCGGCGTCGGGCGCGCTGGTCAGCTTTATGGATAGAGTATTTTATAGCGGCGGCAAAAATCTTGCCTACAAACCGGCTGCGGCGGTGGTGAGCTGTCGTCGCGCAGGCGCAAGCACGACGTTTGACGTCATCAATAAATATTTCACGATAAATAATATGCAAATCGTCGGCTCGAATTATTGGAACGAAGTGCACGGAAACAGCGCGGAAGAAGTGTTGCAGGACGAAGAGGGCTTGCAAACTATGCGTATTTTGGGCAACAATATGGCTTGGCTGATAAAATGTATTCAAATGGGTAAAGACGCGGGGCTTGCGCCGGAAAGAGAACGCAAGATTATGACGAATTTTATTCGTTGAGGCGGCATATAGGCAATAGCTTTCCCAAAAACACGCGTTTTATCGAGGAATACGAGGTACGTTTTTTATAAAAAAGCGTATAGTATATAAGAGAAATAATTTTTAACGCGTCGTTCGTTGGAAAGGCGGACGAGAGGAGGGAAAATATGGAAAATAAAAAAGTAGAAAGAAGAAAAATCGTTGCCGTAATCGGTAACAAAAAGATTGAAAAAGGCAGTGTGCGCTATCAAATGGCGTACGAAATCGGCAAAGCACTCGTCGATAACGGCTATCGCGTATTGACGGGTGGCGTTTACGGCGTTATGGAAGCGGCAATGGAAGGCGCGCGCGCCTCGAAAAACTACCGCGAGGGGGATACCGTGGCGATTATCCCGTCCTTTGATTCGGAAATGGCGAACGAATACGCCGACGTCGTTATTCCGACGGGCTTGGACGCTATGCGTAACGCTATCGTTGCCAACGCGTACGCGGTAATCGGCGTGGGTGGCGGCGCTGGTACGTTGTGCGAATACGCCTTTGCTTGGTCGTTTAAACGGCTGATTATCGCCTTTAAAAACACGGGCGGTTGGAGCGAAAAATTAGCGGATACGCGCATTGCTAGCGATATTCGCTATCCCGATATCCCCGAAGATAAAGTGTACGGCGTGGAGAGCGCCGAGGAAGCGATTGCGTTGCTCGATAAATACGTCGATCGCTACACCTTGCGCCACGTGGGCATTAAAGAATAAACGTATGGAAAAACGCTCCGAGTTGACTTCGGGGCGTTTCTTTCCGTTATCGACGATTTTCTCCGTCGTTGACGTTCAATAGCGTTGTTATCAGCGGGAAGGACATAAAAAACGCGTACTTTTACAAAAATTTAACAAATTCTCAACGATTTTTCAACAGTAACGTGGTATAAATAATAGTAGAAAGGACGAAAGGGCAGGTAAAGTCATGCAAAAAATATTGGTGGTGGAAGACGATAAGGCAATTAACGGGCTAGTATGCACCTATCTTCGGGACAACGGCTATGCTCCGACGGCGTGCTGTGACGGCGCGGAGGCGTTGCGCGCGCTCGAAAACGATAGCTTTGCCATGATTATCAGCGATATTATGATGCCGAACGTGGACGGTTTTGCACTGGCGGAAGCGGTGCGGACGACGGACGTGCAAACGCCTATTTTGTTTATGACGGCAAAGGACGACAAGCCCTCGAAAATGTACGCCTATAAGCTGGGTGTGGACGATTACGTTGTCAAGCCTTTCGATATGGACGTGTTTATGCTGAAAGTGGCGGCTTTGCTCCGTCGCGCGGGGATTGCCGAGAGTAAACGGCTCGTCGTGGGCAATCTTACTATGAATGAGGAAGAACACACGGCGTACCTTTCAGGTGAGGAATTGCCTTTGACGGTGCGTGAATTCGACCTATTGTTTAAGTTGCTTTCCTATCCAAAAAAGACGTTCACCCGCTCGGCATTGATGGCGGAATTTTGGGACTACGATTCGTCGGCAACGTCGCGTACGGTGGACGTGTATATGGCGAAACTGCGTGAAAAAACGTCCGCCTGCGACGGCTTTGAAATCGTCACCGTGCACGGGCTTGGGTATAAGGCGGTGCTGAAATGAAACGCAAGAATGCAGTGATGACGGTGGCGACGGGATTTTTATTATTTTTGCTCACCAGTGCGGTGTCGGTAACGTTTGCCTTGTTCGCGTACGGGCGGTTGGAACAGCGAGGCGCGTCGCTTGGCACAATTGCGCTCGTGATGTTGCTCGTCGTCGTGTTTTTGGCAATCATATTCACGATAGCGGACGTAATTCGTCGGCGTATCACGGTGGACAAGCCCACCGAACAGATTTTGTCGGCAACCGAGCGCATCGCGGCAGGGGACTTTTCGGTGCGCTTGCAAACGGAGCACCATTATGAAAATTACGACCAGTACGACGAAATCAAGGAAAATATCAACCTAATGGCGGCGGAGCTGCGGAAATCGGAAGTGTTAAAGAGTGATTTTATCTCCAATGTCTCGCATGAATTGAAAACGCCGTTGTCCATTATCCACAGCTATGCCGAGCTGTTGAAAAAGGAAGATTTGGATGAGGAATTGCGGAAAAAATATTGCGATATCCTCGTGCAGGCGTCCAAACGCCTGAGCGACCTCGTCACGAATATCTTAAAACTCAACAAGCTGGAAAATCAAAAACTCTTACCTGAGCTGTCCAAATTTAGCTTGGACGAGTGCTTGGCAGAGCGCGTAATCGCCTTGGAAGAACTGATTGAAAAAAAGGCGTTGACGCTCGACGTGTCCCTCGACGAAATGGAGGTGTATTCGTCGAAAAGTTATTTAGAAATTGTTTTTTCCAACCTGCTTTCCAACGCGATAAAATTCACAAACGAGGGGGGCAGGGTTGCGTTGACGTGTAAAAAAGAGGGTAAAAACGCCGTCGTTTGCGTAGAGGATAACGGCTGTGGAATTTCCGCGGAAACGGGGAAGCATATCTTTGATAAATTTTATCAAGGGGACACCTCGCACGCAAAAGAAGGAAACGGGCTGGGGCTTGCGCTCGTGAAAAAAGTCATCGACGTTTTAGGCGGTGAGATTTCCGTGCAAAGTGAAGAGGGCAAGGGCAGTGCGTTTACCGTCGTGTTAAAGGACGCAGTGGTGTAAAATGGTTTTTTGGCAAAGAATTTTTGAAAAACTGAAAAGACCAAGCGCAGGGCTTTTTGCGCTGTCGTGCGTGCTCACTCTTTTGCTCGCGTCAGGCTCACTTTTGATGCTTTTAATCGATTACGAGGCTACGGCGATAGCCGTCCTTGTGTATGCGCTGTTTGGTTTGTCGGCGGTGTCGCTTGGGTATACCGTGTACGGGCTTATCCTGTACGTTCCGCGGTGGAAAGGTTGGATTACTGAGCGATTGCTCAGCAGACCGTTGACGAGCAAGCTTTTAAAAAATTACGGCTTTCGTACGCTGCTGTTTTCTATCGGCTCGCTGGCGTTAACGGTGCTGTACGGCGTATATAACGGCGTGATTGCGGTGGTGTTCCGCTCACCTAGCTCGGTGTGGTATGGCGCGCTCGCGACGTATTATATCTTCCTTGCGTGTATGCGCGGCGGAATTTTGCTCTACCACGGCAAGCACCGTGGCAAGGAAAGACAGTTGGACACCGAT
This sequence comes from Clostridia bacterium, assembly GCA_017507005.1. GTDB lineage: Bacteria > Bacillota > Clostridia > Christensenellales > Borkfalkiaceae > Scatosoma. Next base: position 49,622 of record JAFWBT010000019.1, on the reverse strand, counting down.
TTAAGGAAATACCGCACGAGCGGCGTTTTGTTGATGATTACGATTATGGCGCTGTCGGCGGCGATTCTGCAAATGGTGAAGCTGGGCGCAGGCTTTGAAAAACCTGGTTTGATGATATACGTGGCGGCGACGTACACCTTTTATAAGATAACGATGGCGATTATCAATATGGTAAAGGCGAAACACTATCGCGATTTCAGTATCCAAGCGATACGTAACGTCAATCTTGCCGACGCAACGGTGTCGGTGCTCGCCCTGCAAACGGCAATGTTCGCAGCTTTTTCTGAGGGCGCGGACACGGGCTTTGCCAACGCCTTGACGGGCGCGGCGGTGTGCGCGGTGGTGTTCACACTAGGCTTGTATATGGTGATACGTGCGACGACGCTGTTGAAAAAACGAAAAATACGGAACGGAGAACGAGAAAATGAACGAAAAATTTGAATATACCTACGCTGCGCCGACGAAAGCGGAGCGCAAAGAAGCGGAGGAAATCCGTAAACGGTATTTGCCGACGGATAACGCTAAGGACAAGCTGCAACGGCTGAAAGAATTGGATAAAAAAGCGAAACAGCCTGCTATTATCACGAGCCTTAGTCTTGGGATTGTCGGTACGCTGATTTTTGGATTGGGCTTGGCATTGACGCTCGAATTTGGGAAGATGGAGTGGGGCGTTTTAATATCGGCAATCGGGCTGATACCCGTAGGGCTTGCCTATCCCGCGTACCTGCGTTTGTTTGCGCGGGGCAAGAAAAAATACGGCAAAGAAATTTTAAAATTGTCCGAAGATATATTAAAAGAAAAAGAGGAATAAACAAATCCCCCTCGGCGAACGACCACGCGCCGAGGGGGTAATATTTTAAGATAATAGTTCGTCAACAGAAATTTTGAATATTTTGCATAAGCAGACGATTTCGATATCTGTAACGAATCGCTGTCCACTTTCTATCCGTTGAATAGCATTTTTGTCTAAATCGATTCCCAACAACTGACATTTTTCTGCTAAAATCCTTTGGGACATTTTTGGATTTGCATTTTTCCTTAAAATAAATATTTTTTCGCCACAAAGATTGTTTTTTCCATCAATAGCTCGATTTTTAAACATTTTTTCCTCACTAATATAATTTTTTGACATTTACTGCTTGACAAATTATATTATAGTATGTTAAAATAAACAAAATGACATTTACTAAATGTCAAAAATAAATAAAGCGAGGTTGAAAATGGAAGACAAAAGAGAAAATCAAGGAGTTGTGAAGGGCAAGAAACAAAAGACGTACGTTCAATCGTATAAAGAATTTAATTCAAAGCGTTGGATTTTATGCGCGATTGCCGCAGGTATGTTGTTTATCGGGTTTATTTCCTTGTTTTTTAATTACGTGGAAATGAACTTTTTGATTACGGGCGAAACGGGTTCGACGAATGCTTTTAAGTGTGCTTTTGCGGATACTTATTATGAAATTTTAGATGGGAAGATTGATATGATGCAGCTCGTAGCGTGGCTTCACGTGTTGGTAGTTGCTGGCGGTATTGCAATTTTTATTTATGCCGTATTGAAAAAGGATGAAAAATTCGTGGAAATAACGGTGAAAGTTTTGTTTGTGGCTTGTCTTATCGTAGCGGTCTTGGAATGGAATTTGGGTACGGACGTTGCCTTGTACGTGCAGGAACAAGGGGATATTTACGGAACTGGCGAGATTACGTTCGTGACGGCAGAGAGTAGCTCGTATTTGTATTTTGTATTCCTGTTGATTTTTGAAATCGCATATTTCGCGGCGGAAAAATATCTCCCTGATACGTTTGAACTGAAAATGTTTGCTAAGCAGAAAACGGCTGTGGATTCGGCGGACGAATTGTTGAAATATCGTGAATTATATGAAAGCGGCATCATTACGGAAGAGACGTACGAAAAGAAAAAGGAAGAATTTTTGAAAGATGTCGAAGAAAAATAAATAGCTGTGGAAGGAAAGAAAACTGTCCCGTAATGGGACAGTTTTTTTATATTTCGTGTTTTTTACAAAATATTAACAAAACCTTTTCAAAACGTTTACGGAATTTTGTTTTTTTGGCAATATCCTTTTCGTATAATACCATTACAAATAAAAACGAAAAGGAGATATTGTTATGAACAATAATCAAAAAATTGCGGAAAATATCCGCGAACAATACGTAGAAAAAAAGAAAAACAAAATTGACGAGCTCGTAGCATTGGATAGAAAGGTGAAACGCCCTGCGGAAATCTTTGCCTACTCCTTTGGCGTCGTTGGCTCTTTGGTGCTCGGCACAGGTATGTGCTTGGCAATGAAAGTGATTGGAAATATGATGCCCCTTGGCGTTGTAATCGGGCTGTTGGGCATAGGCATGGTCGCGGTGAACTACTCTATCTACAAATTTATCGTGGAAAAACAGAAGAAAAAATACGGCAAAAAAATCCTCGCGCTCAGCGACGAGATTTTGAACTCGTAACCTCAAAAAACAAAAAAAGCTCGGCAAAAAACCGAGCTTTTTTCATACGATTTTATAAAAATTTTTAAATGAAGGGATGTTCTGCGCGGATAACGCAAAAACAATTCGGGCGGTGTTGGCGAATCTTATCGGCAACGGCGTTTTCCGCCTCTTCCGCGTTCATTTTACAATCGGCAGGGAGCAACAAATCGAAGATAAGATTTACGTTCGTCTCGCCCATGGTCATACGAAAATCGTGTATCGAGAACGCAGGATCGACTTCTTTCGCCGCGTTTTGCGCCAACTCGCGCAGTTCGTTGACGAGGGGATCGTTGACGACGATAGGATCGAGGTGTACCGTCACGATACAGCCGAATTTTTCGTGCATATCTCGTTCTAACGTGTCCACTTCCTCGTGCGCGATATTGATGTCGGAATCGGAGGGGACTTCGGCGTGGAAAGATACGATTTGTCTGCCCGGACCGTAGTCGTGCACCATAACGTCGTGAATACCGACAAGGCGCGGATAGTCTTTTACAAACTCGTAAATGTCCTCGATAAACGCAGGATCGGGGGGCGAACCGAGCAAAAGGTCGATGGTTTCTTTCGCCGCTTTGATGCCTGCGAAAAGGATAAACGCCGCCACGAAAATACCTGCCCAGCCGTCGATTGCAAGCCCTGCGTATCTCGCGACGAGTGCGGAAATAAGGACGAGCGAAGTAGCGATACAGTCGGTAAGGCTGTCGAAAGACGCCGCTTTAACAGCGGACGATTGCGTGATTCTCGCGATTTTGCGATAGAAAACGAACAGCCACACTTTTACGAGAATCGCCACGCCCAAGAGAACGAGGGTAATCGTCCCTACGTGCGGGAGCGCGGGCGTGATTATTTTATTTATGGAAGTTTTGAACAGCTCGAACCCGACGAGGATAATCAGCATATCGACGATAAAGCCCGACACGTATTCCAGCCGTCCGTGCCCCAAGGGGTGTTCTTTATCGACGGGCTTGTTTGCGAGGCGATAGCCGATAAGGGTGACGACGGACGAGCCTGCGTCGGAGATGTTGTTAAAAGCGTCGGCAATGATAGCGACGGACGCCGATAAAATACCGACGACGAGCTTTCCGATGAACAGCAAAATATTGACGACAATGCCCGTAAAGCCTGCCAAGGACACGTGTTTACCTCGGATAGTGGGATCGTTAGCGTCTTTATTTTTGCCGACGAATAAACGAATGAGTAGATTGGTCATAACGCCGAAAATTTCCTTTATTTAGCGATTTTTTTGGTTATACGGTTATTATACGGCGAAAGTTTTTATTTGTCAATAAAAAACGGATTAAGAAAAAGAAAATGCGAAAGAAGCAAAAAAAGTTAAAAAATATAGTCAAAAACGCTTGCCAAGAATAAAAAAATCGTATATAATGATTGCTGACTTCGAGCGTTCCGCTGCCTTTTTATTGGGCGTGATGAGGAATCACGCAGCGGGTTATGAACGTTTCGTAAATAACGGAGGTAAAGTCTAAAATGAAAGGAATCATCGAAGCTATCAACGCTGAAAGCATGAAATCCGAAGTTCCTGCATTCGAAGTAGGCGATACGGTTAAGGTCGGCTACAGAATTATCGAAGGCAACAAAGAAAGAGTACAGAACTTCGAAGGCGTCGTAATCGCAAAGAAGAACGGCGGCATTTCCGAAACTTTCACCGTTCGCCACATTTCTTATGGCGTAGGCGTAGAAAAGGTATATCCTCTTCACTCCCCGAAGATCGCGCACATCACGGTCGTTAAGAAGGGTAAGGTAAGAAGAGCAAAGCTTTATTATCTGCGCGGCTTGACGGGCAAAGCAGCCAAGGTCAAGGAAAGAATTTAAGTCGGATAAAACAAAAACCGAAAAGAATAAACTCGCCCAAAGTCAACGGCGGGTTTATTTTTTTCGGTTTTAACTATTAAATACTTGACATGCGTAATTATTTTTGATAATCTATCATTAATAAATCATTAGTAAACGATTAATATAATGTCGAAAGGTATCGCAATGAAAGGAATAATAGCTGTTTTAATTTGTTTTTGTACGTTACTATTTGCTGGGTGTAAGCAAGAGCAGATGGATAATACTTATTATGTTGACTATTTTATTGAAGAAGTTGTTTATGAAACGGCTGATAATATTTGGAATCAAGATGATGTTTTTAAAATGATTGACTATTATTATGATAAGAGAGCGGAAGATGTTGATGTAAAAATAACAATGACGTTCACAGCGAAAGACGATTTTCATTATGCAGAGTTAACAGGGGAAATGGGGGTAGGAGAAATAAATGGATTGAATTTTAAGCGTCAAAACTATATAGAAACGATAGGTTCGATGGGAAAAGACGCAGAGTTATTGTCGGCTGGTATATATGAGATAGTTTTATATGCTGAAGATGTTTGTTTCTTTAAAAATTTAGCTCCGTTTATATATACAAAACGGGAAGAAATAAAAATTAAATTAGAATTAAATTTATCAAGGATTTAAGTAAGGAGGTTTTTATGTTGAAGAAAATAAAATCATTTATTTTGGCGGTAATAATATTTTTTTTGATACCAAGTTTAGTGAATTGTTCAAAGCCAGAAACTGTTAAGGATGAATATTACACTTATACTTTATTGGCAGATGGAACGTATAGCGTAAAAGCAACAAATATTGAGAATGTGCCTAGGGTAGTTGAGTTGCCTGCTATTTTTAATGGGCGAATTGTTTCAACGGTAGAGAAGAAGGGGTTTAGCGGGTGTTTAACTATGGAAGAATTGGTTCTTTCTGAAAAGATGGAACATATCGGAGTAGAAGCATTTAGAAAATGTTCTAATTTAAGTTTTATTACTATGGGTTGCCCTGATATAGGTTTTGGAAATGGCGCTTTTGCTCAATGTTCAACGCTTGTAAGTATTAAATATAGTGGGACGATGGCGGAGTGGAAGAAGATTTTGAGGGCTTCTAATTGGGATTACAAAACAGGAAATTACGGGGTGTATTGCTTGGATGGTGCCCTTGATAAGAATAATGAAATTATTGTTTGGTAATAGATAGTATAATTGAACAAAAGAATAATTAATTATTAAATTTAAAACATGAAAATGAGTTCAATGTGTTTGAACTCATTTTTTTTATACAGCAACAACCGCGAGTGGGAACTCGCGGTTGTCAGAAACCACCAGCTATGCTGGTGGCAAATAGCTTTAGCTTCAAGCCTATCATTTGCTATACAAAAAAGCTCCTCTATGCTAAACTGTATGTAAGGCTCGCAACCGTACACAAGTAAGCACAAAGGAGGATGTTAAAATTGAAAAATCAAAATAACGATACATACAGTTTAGCACATACGACATGGAAATGTCAATATCATATCGTGTTCACGCCAAAATACCATAGAAAAATAATTTATGGGGCATTGCGTGAAGATATTGGGAAAATATTGAGAGAACTATGTCAACGTAAGGAAGTGGAAATCATAGAAGCTCACGCAATGCCCGACCACATACATATGTTAGTGAGCATACCGCCGAATGAGAAAGTATCATCGTTTATGGGGTATCTCAAGGGTAAGAGTACAATGATAATCTTCGAGCGATATGCTCACATGAAGTACAAAATAGGGAATAGGCACTTTTGGAGTCGCGGATATTACGTAAGCACCGTAGGTGCTAACAAGCAAGCGGTACAGAAGTATATCCAACACCAAGAAACAGAAGATTTGATATCCAACCAAATAAGTATGGTGGAATATACGACCCGTTCAAAAAATGGTTGGAATCAAATCGGAATAAGAAAAAATAAATTACCGCTTGCTTGTGTGCAGTAGGCGAGTTAAGATGGCGTTGGGACGCCTGCGCCAGTATTCACGCACTTTAGTGCGCAAAATAAAGCCCCCACTTTAGTGGGGGATATTTACTCACATTATAAAAAATTCCTTTTCCGTAAAAAAATATATAAAATTCGGTTTACTTTTTGTCTTTTTTAGGGTACAATAATAAGGGCATATATATAAGGTAGGGAAAAATTGCCTTTTGCCGATAAATATAGCGGCAAAAATCCTAAAAATACGTACGGAGGAAAAGAGTGTGATTGCAAGGGTGCAAAGCTACGCGTTGTCCGGTCTTGAAGGCGTGCCTGTCACGGTGGAGGCGGACGTGTCGAAGGGCTTGCCGTCTTACGAGATGGTAGGGTTGCCCGATACCGCGGTGAAAGAATCCAAAGAACGCGTCAAGAGCGCCGTGAAAAACAGCGCGCTCGATTTCCCCGCGCACAGAATTACAATCAATCTCGCGCCTGCGTACGTGAAAAAGGAAGGCTCGTCTTTCGATTTGCCCGTGGCGATTAGTTTGCTCCTTGCCTACGGCGTTTTAGAGGCGGACGTAGAGGGTATGGTGTTTTTAGGCGAGCTTGCCTTGAACGGCGATTTGCGCCCCGTGACGGGCGTGTTGCCCTCGATTATTTCCGCGCGCGATAAGGGCTATAAAAAATTCATTATTCCCAAGGACAACGAAAAAGAGGCAGGGTATATCGACGGCGTAGCGGTGTACGCAGCGAAAAATCTTCGCGAAGTCGTCGACCATTTGTCGGGTTTTGCGCCCATGCCCATCGTACCCGTGGCATCCTTTGCCGCAAAAGCAGAGGCGAGCAAGAGCGCGTACGATTTGGCGTTTGTTAAAGGTCAGGATATGGCAAAACGCGCCGTGGAAGTGGCGGTGGCAGGTGGACACAATATTCTGTTCGTAGGCCCTCCGGGGAGCGGCAAGACGATGCTTGCCCGTTCGATACCCTCCGTAATGCCCGATATGGCGTTTGACGAGGCGCTTGAAATTACGAAAATACACTCGGTAGCAGGTACTTTGGGCGAGGACGGAATCGTGACGGAACGTCCGTTCCGCAGTCCTCATCATACGGCGACCACCGTTTCCTTATGCGGCGGCGGTAATAAATCGGTGCATCCTGGCGAAATTAGTCTTTCGCACGGCGGCGTATTGTTTTTGGACGAATTGCCCGAATACAAGCGTTCGGCGCTCGAAGCGCTCCGTCAGCCCTTGGAGGACGGCGTTATCACCATTTCCCGTTCGGGCGGCACGGTGACCTATCCCGCGTCCTTTATGCTGTGCGCGAGTATGAATCCTTGTCCCTGCGGACATTACGGCAGTAAAAAACGCCGTTGTACGTGTACGCCCAACGATATTCGGCGGTATCGCGCGAAGATTTCAGGGCCGCTGCTCGACCGTATCGATATCCAAGTGGAAGTGGACGGCGTGGAATACGACGCGCTGGTTGCCGAAACGGTGGAGGAGAGCAGTGCGGTGGTGAAACAGCGCGCGGACAGCGCGAGAAAGATACAGCGTGAGCGGTTTGAGGGGAGCAGGGTAAAGACGAACGCGGAAATGGGCGAGAAAGAAACGCGCGAATATTGCCGTTTGAGCAAGCAATGCGAGGACGTTTTGCGCGAGGCGTTTGAAAGTTTGCATTTATCGGCGCGTGCGCGGTCGAGAATTTTGAAAGTGGCGCGGACGATTGCCGATTTGGATTTATCGGAAAATATCCAGCCCGACCATTTGTACGAGGCGATTTCCTATCGCACCTACGGCGCAGAGCTGGGGGATATTGAATAAAAGGATTGTAGTATGTATTATTACGCTATCTATCTTGCGGTGGCGTCCGTGATAACGTTTTTTACTTATCTTGCGGACAAACGTAAGGCAAAAAAAGGGCGTTGGCGTGTGAGTGAAAAGGCACTGCTCGGTATGTCGTTTTTGGGCGGCGCGGTGGGCGGTATCGTGGCGATGCACGTGGCGCGGCATAAAACCAAACATTGGTATTTCCACGTTGTAAACGTGTTGGGCGTTTTGTGGCAGATTGGTCTTTTGATCTTTTTGCTTTTAAAATAAAGGAGCGAAATTGCAGTTTTTATCCACGGCACAATTAAAAAACGCTATGGCCGCAATCCCGCGCGGCGCGGCGGATTACCCTGCCGAGTGGCTGGACGTTAAAGACGCGCCCGAAACGCTGTACGCCGTGGGGGATATCTCCCTTTTACACGGCAGAAAATTCGTTATCGTGGGTTCGCGCAGGACACCTGCGTACGCGTTAAAGCTCGGCGCGCAGATAGCGAGCGATTTGTCGGACACGTTCGTGATTACAACGGGTACGGCAGACGGCGGCGACAGCGCGGCTATCGAGGGTGCGCTACGTAGCGGCGGTAGAGTGATTTGTCTTTTGGCAGGCGGTTTCTCGTCCATGCCGCAGGGGAATTTGTCCCTTTTACAGCGCGTGGCGGAAAACGGTTTGTTGCTTTCCCCGCACGAGTTCGACGCAACCGTGCGCGCGTTCTCGTACGAATACCGCAATAAATTATTGGCAAAACTTGGCGTAGGGGTGTTGGTGTTGGGCGCGGCGCAAAAAAGCGGCGCGTTGATTACGGCAAAGCACGCCAAAGCCTTTGATATTCCCTTGTTTGCATTGCCGTACGCGCCTGGCTCGTCGGCGGGCGAGGGCTGTAACGCGTTATTGAAAGAGGGCGCGTATCTGACGGAAAACGCGACGGACGTACTGAAAAAATACGGCGTAGAACGCACGCAAACGAAAGCGGCGGTGGTATTATCGGCGGACGAGGAAAAGCTGTACGTAGCGTTAAAAGACAAAGCAGAGGCACACGTGAGCGAGCTATCGTCGGCGTCGGGCGTACCTGCGTTCAAGGCGCGCGCGTTGTTGTCGGCGCTGGAAGTAAAAGGCTTGGTCGTTGCCTTGGGCGGCAACTGCTATAAAGCCCTATAAAAGGGAAGCCAAGAAACATAGTTTCTTGCAAGGCGCAAGGGTAAAGCCTTTGTAAGACAGCCCCAAAAATCAGTAAAAAAGAAAAAATATATTTTTAAGGAATATAGCATGGATTTAATTATCGTAGAGTCGCCTTCCAAGGCGAAAACCATCTCCAAGTATCTCAAAGGGCAATACCGTGTGGACGCGTCAGCAGGGCATATCCGCGATTTGCCCGTGCATACGCTCGGCGTGGACGTGAAGAACAATTTCGAGCCAAAGTACGTCAATTCCGAAGGGAAAGAGGACGTTATTAGACGTTTGGTAGACGCGACGAAAAAAGCCGATCGTGTTTATCTCGCAACCGACCCTGACCGCGAAGGTGAGGCGATTGCTTGGCATTTGCAAACGGTGCTCGGTTTGGACGAGGCAGGGCAAAACCGTATCGAGTTTAACGAAGTATCCCAACGCGCGATTGAGGCGGCGTTAAAGACGCCCCGTCAAATCAATTACAGCCTCGTGGACGCACAGCAGGCGCGCCGTGTGTTGGACAGATTGGTGGGCTATAAGCTCTCTACGCTGTTAAATCATAAAATCGAGGATAAAAACGGCAACGGCAAGCGTACGCTTTCGGGCGGCAGAGTGCAGTCGGTTGCGTTGCGTTTGGTCGTGGAAAGAGAACGTGAAATCACGGCGTTCGTGCCCGAAGAATACTGGAATTTGACGGCGGAATTGCAGGATATTCCCAAAAAATACGCGTCGTTCAAGGCAATGCTTGAAAAGAAAGGCGCGAAGAAATACAAGCCTGCATCCGCAGAAGAAACCGCGCAGGTGCTCGCTGCTATCGAGCAGGGTAAATTCGTCGTTTCCAAGGTGAAAAAGACGATTGCGAAATCGCACGCGCCCGCGCCCTTTACGACCAGCTCTTTACAGCAGGACGCTTCGACGAAGCTCGGCTTTACCGCGCCCGAAACTATGACGCTGGCACAGCATCTTTACGAAGGTATTGAAACGGAAAACGGAGACCATATTGCGTTCATCACGTACATGCGTACGGACTCCGTCCGCGTGTCCAAAGAGGCGCAGGCGAAGGCGTTAGAGCGTATCCGCGAGGTGTACGGCGAAGAATACGCGCCTGAAAAGCCCAACTATTACGCTTCTAAAAAAGGCGCGCAGGACGCGCACGAAGCGATCCGTCCCAACGATATTTCCATGACGCCCGAAAAGGCAAAAAAATTGCTGGATAAAAAGCACTATTCGCTGTATAAGCTGGTGTATGAACGTTTCCTTGCATCGCAGATGTCGGAGGCGAGATACAACAGTATGCAAATGGAAATCGACAACAGCGGCTACGTGTTTAAGGCGAGCGGTAAAGTGTTGCTGTTTGCAGGCTTTACGGCGGTGTATCAAGACGCGGCGAACGCAAAGAAAGAGGACGAGGACGAAATCAGCTCGGCAAAGCTGTTGCCCGATTTGAACGAGGGCGACGTACTCGATCTCGTGTCCATGCAAAAGGAACAAAAATTCACCAAACCTCCGCTTCGGTATACGGACGCGTCGCTCGTTAAAGCGATGGAAGAAAAGGGGATTGGCAGACCGTCTACGTATGCAACGATTATTTCTAAATTGATGCAAAAATACGTAAAAAAGGACGGCAAATATATGATACCTACGCCCATTGCGTACGACGTTGTGGATATGCTCGTGAAATGCTTTATCGACGTTATGGACGTTGGGTTTACGGCGGGCATGGAAAACCGTCTCGACGATATTGAAGACGGCGGCACGGATTGGCGCGCGGTAATCGGGGATTTCTATCCCGGATTTGAGAAAAACCTGCGTTTGGCGTCCTCTTACGGCGACGAGAGAACGGAAATCGAGTGCGGCAAGTGCGGACATTTTATGCTCCGTCGTATGGGGAAATTTGGGAAATATCTCGCTTGTTCCAACTATCCCGAATGTCAGAATATCATCAGCGAAACCAAGGAAGAAATCTCTGCGGTGCGTTGCCCGAAATGCGGCGAAAATATGGTGGTAAAGAGCGGTAAATTCGGTAGATTCTTGGCTTGTCCGAGCTATCCCGACTGTAAATCGACAATGTCGATGCCCTCGGATGAAGAGCCAAAATTGGCAGGCAAATGCCCTGAATGCGGCTCGGCTATGACGGTGCGGAAATCGAAAAAAGGTAAGGTGTATTACAGCTGTTTGGGCTATCCTGATTGTAAATTTATGAGCTGGGACGTGCCGACGGGGGATAAGTGTCCCGATTGTCAGAGCGCGCTCGTGCAGACGGCGCGTGGCAACGTGAAGTGCAGCAATAAAGATTGTTCGTACAAAATCAAGACGGAAAAACCCAAGACGGAAAAGACGGACAAGACAAAAAAAGTGACGCCCGTGACGGACGACGAATTTGCACCCCCGCCTCTTATGGACGAACCGCAGTATTTCGATTTTGACGACGTGGAATAAGACGGTATCCAAGGCGTTAACAGCAGTTTTTTAAGGCGGAAAGCGCAGAGGAAAAGGATAATGGAAAAAGAAGTGATCGTAATCGGCGGTGGGCTTGCCGGTAGTGAGGCGGCGTATTATCTCGCTTCGCACGGGATTAAGACCACCCTCGTGGAGATGAAACCGAAAAAATTTACCCCTGCGCACGAGAGCGCGAATTACGGCGAGTTGGTGTGTTCCAACTCGCTCAAAAGCAACGACGTATACGCGAACGCTTGCGGATTGTTGAAAGAGGAAATGCGTAAGCTTGGCTCGATGATTATCGAGGCGGCGGATGCAACGAAGGTGCCGGCAGGCGCGGCTTTGGCGGTCGATCGGGAAAAATTTTCGGCGTATATCACGGAAAAATTACAAAATTGCCCTAATCTTACCCTTGTCAACGAAGAAGTGAAAAGTATCCCTGAAATTGAAAAGGAGGGGGGCAGGTATTTGATTATCGCTACGGGGCCGCTCACGACGGAGTCGCTCAGCGAGGACATTTTGCAAAAAACGGGCGGCGGCTTGCATTTTTACGACGCGTCCGCGCCCATCGTATTGGCGGAAAGCGTGGATATGACGTCCGCGTTCACGGGCGACCGTTACGGCAAGGGCACGGGGGACTATATCAACTGCCCTATGAACAAAGAGGAATATTACGCCTTTGTAGACGCGTTGCTCGCGGCGGAGCGTGTGGAATTGCACGAGTTTGAAAAGGGTGAAATCTTCGAGGGGTGTATGCCTATCGAGGTGATGGCGTCGCGCGGCAGGGACACCCTGCGTTACGGCACGTTAAAGCCCGTGGGCTTAGCGGACGAGGACGGCAAGCGTCCGTACGCGGTGTTGCAGCTTAGAAAAGAAAACGAAGAGGGCACGACGTACAACCTCGTCGGCTTTCAGACGAATTTGAAATTCCCTGAACAAAAGCGGGTGTTTTCTATGATTCCTGCGCTAAAAAACGCCGACTATTTACGCTATGGCGTGATGCATAGAAATACGTATATTCAATCGCCTGACGTTTTAAATCGCGATTTTTCGTGTAAGAATAATAAGAACGTCTTCTTTGCAGGTCAAATTACGGGCGTTGAAGGGTATGTGGAGAGCGCGGCGAGCGGACTGTTGGCGGCGATTCATATCACGGACGAAATCCTCGGACGAGGCACCCATGTATTTGATGAACGCACCGTTTGCGGCGCTTTGGAAACGCATATTTCCACGCCCGTCAAGGATTTTCAGCCTATGAACGCGAATTTTGGTATCCTTTCGTCGTTGCCCGTGCGTATCAAGGACAAAAAGGAACGCTATCGCGCTTTGGCGGAACGCGCGCTTGCTTGCATTGAGGAAATGAAATAAACCCTACGTTTTAGCGTGGGAATAGGAGTATATATGGAATTTAGAGGAACGACGATTTGCGCGGTGAAAAAGAACGGCGTGACGGCGATTGCCGGCGACGGTCAGGTGACGATGGGCGAATCGGTTATTTTTAAAAATACTGCGGTGAAAGTGCGCCGCATTTTTGGTGGCAAAGTCATTTTAGGCTTTGCAGGCTCGGTGACGGACGCGTTTGCGCTCACCGAACGTTTTGAGGGTATGCTGAATAAATTCGGCGGCAATCTTATGCGCTCTGCCGTGGAGCTTGCCGAACTTTGGAGAAACGACAAAGTGCCTAGAAAGCTGGACGCTATGATGATTACGGCAGATGAAAACACGCTGTTGATTTTGTCGGGTACGGGCGAAGTGATTGAGCCGGACGAGGGTGTTTGCGCTATCGGCAGCGGTGGCAATTACGCCTTAGCGGCGGCGCGTGCGCTGTATCAGGAAACGGACTACGACGCGGAAACGATTGCGAAAAAAGCGTTGAAAATTGCCTCGGAGATATGCGTATTCACCAACGATAATATTCGTTGTGAAGTGGTGGGCGAAAATGTCGTGAACGCGACCATGCCCCCTATGAACGAGGAAAAAACAATAAAGAAAACGAGCCGTAAAAAGGCGAAGGAGGACTAAAAAATGGATTTATCCCCCAAACAAATCGTCAATCGGCTGGACAAATACATTATCGGGCAGGACGACGCGAAAAAAGCGGTGGCGATTGCTTTAAGAAACCGTTATCGCCGCGCGCAGTTGCCTGCGGAAATCCGTGAGGAAATCACGCCGAAAAATATCATTATGAAAGGCCCTACGGGCGTTGGTAAAACGGAGATTGCAAGACGACTTGCAAAGCTCGTAAAAGCGCCGTTCGTAAAGGTGGAGGCGACGAAATGCACCGAGGTCGGCTACGTTGGTAAAGACGTCGAGGGTATGATTCGCGACCTTGCAGAGTGCGCTTATCGTCTGGTAAAGGCGGAAAAGGAAGAAGAAGTGCGCTCGAAAGCGACCGTTGCCGCGGAAAAGCGGATTGTGCACGCACTCGCGGAGGCAAAAAAGGAAGAGAAAGGGGACACGGCGAAAGAAGTGTTCGAGGCGAATCTTTTGGACGGTTTGCGGAAAGGTCAGTACGACAATTTCATGATTGAAATGGAAGTGTTGGACGCGCCGCAGCCTATGGAGTTGGTGCCGGGCGGTGCGGCGATTTCTATCGGCAGTATTTTTGGCGATATGTTCCAGCAAAAGAAAAAGAAACGCCGTTTTTCGGTGCGCGAAGCGTTCCAAATTGCGCTGGAAGAGGAATCGGCAAAGCTTGTAGACGACGACGCGATTAAGGAAGAGGCGGTGTACCGCGCGGAAAACGACGGTATCGTGTTCATTGACGAAATCGATAAGATTGCAGGGAAGAACAATCACGGCGGCGCGGACGTTTCGCGCGAGGGCGTGCAAAGGGATATCCTGCCTATCGTCGAGGGTAGCACGGTGGTGACGAAATACGGGCCTGTAAAGACGGACTTTATCCTCTTTATTGCGGCGGGTGCGTTCCACGTGGCGGCGATTGAGGATTTGATTCCCGAGCTGCAAGGGCGTTTCCCCGTATCTGTGGAGCTGAACAGCCTTACGAAAGAGGATTTTGTGCGTATCCTGACGGAAACGGAAAATTCGCTCACTTTCCAATACGGGAAACTGTTAGAAGTGGATAATATTCAGTTGCAATTCGACCGTGGCGCGATTGAGCGCATTGCGGAGGTGGCGGTGGAGCTGAACCTCACGTCCGAGGATATCGGCGCGCGTCGGTTGCATACGGTGATGGAATATCTGTTGGAAGATATTTCCTTTAACGCCGGTGGGGATTATCCTATGTTCACCTTAAATATCGACAGCAAATACGTGGACGAGCACCTGCAAAAGCTGACGGGTGATCGCAATTTGAAAAAATACGTTTTATAAAGAGGAGTTTTTATGATAAATATTCCCAAAGGTACGAAAGACGTTTTGCCCTCCGACGCCTATAAATGGCAGTACGTAGAGGGTACGGCGCGTGAAATTGCAAAGCTTTTCAACCTCAAAGAAATCCGTACGCCCGTGTTCGAGCATACCGAGCTATTCCAGCGCGGCGTGGGCGACACGACGGATATCGTTACGAAGGAAATGTATACCTTTAAGGACAAGGGCGACCGTTCGATTACCTTAAAACCCGAAGGTACGGCAGGCGCGGTGCGTTCGTTTATCGAGAACGGTATGGCGAGCAGCGTGTTGCCTGCGAAGATGTACTACATCACTCCTGCGTTCCGTTATGAACGTCCGCAGGCGGGGCGACTTCGTGAATTTCACCAGTTCGGCGTGGAAATTTTCGGCGCAAAGGGCGCGCAGACGGACGCGGAAGCGATTTTGATGGCGGATACGCTGCTCAAAAAGTTGGGCTTGAACGTAAAATTGTACGTCAACTCTATCGGCTGTCCCACTTGTCGCGCGGCGTATAACAAGGCACTGAAAGAATTTTTTGCACCGCATTTGGACGGGTTGTGTTACGATTGCAAAACGCGTTTTGAAAAGAACCCGTTGCGGTTGTTGGATTGCAAGGAAGATGCGTGCAAGAAGATTAACGCGAGTGCGCCGTCCATTTTACAATACCTTTGCCCTGAGTGCGAGGCGCATTTTGAAGAACTGAAATATTGTCTTACGTCGGCTAGGATTGACTATGAAATCGATCCTCGTATCGTGCGTGGTTTGGATTATTACACGCGTAGCGTGTTTGAATTTGTTTCGACGTCCATTGGCGCGCAGGGTACGGTGTGCGCGGGCGGCAGATACGACGGCTTGATTGAGGAATTGGGCGGAAATCCTATGCCTGCGGTGGGTTTTGCTGCAGGTATTGAAAGACTGCTAATCGTAATGGACCAAACGGGCGTGGAAATCCCTGCGCCTGCCGTGCCGACGGTGTATATCGCAGGTATGGACGCGGATTGCCGCAAAAAAGCTTTCGAGTTAGCGGCGGCGTTGAGAAAGAACGGTTTGTTTGTGGAAATCGACCATATGGAACGCTCGGTAAAGGCGCAGTTTAAATACGCGGACAAGCTGGGCGCGAAATACGTAGCGGTGATTGGCGGCAACGAGCTGGCAGAGGGTAAAGCCAACGTCAAGTGCATGGCAACGGGCGAGAGCGAAAGCGTTGCTTTTGCGGATATGGCGGCATATTTTCAACATAAATAAGACAAACTTTTAGAAAAGGACCTTTTAAAGGAGGAAAAATGTATGGTTAAATACGTAAACGGTAAGGATTTGGAAGAACTCATTGCGACGTCGGATAAGACGGTGTTCTGTGATTTTTGGGCGACTTGGTGCGGACCTTGCAGAATGCTCGCGCCTGTGTATGAGGAAATTTCCGATAAATACGAGGGAAAAGCGATTTTCGTGAAGATTGACGTTGATGAGGAGGATAGCGAGGCGGCGGCTGTGAAATACGGCATCACTTCTATCCCGAACGTTATCGCGTTTAAAAACGGCGCGCCCGTGGATAATAACCTCGGTTTTGTGCCTGCGGAAGCGTTGGAAAAATTCGTAGAAAAAAATCTGTAATCAAACGCTTAAAAAATCAAAACGGCGCACCCATGTACGAGGTGACGCCGTTTTTGCTTGCCTTTTTACACGCCGTTTTTAAGATGAAAAATCAAAAACGAAACCCGACGGATAGGGGCATCCGTCGGGTTCTATTATATTGTTTATTCTCCCATCACTTCTTTGCGATAGGGGAGGTCTTTATGCAAGGCGGTTTTCCTCGCCCTGTAAAAAGCGAATTAGTAGTTTTCTGCTCTCACCTGGAAATATGCCTGAGGATGGTTGCAGATAGGGCATACGTCGGGCGCTTTCTTGCCAACAACGATATGGCCGCAGTTCGAGCACTGCCATACAGCGTCGCCTTCCTTGGAGAATACAAGGTCACCCTTAACGTTTGCGAGCAACTTTCTATATCTTTCTTCGTGTTCTTTTTCAATCGCTGCAACGCCGTCGAAAAGTTTTGCGATTTCTTCAAAACCTTCTTCACGAGCCACTACGGCAAATTCTGCATACATATCTGTCCATTCGTAGTTTTCGCCTTCTGCTGCCGCAAGAAGATTTTCCGCCGTGGAGGAGATGTCGCCGCCGTTCAACAGCTTAAACCAGATTTTAGCGTGCTCTTGTTCGTTCTTTGCCGTTTCTTCAAAGATAGCCGCGATTTGTACGAAGCCTTCCTTTCTTGCCTTGCTAGCAAAATAGGTGTACTTGTTTCTAGCCTGCGATTCGCCTGCAAAAGCCGTCTGCAAATTCGCTTCTGTCTTGCTGCCTTTCAGGCAAGGCTTTGCAACAAATTTGCCGCTCTGCTTGCATACGGGGCATACTTCGGGTGCTACATCTGCTTCTACTACGTGATGACATACGATGCATTCAAATTTTTTCATACTGATTACCTCATTCTTTTTTACAATTTTTGGAAACTTATTAGGATTAAGTTTCATTAACTGTTTATAGTATAATATAAAAAAATGGATTTGTCAATAGTTTTTTATAAAAAAAATTAAAAATTTTTAAAATTTTTTTCAAAGGGCGTTGGGAAGGGGGAAAAGTGGTAGAAAAAGGGCAAATAGGAGGGGATTTTTCACACGTTTTACAAGGTGAACTTCTTTTTATCACGAAAAGTGGGTATAGTAAATAAGATAGAGGAAAATGGGCAAGCCCATTGACAAAAAGGGAAAAAACTGCTACAATATTATATACAGGAGTAGGCGCGGCGTAAAAAGAGGCGGAACGCGCAAGAAAGGAAATGAAAAAACTGAGCGAAAGAAAGAAAAAATGGATAGAGAGAACGGTGGCGAACGATAGAAGCTATAAGGTCTTTTTGTATAATCGTTTCGTTGTTTTTTTGCTGTCGGCGTTGTTGCAGCTGGTGGTGTATATCGTGTTCTCGTTTTCGCTGGTGTACGATTCAAAATGGGCAATGATCGCGCAGATAATCGTACTCGTTTTAGAAATCGTATTCGTTTTATATATCATTAGCCGTCACGAACGCCCCTCGACGCGGTTGAATTGGATTATCCTTATTATGCTCGTACCCTTTTTTGGAGTGCCGATGTACTTTTTCAATGGCGAGGGCAGACCGGCGCGGAAAATAAACGCGAAAATTCAGCGCGCAAAAAAAGAAAACGACGAGAAGATACGGGAAAAATTCGGAAAAGAAGAATTGCCGCTTTCGTCGGAGCGTAAAGACGCCGTATGCTCGTATTTGCAACGCTACGCAGAATATCCCGTCTATACGGACGGCGACGTGGAATATTATAAGAGCGGCGAGGAAATGTTTCCGCAGATGCTTTTAGAGCTGAAAAAGGCAGAAAAATTTATTCTCGTGGAATATTTCATTATCGCGCACGGCAAGATGTGGAATTCCATTTTAAAAATCCTCGTAGAAAAAGCAATGCAAGGTGTGCAGGTGCGTATCATTTACGACGATTTTGGGTGTATGATGACGTTACCGCCTAAATACGAGCGGTATTTGGAATCCCTGCACGAAAATATCAAATGTATGACGTTCAACAACGTCGTGCCGCTGTTCGCCGTGCGTATGAACAACCGTGACCATAGAAAAATCCTTGTCGTGGACGGCAAAGTGGCGTTTACGGGCGGCATCAATCTTGCAGACGAATATATCGCGGAAAAGGTGCGATTTGGGTATTGGAAAGATACGGGTATTAAAATAACGGGGAACGCGGTGCGTTCGTTTACGGAAATGTTTTTCTATATGTGGAACGCTTTTCGGACGGACAAAGAGGACGTGAACGCATACCTGCTACCCCTCTTGCCTATGCCGACGGCGCAAGAAACGTCGCTACGTATTCAGCCGTACGACGATTCGCCGTTGGACAAGGTGAGCGTTGGCGAGACGGTATATCTGGATATGATTACGCGCGCGAGCAAATACGTTTACGTATTCACGCCCTATCTGATTTTGAACGATTTTTTACGCGCGGCGCTCTGTCAAGCGGCTATGCGCGGTGTGGACGTGCGTATCGTTACGCCGGGGATTCCCGATAAAAAAGTTACCTTCCGTCTTACGCGCGCGAATTATCAAATGCTGTTAAAAGCAGGTGTGAAGATATACGAATACACGCCGGGCTTTATCCACGCAAAGAGTATGGTGTGCGACGACGAAAGCGCCGTCGTGGGTACGATTAACCTCGATTATCGCAGTCTGTACCTGCATTTTGAGAACGCGGTGTATTTTTCCGATTGCAAAGCGGTGGCGGATTTGAAGCGGGACTGCGAGGAAACGTTCGCCGTGTCGAAATTATGCACCCTCGAAAACACCAAGCAGGGGATTTTTGGACGATTGGTCGATTCGGTGCTGCGCGTGTTTGAAACGTTGATGTAAGGGTTTGGTCGCGCAGACGAAACCGTGTAAGAGAAAACTATAAAAAAGCGCGAAAGATAAGGAGAAGTGAAGAAAGATATGAGCAAGATGACTCGTCAACAAAAAAGGGAAGAGGAGCGCCGTATTATTGCGGAGTTTGAGGCGGCGCGCGCGGAGGATATAAAAGAGCAAACGGACGGCGCGGAAAATATGGATTGTGCGGAAAGCGTCGAGGGTGTTGAGAGTGCAGAGGGAAAGAAAACGCCGTCGAGAGAACAGATAAAAAAGCAAAAGAGCGAACACAGCTATGATGAAACGATGCCACAAAAGGTGCATTGCAAGCGATGCAAGACGTTGATGGGAAAGGGCGTATGCCCGACGTGCGGTTTTCGTATCTACGTGCCGATGAGCAAGGAAAAACGCGATAAGGTGCGGCTGATCGTGACGGGCGTTGCGATGGTGGTGTTTTTAATCGTGTTCGTTTGTCTGCAATTTTCCAAGAACTAAGGAAAGGGGATATTTTTTATGAAAATTATCCACACGGGCGATATACATTTAGGCGCGGCAATGAAAAATCTGCCGCCCGATAAAGGGGAATTGAGAAAGGCGGAGCTGTTAGATGCGTTCCGCCGTCTTGCTACGTTCGCGAAAAATAACGGCGTGGAGGCGGTGCTGATTGCAGGCGATTTGTTCGACGAAAACCGCGTTTTAAGGCGCATAAAGAGGGAAGTGTTTGCCGTGATTGCGGCGGCTGCACCCGTTCGGTTTTTCTACGTTTCGGGCAACCACGACGACGAATTTGATTTTGACGACGAACTGCCGAATAATTTGTATCTGTTCTCGAAAAATCACGGCTGGCAGAGCTACGAGCTGTCCGATAACGTACTTTTGACGGGTTTGGATAGCAAATACGTTGAGGACGCGCGGTATAAAGAGCTGTCCTTGCGGCGCGATAGCTATAATATTGTGATGCTGCACGGCGACGTGACTAAAGGCGATTCGCGCGAGAAAACCGCCGACGGTTTGGCTTTGGCGCGTCTGCAAAATAAACATATCGACTATCTTGCTTTGGGACATATCCACAAACCTACCTTAACGGCGGAGAAATTAGATTCGCGCGGACATTACCGTTATTGCGGTTGTTTGGAAGGGCGTGGCTTTGACGAGTGCGGTCAAAAGGGCTTCTTTTTGTTGGAAGTGGTAGACGGCAGGCTGATAAAGGAAGAATTTTTGTCGGTGGCAAAGCGTACGGTGCGCGAGGCGCGCGCGGACGTTTCTGCTTGCGGCAGTTATTTTGACGTGGAGCGTACGGCGTTCGAGGCGTTGTCGGGCGCAAATCCCGTCGATATTGTGCGGCTGACGCTGTGCGGACGGCATAAGGCAGGGCTGAGAAAGGATTTGCCGTTGCTTAGCGCGCGGCTTTGTGAAACGTTTTTCTTTGCGAGGGTGGAGGACGAATCGACAACGTACGTCGATCCTGCGGTGTATCAAAACGACCTTTCGGAGCTAGGTGAATTTGTGAGAGAGGTAGGCAGGTACGAGATGAACGAGGATTTGCGCGGTGAAATCCTCGACGTTGGCATCAAGGCACTTATCGGGGAGGATATCGATTTATGAGACTGATATCCTGTTATATTGCTGGTTTTGGGAAGTTTGTCGATCGCTCGTTCGATTTGTCGGCGGATCTTACCAACGTCAAGGAGGAGAACGGCTGGGGCAAGACGACTTTTGCTGATTTTATTAAATGTATGTTGTACGGTATGGATGGTGGGCGCAGCAAATCCGTTGGCGCGAACGACCGTATTAAATACGAGCCGTGGCAAGGCGGCGTGTTTGGCGGTTCGCTCGTGTTCTCGTATGCAGGACGGACGTACCGTATCGAGCGAACGTTTGGGAAAACGCCGAGCGGGGACGTCGTAAGGCTGTACGATGGGAACAATATGCTCTCGTACGATTTTGGCGATAGGATAGAACGGCTGGGCGAGATATTGCTTGGGGTGGATAGAGAGAGCTATCAGCGTAGCGTATACGTGCCGCAGAGCGAGATTGTGACGGACGGCTTGCCCGACGATATGAAAGGTCGCCTGCTGGCATTGCTTGGAGATAACGGCAGGGAAAACGGCGCAAAAGGCGCGATAGAGCGGCTGGATGCCGCAGAGCGTAATTTGCGCGCGAAACGTCGCCCGTCTAAGGGAAAGCTGGATGAGATAGACGAGCGTTTGGAAACGCTTGCACGCGCGAAAAATGCTTGCGACGAGTACGCGGCGGCAACGCGGCAGACGAAAGGGGAAATCGCGCAAAAGGAAAGAGAAATAGCGGCTTTGGGCGAAAAACTCAACGTCGTGGAAAGGGAAATACAGCGGTATTCCCGTTTGAACGAATCGGCGGCGCGCGCGGAGGCGCGGCGAAATTTACAGCTTCGTATGGACGAAACGAGCGCGGAAATAGCGGCTTTGCAGACGTTTTTTGGCAAAGTCGAGCCAACGACAATCAACGTCGTTGGTCTGCAAAAAGCGGTGACGGATTTTTATGCGTTAAAGGCGGAGTTTGCCTCGGTCGAGGAAAAATTGCGTGAAACGGAAACGCTCGTTCGCGAAAAAAGAGCCTTGGAAAATCAGCTCGCTTCGTGCGAAAACGCGCAACGTTCCTACGAGCTGGTTTTGCAAAAAAACAGCAAAATGGACGGGGCAGGTATGCGACGAACGCATAGCAGTAAGAAAAATCCGCCCAAGGGGAAACGGACGGGATTTTGGCTGTTCGTGTGTTTGTTTATGGCGATTTTGGGCGCGACGCAAATGCCTACGCGGCCTGCGCTTGGGTATATTTTGCTTGGAATTGGCGGCGTGGGTTTGTTGATTTCGCTTGTAAAATTATTGCCAAAGGGAGGCAAAAAGAACAACGAGGACGATATCGATACGGACGTATCCTTGCATTATAACGAAACGCAGGCAGAGGTGTCGAGGATACAGGCAAGGCTGATAGAATTTGCGCCCGATTTAGAGTTTTGTCACGAGCAATATACACAGCAACACGGTGAGATAAAGAACCGTTTGCAGGGCTTGGAGAACGCGATATGCGCCTTTTTGGATAATTTCCGTTTTGAAGAGCTGTACGATTATCGCGTGGCGCTGTCGGCAATAAAGGAAAATATTGTAAAATACGAAAAAAATCGCGCGGCAATGCAGGAATATGAAAAGCAGTTGTCCGGCTTAAAAGAGGACGGCGAGGAAAACGCTACCCGTTACGATATTTCCGCACTACAACGCCAAAAACAGGATTTAGAACGCGAAAAAGAGGGCTTGGTGGACGAGCGCGCGCGTTTGAAAGCGCAGCTGGAAAACCAAGAAAACCGCGCGGACAAAGCGGATATCGAGGCGGAGGAAGAACGCCTGCTTGCGGAAAAAGAGCGTTTAGAGCACCGCTTGTACGTCGTGCGGACGGCGCGGGAAATGCTACTGCGCGCGCAGGAAAATATGGCGACGCGCTATCTTGCGCCCGTGGAGAAAAATTGTCGGGAATATTTAAAACAGTTTGACGAAAAATACCAGCCGTTGCGTTTTTCAGCGGACGGCGCGCCGTTGATGGAGGTGGTGGGGCAAATGCGCTCGCTCGATTATTACAGCCTCGGTGAAAAGGAGCTGGTAGATTTTTGTACGCGTATTGCGCTGGTGGACGCGCTGTATCAAAAAGAATTGCCGACGCTAATCTTAGATGATCCGTTTGCGAATTTTGACGACAAAAAGACGGAAAAAGCCAAAAAATTCGTCAAGGAATTATCCAAACGCTATCAAATCGTATACCTCACCTGCAAATCGGATAGAAAGGTGTAAAAATAGCGTTCAACGCATACCTGCCCCACGCGTTTTTGAAAAACGCGTGGGGGTTTTTGCGGGAAAAATATAGAAGAAAATCACGAAAAATAGCTAAAAATCCCGACAAAAGAAAAATGAAATTTTCGTGAAAGCGGAAAAAGCGACTTTCAAACGATTGACTTTATTTTTGGAAAGGAATACAATAAAGAGCGTAATTACATTATATATAGACGTATAACGACGAGGAGAGAAAAGAGTATGGCAGAAAAGGAAAAAAAGAAAGGCGTAGGGATGATAAAACCCTTGCTTGCCAGCGTGCGAGAATATAAAAAGCCGTCGATAATCACGCCCTTTTTTATGGCGTTAGAGGCGTTTTGCGAATGTTTATTGCCCTTTTTTATGGCAAAAATGATTGCGGCAATCGACGTGCAAGGCATAAGCGCGGGCGCGGCAATGAACGAGATATTAAAATACGGCGGAATTTTGTTAGGGCTTGCCGTGTTGTCAATGCTCAGCGGCGCATTTGCAGGGAAATTCGCGGCAACGGCGAGCTGCGGTTTTGCGAAAAACCTCCGTCACGACCTTTTTTATAGAGTGCAAAAATTTTCCTTTTCCAACGTGGACAAATTTTCTACGTCCTCGCTGGTGACGAGATTGACCACCGATGTCACCAACGTACAGCACTCCTATCAAATGTGCTTGCGTATCGTTGTGCGCGCGATTTTGCAATTCGCTTTTGCCATCGTGATGAGCTTTACAATCAATCCGCGCCTTGCGTGGATATTCCTCGTAATCATACCTTTCCTTGGCGCGGTTATCATTTCGATTATGCGGTTCGTAATGCCCTTCTTCCGTCGTATCTTTAAAAAATACGACGCGCTGAACAATTCCGTGCAGGAAAACGTGGGCGGTATTCGCGTTGTGAAATCTTTCGTGCGTGAAGACTACGAAACGGAAAAATTCAAAAAAGCGGCAGGGGAAGTGCGCGACGATTTCACGAGAGCGGAAAAAGTGCTCGCGCTCAACACCCCGATGATGACGTTTTTTATCAATTTCGCGTCTATTCTCATTTCCGCGTTCGCGGCGTACGCTATCGTGGATAAGACGCATTGGGCGGCGTTCGAGGGCTTTGGCAAGGGCGAGCTGTCCGCGCTGATTTCCTACGGGATTCAGATGTTGTCCTGCCTTATGATGTTCTCTATGATTTTTGTTATGCTGTCGATGTCGTTGGAATCGGCGCGCCGTATTTCCGAGGTGCTCACCGAAGGCTCGGATATCGTCAGCCCCGAAAACGGCGTTACAACGGTGCAGGACGGCTCGGTGGTTTTCAAAAACGTAAACTTTAAATATTCGGCAAAAGCGAACAAATATGCGTTGTCGGATATCGACCTTGCGATACAATCGGGCGAAACAGTGGGGATTTTAGGTGGCACAGGCTCATCTAAAACCTCGTTAATTCAACTGATTCCTCGCTTGTACGACGCGACGGAGGGCGAAGTGCTCGTGGGCGGCGTCAACGTCAAGGAGTACGATTTGGACGTATTGAGAAAGGAAGTTGCCGTCGTATTGCAAAAGAACGTGCTGTTTTCAGGCACGATTAAGGAAAACCTGCGTTGGGGTAACGCGGAGGCGAGCGACGAGGAACTGATTCGCGTGTGTCAATTAGCGCAGGCGGACGAGTTTATTCGTTCGTTCCCCGACGGCTACGATACCTATATCGAGCAGGGCGGTACGAACGTTTCGGGCGGTCAGAAACAGCGTCTTTGTATAGCGCGCGCGTTGCTTAGAAAGCCCAAAGTATTGATTTTAGACGACTCGACGTCGGCGGTGGATACCAAGACGGACGCGCTGATTCGCCGCGCGTTTGCGGAAGAAATCCCCGATACGACGAAGATTATTATCGCACAGCGCGTATCCTCGGTGGAGCACGCGGATAAGATTGTTATTCTCGACGGCGGTAAGATTGTGGCGTGCGGAAATCACGACGAATTGCTGACAAGCAGTGAGATTTATCGCGAGATATACGAAGCGCAAACCAAGAGCAAAGCCTCTGACGAAACGAAAGAAGGAGGTGAAGCGTAATGGCACAAGTAAGAACGGAAAGAAAACCGACGATGCCCAAAGGTCCTATGCGAGGGCGGGGTATGCCCGTGCCCAAGGGTGCGATTAAAAAAGGCACGCTCAAACGCTTGCTGGGGACGTTGGTGAAATATTATAAATGGCAGCTGATTGTCGTAATAATTTGTATTTTAATCAGCTCGGTAGGCAGTCTTGTTTCCACGGTGTATATGCAGCTGCTCGTCGACCACGTAATCACGCCCGTGCTGAGCGCAGAAAAGACGTTCGCGGAGGCGAAGTCGATGCTCGTGGGGCTGATTGTGATGATGGTGACGGTGTATGGGCTTGTTATCCTGACGTCTTTCTTATACACGCGGATTATGGCGACGGTGACGCAGGGTATGCTGTACCATTTGCGTACGGATATGTTTGAAAAAATGCAAACGTTGCCCATTAAGTATTTCGATACGCACGCACACGGCGATATTATGAGTACGTATACGAACGATACGGACGCAACTAGGCAGCTCATTGGACAGAGCTTGCCGACGCTGCTCACTAGCTCGTTAACGCTAATCGTTTCTATTTTCCTTATGCTCACGTACAGCCTTTGGCTGTCGTTCGTGGTGGCGCTGTGCAGCGTTTTGATGACGTTCGTCGTGAAAAAAATCGGCGGTAACAGCGCGAAATATATGGTATCCCAACAGACCTCGTTGGCTCGTGAAGAGGGCTTTGTCGAGGAAATGATGAAAGGGCAAAAGGTCGTCAAAGTATTCACGCACGAGGAACGGGCGAAAGAGGATTTTGACGCGCTGAACGAACAGCTGTTCAAAGACAGCGAGCGGGCAAATATTTTCGGGAACGTGCTGGGACCTATCTTGGGCAATATCGGCAATTTCTCCTACGTGCTTCTTTCGATTGTCGGCGGCGCAATGTACGCGCTTCACGTGCCGAATATCGGGCTTTCCTCTATCTTTAACGGCGTGTCTACGATAGGGATAGGCGTTATCGTGGCGTTCTTGGGTATGTCGCGAAACTTCGCGCAGACGGTAAACCAGATGTCGCAACAAATTTCTATGATAGCGATGGGGCTTGCAGGGGCGAGCCGTGTGTTCACGCTCATGGACGAACAGCCTGAAACGGACGAAGGGTACGTTACGCTCGTCAATGCGAAAACGGACGAGAACGGCAACGTTATCGAAACGACGGAGCGCACGGGCGAGTGGGCTTGGAAACACTATCACAAAGCCGACGATACGACGACGTATACTCCGCTTCGTGGGGATATCGTAATGGATATGGTGGATTTTGGCTACGTGCCTGAAAAGCAGGTGCTCACCGACGTTACGCTGTACGCAAAGCCTGGGCAAAAGATTGCGTTCGTTGGCGCGACGGGCGCAGGTAAGACGACGATTACAAACCTTATCAATCGGTTTTACGATATCGCAGACGGGAAAATCCGTTACGACGGCATCAATATCAATAAAATCCGCAAGGACGATTTGCGGCGTTCGTTGGGGATTGTTTTGCAGGATACGAATTTGTTTACGGGTACGGTAATGGAGAATATCCGTTACGGCAGACTGGACGCGACGGACGAGGAATGTATCGAGGCGGCGCGGCTTGCGAACGCGGACGATTTTATTCGGCGTTTGCCCGACGGCTACGACACCGTATTGACAAACAACGGCGCAAACCTCTCGCAAGGTCAGCGTCAGCTGTTGTCTATCGCGCGCGCGGCGGTGGCGGATGCGCCTGCTATGATTTTGGACGAGGCGACGTCCTCTATCGATACGCGTACGGAAGCGCTCGTTTCCGACGGTATGGATAAACTGATGCACGGCAGAACGGTGTTCGTTATCGCGCATAGATTATCCACAGTCCGCAATTCCGACGCCATTATGGTGCTCGACCACGGCCGTATTATCGAACGTGGCACGCACGAGCAGCTTATCGAGCAAAAAGGCACGTATTATCAGTTGTATACGGGCGCGTTCGAGTTAGAATAAAAAAACGACGTATTTACTTCGCAATACTTCGTTGTTTTTCGGTCACATACTATCGGTATGCTCCCTCAAAGCCTCCTTGTCTTGCTCGCAACTACGCCGTTTTTACGGAAAACGAGAGGGTGGGAAACGAGAGAGGAAACCGCGTTGTTTTTCGGTCACATACTATCGGTATGCTCCCTCAAAGCCTCCTTGTCTTGCTCGCAACTACGTCGTTTTACGGAAAACGAGAGAAAAAATAAGGGCAAGGCAACAAAGGTGTCTTCCCATAGGGATTTTTAAGCATGTTATAAAAGAGTAGCAATAAAATTGCTACTCTTTACTTTTTTGCTTTGTAAAAACACACAACTTTGCTCGCAAAGTATAGTGAGCTATACTTTTGAAAGTTTTTCTACAAGGATAACTGTTCGATAAATTGGAATTTGTCAAATCAAATATAATATTTACCGTCTGAGGTTTTATGAATTATATTTGTTTCAACCAACTTTTCCGTAACACGCTTAAATCCGTTAGGATTAATTACTCCTGCTTCTGCCAATGTTTTGGCTGATTCCTCAGAAGTCGCACCGCACGCCTTCAACTTTTTTACAATTACATTTCTTCTAATGAGTGGGATTGGCGGAAAGAATGCCATAGTATTATCCTCCTTTCAAATTCTTATTTATCGGTGCGTTTATTATATCAAAAAACCCATTTTAATTCAAGCGGATTTGCGTGGGTAAAAGAAAACTCGACTTCTTGTAAGTCGAGTTTCATAAATTATTCAGTTCAATTCCTAAGGGCAGAGCGGTAACAGTCTTGCTTTTTTATCACTCATTTGTCTTTTACAGCACCTTGGAAAGAAATTCTTTCAAACGTTCGTTTTGAGGAGCGTGGAAAAATTCCTGTGGGGTGTTTTCTTCTTTGATAACGCCTTCGTCAATGAAAATAACGCGGTTTGCCACCTCTTTCGCAAAGCCCATTTCGTGCGTCACCACGACCATGGTCATGCCTTCGTTGGCAAGCTCGGTCATCAAATTCAACACTTCGCCCACCATTTCAGGGTCGAGCGCGGAGGTCGGTTCGTCGAAAAGGAGTACGTCCGGCTCCATAGCCAGAGCGCGAACAATGGCGATACGCTGTTTCTGACCGCCTGAGAGTGTGGAGGGATAGGCGTCTGCCTTATCTTCCAGTCCGATTTTTTTGAGCAGCTCCATCGCTTTTTCTTTTGCCGCGGTTTTTATATCCGCTTTCGTCACGGTGGGGGCGTCAACGGCTTTCTTTTCCTTGCGGAACACGTTGCCGATTTTTGTCAACAGAGTTTTTCTTTTTTTGGCGCGTAAATCCGCACAGCCGACAAGAATAGGCGCGAGGGTGATATTTTGCAGCACAGTCATATTATTGAACAGATTAAACTGCTGAAACACCATACCGATATGGCGGCGGTGTTTATTGATATCCACCTTAAAATCGGCGAGGTTCTCACCGCGGAAAAGTATCGTACCGCCCGTCGGGTCTTCCATACAGTTTAAACAGCGCAAAAAAGTGGATTTACCACAGCCCGACGGCCCGATAATCGCAACGACGTCGCCTTTGTTCACCGTAAGGTTTACGTCTTTCAACACTTCGTGGTCGGCAAATTTTTTATTAAGATGTTCTATTTTAAGAATACAATTTTCTTGCATGGTTTTTCTCCTTACGCCTTTTTACGTTTGGGCGCTGATTTGTCGCTCTTGGCGAGCGCCGTTTCCAACAACCGCACGAGCAAGGTGATGAGCAATACCAAGATGATATAAATGACCGCCATTACGAGATAGGGGACCATTTTTTCGTAATTTTTACTGCCGATTGCGCTGAGCGCCGTATACAGGTCGTATACCGTGATAAAGCTAAGTACGGAGGTTTCTTTAATCAAGGTGATAAATTCGTTGCCGAGCGTAGGCAAAATATTTTTAATCGCCTGCGGGATTACGATACGCAGCATTGTAACGTTGTAGCTAAGCCCAACCGCTCTGCCTGCCTCCATTTGACCTTTGTCGACGGAATTGATACCGCCACGCATGATTTCGGATACGTATGCGCCGCTGTTCATACCAAACACGACGATACCGACGGTGAGGGAATCGACGTTCCGTACGCCGAGCGAGGGGAGCAGTACGTAATACGCCAACAACAGCTGTACCGTCATAGGCGTGCCGCGGAAAAGGGCAACGTACACCGTACATATTTTGTCTAATATGCGCATAATCAGCTTGTATTTCGGCGCGACTTTTACAACGGCTATGAGCGTACCGATGATAATACCGATAATCAAGCCCATCACCGCCACCTTGTCAGTATTCAGCAAGCCGTCAAGCAATAGCTGTTGAAAATATTCGCCTTCCATCGTGGAGACAAATTTTTCCCACTTTGTAGACCAATCCATAGTTTCTCCTTATTTACGCAAAACCACCCGCAAACAAGTTGCGGGGGTGTTGCCGTTTATTTAAAATTGCTTAAAAAACCAAGTTTTTCGTTGCGCGAAATTAAGAGTTTGCCGCCTTTACCAACGCGTTTGCAGGCGCTTCGTCCACAACTACTGCGTAGAGGTTGCCGTTGATAAGGTCGAGTACGGCGTCTTGCGCGGTTGCGTAGCCTTTGCCTTCCAAGTTAGCAAAGCCGTCGTAGTCCCAGTCAGCGTCGCCAACTACGTACATACCGCCCGTCGTACCGATTTGATAGCCGACTTTCTTATTTTTAAGACCAGCCAACACAGCTTCTACGTCTTCTTTCGTTGTGCAGGCGTCGAAATCCTTGTTGCTAGCCGCAACGATCAGCTTTTGAGAAGCCTGATAGTATTCCTGCGTAAAGCCGTACAATTCTTTACGGTCTTCGCTTGCCGTGATACCAGCCATACCGATATCCGCGTAGCCTGCGTCTACCTGCGTGAAGATATCGTCAAAGCCGATATTTTTTACAACGAGGTCGAGCTCTTTCGCCTCTGCGTAAGCGGCTGCGATTTCGATATCAAGACCGTAGATTTTTCCGTCGTTGCCGATATATTCAAATGGCTCGAAAGGACAGTTGGTAACAACGACGAGGTTGCTATCCGTGTTGGCAACGTCCGTCGTGGTGACGTTATAGCCAACCTTTTCGCCTTTGCCTTCAAAATATTTCGCCACGAGCGCGCTGAACGTGCCGTCTGCTTTCAAATCGTCGAGGAACGCATTGAAATCGTCCACGAGTGCGGTGTTCGTCTTTTTGGTAACGAACGCGTATTCTTCTTCCGTCAGTTTCACTTCCACCGTCTTAACGAGCGCGCCGCTAGCCGCGTCTTTTTTATCGTCGCCGCAGGACGCCATACCAACCGTCGCAAATACCGACGTTGCCGCTAAAAGTGTAGCCAAAATTTTCTTGATGCTCATAATAAAAACTCCTTAAATAATTGTTTATGCGCCTATTGTATACCTTATTTTAGTATAAGTCAACCGTTTTTTATCCAAAAAATGCAAAAATTTATTTTATTTTTAATATTTATTGCATAAATGTATAAAAATCGTGTGTATAACGCATAAAATTATTTTATAGGCGAAAAAAGGGTTTTGCAATCGCGTGAATAAAATCGTTGCCTTTCTTTTTAATTTATGGTATAATAACAACCGAAAAAAGACAAAAAGTAGGCAGAATACCGTGAATAACGAATTTTTTTCTTTTGAACTGATAAAAACCGATCCTGAAACGGGCGCGCGCGCAGGTATCCTGCACACGCCGCACGGAGATATTGAAACGCCCGTGTATATGCCCGTAGGCACGCAGGCGACGGTGAAAGGGGTGTTTCCGCGTGATCTTAAAGAGGCAGGCTCGCAGATTATTCTCGCCAACACCTATCATCTGTATATGCGCCCCGGCGACGATATCGTTAAAAAAGCCGGCGGATTGCATAAATTTATGAACTGGGACAAGCCTATCTTGACGGATAGCGGCGGTTTTCAGGTGTTTTCGCTCGGAAAACTCAACAAAATCAACGACGAGGGCGTAGAATTTTCCTCGAATATCGACGGTAGCAAGCATTTCTTCACGCCCGAAAAGGCAATGCAGGTGGAACAAAACCTCGGCGCGGACATCATTATGGCGTTCGACGAGTGCAGCGAATACGGCTACAACCACGCGCAGGCAGAGTCGGCGATGAAACGTACCGCCGCTTGGCTGGAACGCTGTTATAAGTTTCACGATAAACCTCAGCAGGCGTTGTTCCCCATTGTGCAGGGGAATATGTATAAGGATTTGCGCGCGGAGAGTCTTGCGCGGACGTTGCCGTTCGTGAAGCACGGTATCGCGATAGGCGGTCTTTCCGTAGGCGAACCCAAGCCGATTATGTATGAAATGCTCGATCATTTACAGCCGTTGTTGCCGACGGACGTGCCTAGATATTTGATGGGCGTTGGCTCGCCCGATTGTCTTATCGAGGGCACTTTGCGCGGCGTGGATATGTTCGACTGTGTTCTCGCTACCCGTATCGCGCGAAACGGTACGGCAATGACCTCGCGCGGCCGCGTCGTCGTTCGTAACGGCAGATATAAAGAGGATTTTACGCCGCTGGATGAAGAGTGCGATTGCTATTGCTGTAAAAATTACACGAAGGCGTATCTGCGCCATATGATCAATACGGGCGAGATGTACGGCGCAATGCTACTCAGCCTGCACAATATCACTTTCTTGCACAAGCTGATGAAAGGTCTGCGTGAATCTATCCTCGGCGGCTACGTCAAGGAATATACGCAGGAATTTTACCGCAAGTACGGCGGCGAGGGCAAATGGTAAATTCGTGCCGTCATAAATTCGTGCCGTCATAAATAAGGATGAATTTGCTACGACAAAAGCGTATAAAACGGAGCGGCTGGATATACCGCCCCGTTTTTTATATGAAATTTAGTAAAAAGTCTTGACAAAGCGTTTGTGATATGATATCATTTTGATATCGGATAAAAAAATATTTTCCAAAGGAGCAGGGGAAATGTTAAAAATAGAGAATTTGACGAAGAAATACGGAGAAAAGAGCGCGGTGGACGGTTTGTCGTTGCATATCCAAAAAGGAGAGATTTACGGCTTTATCGGTCACAACGGCGCGGGTAAGACTACGACGATTAAGGCGTGTTGCGGCATTTTGCAATTTGAAGAGGGGGAGATATACGTAGACGGTGTGTCGGTGCGGACAGAGCCGTTGCGGTGCAAGGCGAATATTGCCTATATTCCCGATAATCCCGATTTGTACGGCTTTATGACGGGCATACAATATTTACAGTTCGTTGCGGATATTTTTAAGGTATCGGCGGCGGATAGAAAAGCGCGCATTGCAAAATATGCCGACATGTTCGGCTTGACGGGGGATTTGGCGCAGCCGATTGCGACGTATTCGCACGGTATGCGGCAAAAACTCGCCGTGATTTCGGCATTTCTGCACGAACCGAAGCTGATTATTATGGACGAACCGTTCGTTGGGCTAGATCCCAAAGCGGCGCATACGTTAAAGGAAATGATGCGTGAGGTATGCGCGCGCGGCGGCGCAATCTTTTTCTCCACGCACGTGTTGGAGGTGGCGGAAAAATTATGCGATAAAGTGGCGATTATCAAGGACGGAAAATTGATAAAGGCGGGTACCATGGACGAGGTGAAAGGGGATACATCGTTGGAAAACGTGTTCTTGGAGCTGGCGGAATAAGGGGTGTTTTGTATGCTGAAAGCGTTATTAAAAAAAGAGCTGATAGCAACGGCGTCGTTCTTCCTTTTGAATAGAAAAGACGGCAAACGCCGTTCGCCCATGGCGGCGCTGGGATTTGCGGTGCTGATGGTGTATGCGTTCGGGGCTGTGGGCGCGTCCTTTTGGCTGATAGCGGATACACTGTGCGAGCCACTCGTAACGGTGGGGCTTGATTGGGCGTATTTTGCGCTGCTGGGCGCGATAGCGACGTCGCTTGGAATCGTCGGCGGTGTGTTTGCGGCTAAATCAAAGCTGTACGAGGCAAAAGATAACGAACTGCTGTTCGCTATGCCCGTGCCTTCGTGGATGATACTCTTTACCCGTATGCTGGGGCTGTACGTACTCACTTTCTTTTTCGAGGCGTTGGTGTTTGTCCCCACCGCCATTTGTTATTTCACGGTGGCAGGCGTTTCGGTGCTTTCCGTGTTGTTCTGCGCGTTAATACTGTTTATCTTGCCTCTGTTTGCGGTTGCGGTCTGCTGTCTTTTGGGTTGGCTGATTGCCGTTATAACGGCGAGATTGCCTGCAAAAAATATCTTTACGCTCGCGTTGTCAATTGTGGTGTTTATTGCGTACTTCTTCGTGTATTCAAAGGTGAACGACTATTTAAACTACGTGTTGATGCACGGCGAAGCGGTAGGCAGCGTGATGAAAACGGTGCTGTATCCTTTTTCGCAGCTAGGCTTGGCGGCGAAAGGCGAGCCGTTGCCTATGCTCGTGTTTACGCTTATGTTCGGCGGACTGTTTGCGCTCAGTTATCTGTTTTTGGCGAAATCGTACGCGCGTGTGGCTACGACCAACCGCGGCGAGCGGAAAATGAAGTATAAAGAGAAAAATGCGCGTACCATGTCTGCGACGAACGCATTATTACGCAAAGAAGCGTTGCGGTTGTTTAAAACGCCCGTATACCTGCTCAACGCATCTCTGGGTGCGGTGCTTGCCTTAGTTTTGTGCGGTTATGCCCTTATCGAGGGAGATATTTTCGGGCTCGACGCGTACATGGGTATGCTTGGCGGTGAAAATTCCGA
Source organism: Clostridia bacterium (assembly GCA_017507005.1). Lineage (GTDB taxonomy): Bacteria > Bacillota > Clostridia > Christensenellales > Borkfalkiaceae > Scatosoma. The sequence goes on along the minus strand of JAFWBT010000019.1, from coordinate 15,546 downwards.
TATAAAGGGTTTGTTGGCGACGGCGTTGGCGTGTATGATTGCTACGATGAATATCATCAGCGCGGCGTCCGTGTCCTTGGAAGGGGAAACGCTGTGGTTAGTGAAATCGTTACCCGCAACCTCGTGGCAAATTTTGCGCGCAAAAGCGTTGTTGCACGTACTCGTCACGGGGATTCCGTCCTTGCTCGTTTGCGCGACGTTCTCGTACGTGTTCGAGCTGGAACTCTTTTATATCCTGCTTTTGCCCGTATTTTCACTCGTGTTCGTGTGTTTAACGGCGACGTCGGGCTTGGCACTCAATCTCAAATTCCCTAGCTTGCGCTGGACGAGCGAAGCCGCGGCGGTGAAACAGAGCGTAGCGTCGATGCTGTCTATGTTTGCCTCTATTGGTATGCTTGCGTTGCCGATTATACTCTTATTTATCAAAGACGGCGCGTTGCTCTCCGTATGCACGGCAAAGGGGTATTTCTTGATATGTTTGGGCGTATACGCGATAGCGACGGCGGGGATAACCGTATGGCTGAAAAAGCGCGGCGTAAAGGCTTGGGAAAGATTATAAAAAATCGTAATATTTTTTAAAAGGATAGGGGCAGGTACGCGTTGAACGTAAATCTGCTCCTTTTTTTATGCAATAAATAAAAACGAAAATCGAGTGAAAAGAGGGTGAAAAATAAAAAAATATGAAAAATATGGAAAAATCGCTTGCAAAAAAGCAAAAAAAAGGCTATCATAGTAATACTTAAGTAATTGATTTATCGCGTGTTTGGCGTGTTGCAGGCTTTGTAAAAGGTTGTAGCAGACGAGGAAGAGCGCGAAAAAGGAGAAAAGTTTATGTTTTGGAATTTATTGACGGAAAGCGGCGCGGGTAACACGAGCACGGCGCCTCAGGGTGGCTGTGGAAACTCCTCTTCGCTGATTATGCTTATCGTGCTTATCGGTGTGTTCGTAGTGTTCTCTATTTTCAATAGACGTTCGCAGAAAAAGAGACAGCAGGAAACGGAGAATATGCTCAACGCTATCCAGCCTGGCAATAAGGTAAAGACGATTGGCGGTATTTGCGGCGTAGTCGTAGAGGTTTGTCCCGAGGACAACACGTTTGTTTTGTTGACGGGTACGGATGCAAGCGGTAAATCGTATATCAAATTCGATAAGCAGGCGGTATATCAGACGGATGCTGTGGCAAAATCGGCTCCCGTAGAAGAAAAGGCAGAACCCGCAGCGGCAACGGAAGAAACTGTGGAAGAAACCGTAGAAGAAACGACGGAAATGCCCGCAGAAGAAACGAACGATCAGGCTGAATAATCCCTAAAAAATGGACGATTCCCTAAGGATTTACTAGCACGCAAAAGGATTGTAAATTTATTGTGAATTGCGAAAAAACAAGACGATTGCGTAGAAAATACGTCTAAATAACGAACGCCTCCGCATAGAATATTGCGGAGGTGTTTTTTATGCGAAAGGATAGTTTTCAAGGTTCTTACGGCGAGGATACGAACGGGTATGGAAACGGCGTAATAGAAGGGATTAAGGCGGTTGCGCTTGCCCTTGCGCTGTCGTTGATAGGCGCGGTGATTTTTGCAGGGATTTTACGCGCGGCGACGCTTGGAAATGCCGTGATTTATCCCGTTAATCAGATTATAAAAGTGCTGTCTATCGTCGCGGGCGTAACGGTGTTTGTGCGCGGTGAAAAGGGCTGGCTGAAAGGGGGCGCAGCGGCACTTGGGTTTACGGCGCTCTCCTATCTCGCGTTTTCGGCGCTTGGCGGCGATTTTTCCTTATCTTGGCTGATTTTTGCCGAACTTTTATGGACGGCAGGGGCAGGCGTTTTGTCGGGGATGATAGCGGTCAATCTCCGTCGGTAGTGAAAAAATATAAAAAATATATTTCCGCGACGGAAAACTCGAAAAAAATATGATAAACCGCTTGCAATTTATAAAAAAGTATATTATAATAGATACACCAAATTTTACAAATCATAACAGGAGGTCGCTATGATTAAAACGATTGCGAAACCCGCAGATAAGAAGGTAACCGGTTGCGGCGAATGCAGAAGCACCTGTCAATCCGCTTGCAAAACCAGCTGTACGGTAGGTAACCAGTCCTGCGAAAGAATTACGCGCGAAGAAAAAATCGAACGTAAATAAGTTTTTTGGCAACGGACGGTCGTTTAGACGTGGCGAAAAACGCGGCGCATAAACGACGGAAAAGGTAAGAAAAAAACGTAAAAAGCGGCGTATTGTATAAGTACGCCGTTTTTAACCGAGTTTTGAGGGAAAACGAAAGGAGTAAAAACACCGTGATACACGTATTTAATTACAGGGATAAAAACTACATATACGACGTGGGTAGCGGCAGCTTGCACGAGTGCGATAAAGCCACGGCGGATTATCTCAAAGCAAAGGAAGAAGGACAAGCCGTCGACATCACCTACATCACGGACGAGCAGATTCAAGAAATTCTCTCCGACGTAGAGGGGCTGAAAGAACAGGGCTTGCTTTTTAAGGATGAAGTGAAGACGTATCCTATGAAGAGCAACGAGATTAAGGCGCTGTGTATTCATATTTGTCACGATTGTAATTTCCGTTGCCGTTATTGTTTTGCCGACGAGGGCGCGTACCACTCCAAACGCGAGAGTATGTCCTTTGAAACGGCGAAAGCGGCGGTGGATTTCCTCATTGCCAACAGCGGCAATAGAAAAGTGCTGGAAATGGACTTTTTCGGCGGCGAGCCGTTGATGAACCTCGACGTATTGAAAAAGACGGTATACTACGCGAAAGAGGCGGGCGCGAAAGCAGGTAAAAAATTCCTGTTCACGACGACGACCAACGCGTTGCTTTTAAACGACGACGTGATTCGTTTCTTCAACGAGGAAATGGAAAACGTGGTGCTTTCCTTGGACGGCAGAAAAGAGGTGCACGACGCGATTCGTAAGTCGATTAACGGCAAAGGTACGTTCGATCTCATCATTGATAAGATTAAGAATTTCATTTCCTTGCGCGGAGATAAGAGCTATTACGTGCGCGGCACGTTTACGGCGAAAAATCTCGATTTTGCAAAGGACGTGCTCTTTATTGCCGACCAGGGCGTAGACTCTATTTCCATGGAGCCTGTCGTGACGGAGCTGGAAGATTTGCAACTGAAAGAAGAGCATATTCCCGCCATTGAAAAGGAATACGAGAATCTTTGCGACGCGTATTTGCAGCGTTATGCCGAGGGGAAAGGCTTTAATTTCTTCCACTTCAATATCGATTTGGAGGGCGGACCTTGCCTTTCCAAGCGCGTATCTGCTTGCGGCGCGGGCAACGAATATTTCTCCGTTGTACCCAACGGCGATTTGTATCCTTGCCATCAGTTTGCAGGGGATGAAAAATTCCGTATGGGCAGCGTGTTCGAGGGTATCGTAAAGCCTGAACTTCGAGAAGAATTTAAAAATTCTTGTCTGTTCACCCGTAAAAAATGTGAAAATTGCTTTGCGAAATTTATTTGTTCGGGCGGCTGTAACGCGAACAACTATCATTTCAACGGCGACATCAACGATCCGTATGAAATGACCTGTGCAATGATGAAAAAGCGTATCGAGTGCGCTATGCATATCCTTGCGGAAAAGAAATTGCTGAAATAATCGCAAAAAGCGATAAAAAAGCGGCGTAAAAGTAAAATAATCATAGGGCGGTCGTTACGGTCGCCCAAAAATGCTGTTTTGCGGTAAAAATTTTTTTACCAAAAAAACAAAAAAATCGCGTATATTCCTCGTTATGACTTGACGAGTGGATAAAAAATAATGTATAATAAAAAGGTATTATTGTAATCGGAGCAAAATCCGAGACAAACAGGAGGCTTATAACAGTATGGGCAAGAAAAAATCGGTGGTATTGATGGTTTTGCTTACCATCGTAATCGTCGTATTGTGTGCAATCACGGCTTTCCCTGTCTTCACGATTCCCGGCACGAACGGCGTGAAGAAATGGAATCCCGCGGTGAATCAGTACGACCTTGGCGCAGACCTCGGCGGCGGCTATTACACCTACTATTATCCGGAAGGGGTAATTTCCGAAGCTGAATACAAGAGCAATCAGGCTGGCGGCACGAACGAAACGGAATACGTGCAGCACGGCGGTTTGTATCTTAGCAAAGATCCCGATGCGGATATCATTGGCGAAAACGATACGGTATTGCCGTATTTTGAAGAAGTCATTGCAAACGCAGCGGACGAGATTGCAGCGCGTTATGCAGCAATGGGCTATTCCGATTATCGCGTAGCGATTGTGGACGACTATTCGATTAGAGTAGACCTTCCCGCATCCGAAACGAACGTCGGCAGTGTTATGGCGAACTTCGCAAACGTAGGCGATATTACCATTGAAAAGGGCGGCGAAACGATTGACGAGCTGAAAAGCAAAGACGCAAAGGTGACCGACCTTATCAAAGGTTTCTCCGTACACACGCAGTATAAAGTGTCTTACGTGAAGGTAGAATTCACGAAAGCAGGTAAGGCTATGTTGAACGCCGTAAAGGGTTCGCTTACCGCTGCTTCCGCAGGTTCGTCTTCCGCAACGACGCTGGATATCAAGGTGGGTGAAACGGCAATTCTTAGCATTTATCAAGACTACATTGATACAAAAGACCGCGCGCTCGTTCCCGTTGCGTACGAAGAAAACGAACCTTACGTAAAATCGTTGAGCGTATTGCTCAACTCCGCACTCGAAAACGGCGGCTACGACGTTACGTTCCGTGCGCTCGCATCCAGTGATATTCGTGTATACGAAGCGGTGGGTGGCGAAGCTACGTTGACGGCTGTATATGTTGCGATTCTTGCGATTTCGTTGGCAATCGTTGTATTCTTGATTGTGAAGATGGGCAGATTCGGTGTTGTAAATGCGTACGCTACGTTGTCCTATTTCATCATCACGGCGTTGTGCTTTGCGTTCATTTCCAAGAGCGTATTTGAAATCACGCTTGGTTCGGTGCTCGTTTACCTCGTTGGTTTGTTGCTCGTCAACGTATTCAACGCACGCGTCTATAACGCAATCAAGGCAGAATTCTCCTTGGGTAAAACGGTAGAATCGTCCGTAAAACTTGGCTACAACAAGACGCTTGCAGGGCTTGTAGATATCTACGCGGTATTGTTGCTTGGCAGCGTTGCGCTGTTGATTGGCGCGGCTGGCTTGCATACGCTTGCAGTGCAGGCGATTATCTGTGTCGTAACCGGCGCGTTCTGTAACTTGCTCTGGGGCCGTGCAATCAACTTCACGTTCCTTTCGGCAAGCAAGAACAAGTATAAATATTTCCGCTTTGTAAGGGAGGATGACGACGATGAGTAAGCTGACGAACACGGTAAAGAAAGGGACTATTTGGTCCGTAATTTTGGGCGTTATTCTCGTAGCGGCAATCGTCGTTGGTGCAATGTTCGGCGTGAACAAAGCGACTGCGGTGAAAGATGCGGAAACGTTGACGGTAACGGTGAACAGATTTGCTTATGCGACGCAGGAAGAAACGATTCTTTCCGAATGCGAAGATGCGTTCGCTGACGCTGGCGTGGAATATATTTCCTGTCAAGCAGCAAAAATGTCGGGTGATTTCTACGAAGTGGTATACACCTTCGAGGCAGACGTTGAATTGAACGCTGTAAAAGAAGCTTTGCAGGCGACGTTTGACGGCAGAGTAGCCGCAGAGGGCGACGTTTTGCAGGACGCTGACGTTATCGTTAGCTCGGGCAGCGAAGACGTTCTCGTTGCAATCGCAGAAGGCTACGTACTTCGCGGCGTAATCGCTTGCGTGGTATTGGCAGTGCTTGCGTTTGCGTACGTGGCAATCCGTTACAACCTTGGCGTTGGTATCACGACGGGTATTGCAACGCTCGTTGGTATGGGGCTTACGGCTGGTATCGCAGTGCTTGCGAGAATCCCCGTGACGGCATCCTTGTTGTACGTAGTAGGTATTTCCGGCTTGATGACGGCGGTATGCGTATTGCTTACGATGAACAAAATCCGTAGCAGCGAAGCAACCGACGAAGCGGCAGAAGAAACGATTGCGGCGAATATCGCAACGAAAGAAATCGCTCTGCTTGCAATCTGTGGCGCAGTGGTTTGCGTTGCGCTCGGCGTTGTCGGCGCGATTGTGAATCCCGCTATTTTGTGGTTTGCAGTGGCTACGCTCGTAGCGGTGGCTGTATCCGCGTTCGTGGGTATCGTATACGCTCCCGCATTGTACCTGCCTTTCAAGAAAGCTTGGGATAAGAAAGCGGCGGCACGTTCGACGAGCTATAAAGGCGCGAAGAGAACGAGCACGAAGATTAAGAAAATCTTTGAAAAGAAAGCTCCTAAGACGGAAGAACCCGTAGCGGAAGAAGTTGCGGAAGAACCCGTAGCGGAAGAAGTTGCGGAAGAAACGGCGGAAGAAGCTGTGGAAGAAACGAAAGAAATCGTAGAAGAAGCGGCAGAAGAGCCCGTTGAAGAGGCTGCTGTGGAAGAAACGCCCGTTGAAGAAGTGGCAGAAGAAACCGTTACGACGGAAGAAGCCGTAGAAGAAACAGCGGAAGCAGCAGAAGAAACGTCCGAAGAAAAGACCGAGGACTAAACGAACAAACGTAATGAAAACGGGCGGGAGGGGGTTCGTACCCACCCGCCCGAAAAACTTTATGACGAAATACGTTACAGGCATTGTAACGAAACAGGAAGAGACCGCACTATGAAAAAAATCGTTCCCGAATACGCCTTTACGGCAGAACAACTGAATACGATAGCCGTTCTTGCCGATACAGTGGGTTTGACGGAACAGATTACGCGCATTTTATACGCGCGCGGTGTGGATACGGTGGAAAAAATCCGTCAATTTATGCACCCGTCGGAAAGGAATTTCCTTTCGCCGTTCCTGATGAAAGGTATGCAAGAGGCAGTCGATTTAATCACGCAGGCACGCGACGAAGGCAGAACGGTGGCGGTGTTTGGCGACTACGACGCCGACGGGATATGCGCGTCTGCGATTATGTATCACGCCTTGCGTGAATTTGGCATTGAGGCGCATATATACGTGCCCGAACGTGCCGACGGATACGGGCTTAGCGAAGAGGCTATCGACCGTATTTTTGAAGAGTGCAATCCCGAATTGTTTATCACGGTAGACTGTGGTATTTCCTGCGCGAAAGAGGCGCAATATATTTACGAGCTTGGCTCGGACGTTATCGTTACCGACCATCACGAGCTGCCCGAAGTATTGCCCGATTGTATCATTGTCAATCCAAAGCTGAAAGACGACTATCCGTACGACAATCTTTGCGGCGCGGGGGTTGCGTTCAAGCTTGCTTGCGCGTTGATTGGCAGGGCGGCGTATAAATATTTAGATTTTGCGACGCTGGCTACGGTGGCGGACAGCGTGCCGCTGTTGGGCGAAAATCGCGATATTGTAACGGAAGGCTTGAAGATGTTCAACGGCAAAATGCGGCCTTGTTTTTCGATGCTGTTGGGCAAAAGTTACGATTCTATCACGTCGCAAACGCTGGCGTTTAATATCGCGCCTCGCGTAAATGCGGCAGGTAGAATGGGGGACGCGCAATCGGCGTTCCGTCTGTTTACGGCAGAAAATGAATCTGAAATTTACGAGCTGGCAACAAAGCTCTGTTTATATAACACCGAACGTCAAAAATGTTGTGACGAGCTGTATCTTTCGGCAAAGCGAAAGTTGCTCGATAAAGGCGCGTACGGCAACGTAATTATGCTGTGGGATGAGAGCTGGAATGCTGGATTTATCGGCATTGTAGCCGCTCGAATCTCGGAAGAATACAATCGTCCGACGCTGCTTTTCGTGCAGAACGGCGACCTGTTGAAAGGCAGCGCACGTAGTATTGAAAACGTCAATATTTTCACCGCTTTGAAAAACTGTTCACAGTATATCGAGGAGTTTGGTGGACACGCGCAGGCGGCAGGCGTGAATTTGCGCTGTGAAAATTTCGACGCCTTAGAAAAAGCGCTCAACGAAGAGATAGCGAATACGTACACGCAGGAAGATTTCGAGCAGTTGATACCTATCAGCGAAGAAATCACCGCGCCGTTCTCGGAAAAGTTTGCAAAAGAACTGATGGCAATGGAGCCATACGGCGTAGGACATCGCAAGCCGTTGTTTTCCATTGCGGCGAACGCGTGCGTGGTGCGCCCCGTAAAGGCAATGTCGCCGCATATTTGCGTGCGGAGTGAATATATCGACCTTATGTATTTTTCGGGGATAAAAAACCAAAAAATTATAGAGAGCGACGTAAGAAAACATTTTATTTTTGAAATCAACGTTTCCCATTTCAAGGGAAGAGAATATATTAAAGGTCACGTGCGCGACCTGTTATACGATGGCAAAACGGGCAGAAACACCGCAGAGAGCATTTTTGCGAACTCTATCGCGCGGTTTTATTCGCCCGAGGTGAAATTACAGCCCGTAAGATTAACGACGGAAGAAACGAAGGCTCTTATCGAACGCAAGAGCCGCGAGTGTGCGTACGGCTTGTGTTTGATTGCGTCGGATAGAAGTACGTTGCGGTTTTACGAAGGCTTGGAAGAATTTGGTTGCGACTTGTTCTATCCCTCCTCGCGCAATCTTGCGAACACGCTGATTGTATCGCCTGCGGCGGACGCCGATTTGTCGGGGTTTAGAGATATTGTCTTTTTGGATTATCCGTCCGATTTTAATATTGCCGCGTTAGAGGGCAGGCAGGTATTCGTCAACGGCGAAATTAGCGGCTATAAAATGTTTGAAACGTTGGATACGGGACGAGAGAGCTTGTTGGAGATTTTCGCGGCGCTCCGTCGGGATATCCACGTATTGAACGGTGAAACGGTGGAAGAACTCGCGTTTGCGTGCGGCGGCCTTGGCTTTGACAAGCTTGAATTTATTTTCGCCGTCAACGTCTTTGAAGAGCTGGGCTTGGTGGCGTTTGGCGACGGCAGGCTGACGGTGTACCGCGGCGTGAAAGCGGAGCTTACCGATTCGGCAATCTATTGCAAAGTGTGTCAGTTGCAAAGGACGGAGGAATAAAAGAGACACGAAGTAACGAAAGAGGCAAACAATGGAAACTACGTTGAACAAAATCAAACAGATGTATGCGCCGACGGACAGCGAACAGCTGTTGAAGGCGTACGAATACGCGGAGACGGCGCACAGCAATCAAAAGCGCGCCTCCGGCGAGCCGTATTTTATTCATCCTTGTGCCGTAGCGGACATTTTGATGGATTTAGGCTTGGATGCCGCGACGATTGCCGCGGCGCTTTTGCACGACGTCATTGAGGATACCGAATCCACCGAGGAGGACATCAGGCGTGAATTTGGAGACGAGATTCTCGCGCTCGTTTCTGGCGTTACCAAGCTCGAAAAAATTGAATTTAAATCGAAAGAGGACGCGGATGCGGAAAACTTCCGTAAAATTTTCGTCGCTATGGCGAAAGACGTGCGCGTTATCATTATAAAGCTTGCCGACCGTCTGCATAATATGCGTTCGTTAAACTTTTTATCCTACGAACGTCAGCAGCGTATGGCGGGCGAAACGTTGGATATTTACGCGCCGCTTGCAGGGCGATTGGGTATTTCGCAAATCAAGTGTGAATTGGAAGATTTGTGTTTGCGCTATCTCGATCCCGAGGCATATGAAAACCTCGTGCATAGTATCCGTGAAAAGCTGTCGGAAAGAAAGGAATTTGTCAATACGATTGTAGAAGATATCAAGGAATTGATGAAAAACGACGGCGTGGAAGGCGAAGTGTTCGGGCGTCCCAAACATTTCTATTCCATCTATAAAAAGATGAAGAACAAGGGCAAGACGCTCGATCAGATATACGATTTGACGGCGGTGCGCGTTATCGTGGGGGATATCAAGGAATGTTATACCGTTCTTGGGCGTATCCACGAAAAATGGAAGCCTATTCCCGGGCGTATTAAAGACTATATCGCCACGCCAAAGCCCAACAAATACCAGTCTTTGCATACGACGGTAATGACGAGATACGGTCAGCCGTTTGAAATTCAAATCCGTACGGAAGAAATGCACCGCATTGCAGAATTCGGTATCGCGGCGCATTGGAAATATAAGGAAGGCCGCACGGAAGAGGAAACGACGAATTTTGAGAGCCGTCTTACGTGGCTGCGCGAAGTGATGGAATGGCAGGGGGATTTGAAAGACTCCAAAGAGTTTATCACTGCCTTAAAAACGGAATTGTATAGCCACGAATTGTTGGTGTTTACGCCGCGTGGGAAGGTCATATCGTTGCCGCCTGGGGCGACGCCCGTCGATTTCGCGTACGCGATTCACTCGGAGGTCGGCAATCGTTGTACGGGCGCGCGCGTCAATTCTAAAATCGTGCCGCTGACGACGACGCTGGAAGTGGGGGACGTGGTGGAAATCATCACCTCGCCAAACTCGAAAGGCCCTTCGCGCGATTGGTTGAAATTTATCAAATCGTCTAGCGCAAAGGCGAAAATTCGTCAATTTTATAAAAACGAACTCAAAGAAGAAAATATCCGTATCGGACAAATCAAGCTGGAAGAAGAGGCGAAGAAAAAGGGCTTTACGCTGTCTACGCTGCTTACAGAGGAGAGCTTTAAGAGGATTTCCGAACGGTTTTCGTTCAACGAACAAGAGGAAATGCTGGCGGCGGTGGGCTACGGCTCGATTTCCGTCAATCAAATCTTGTTCAAGTTGATTGATTTCTATCGCAAGGAAACGCCGTTGCCGTTTGCCATTGACGTGCATACGGGTGGAAACGACGGCAAAGCGCCTGGTGGCGTGCTTATCAACGGTCAGTCGGGCATACTCGTGCATTTTGCGGGCTGTTGCTCGCCCGTGCCCGGGGATCAAATCATCAGCTACACCTCGCGTGGACGTGGTACGGTGATACACCGCGCCGATTGTCCGAACCTGCGTAGCGTAGAAAGACAGCGTTTGTTGCCTGCTTCGTGGCAGATTGCGGCAGGCGCGAAACAGCGTTATAATGCGAATATTTCCGTTCGCGCGTCCGACCAAGGCGCGGCGCTTTCCGTGCTTTCGTTTGTCGTGTCCGATATGAAGCTGTCGATAACGGCAGTAAACGGGCGTATTGATAAAAACGGCGACGCGGTGTTGGAGGCGTCCATTTCCTTGACGGATATTTCCGAAGTGGATTTGCTGATTAAGAAAATGCAATCGGATAAGCGTATTTACGAGGTGCATCGTATCACTTCGCTCTCTTAAAACGTTGCGTGTTCAAAATAGAAAGTTGAGAGGATTTTTATGCAAATCATCACGATTTCCCCGCGCGGTTTTGGCGCGAATACCTACGTAATCACGGCGGATAACAAGACCGCTATCGTGATTGACCCTGCCCAAAACAGAGTGGAGAGCGAGCTGATAAAACGCGGCTTGACGGCGGCGTATGTGTTGCTCACCCATTGCCATTTCGACCACGTTGGGGGAGTGGGGGTATTGCAGGAAAGCGGTGCGAAAGTGCTGTGTTCGGCGGCGGAAAAGCCTCTTGTGGGAACGGAGTCCGACTTATTTTCGCTGTTTGGCGCGCCACGCACGCCTTATCGCGTGGACGATACTTTTTCGGACGGCGAGGAAAAAACGCTGTGCGGAATCGGGGTGAAAATGCTGCTGACGCCGGGGCATACAAAAGGTAGCTGTTGCTATCAAATTATGGCAAACGACGGGGGCAGGTATTTGTTCACGGGTGATACGCTCTTCCAGGACAGCATCGGCAGAACGGATTTTCCGACGGGGGATATCGCGGCAATGCGGCAGAGTTTAAGACGGCTCGCCGCGCTCGAAGGCGATTTCGTCGTATACCCTGGACATAACGAGGCAACGACCTTGCAAAGAGAGCGTTCGTGCAATCCGTTTTTGCAAGACGCCTGATTTTTCAAGGCATAGAGAAGAAAAACGTTTATTCAAAAGGAAGTACGTATGTTTACGACCGATTGTAAATTTTTAGAAAATGAATTGATGGATATCGTACGGTTGTTCCGAAAAACGCCTGCGGACGTCACGCACTCTTTTTCCTTTAAAGAGGGCGTTTTTTCTAATGCGTTTACCATCGAGGGACGGGAATATTTCTTTGAAGATAGGGGGCATGTACGCAACGAACTCGAATTAAAGCGGTTTGAGCGTCGTTTTGCAAAGCTCCGTTTATACGAAATCCTCAGTGAAAAATACAACGAAAAAATGCCGTGGGGCGCGCTGACGGGGATTCGCCCGACAAAGCTTGCCTATATGGAAAAGGAAGAGGGCAGGGATTTTCGCGCGCTGTTTGAAAAAATGTACGTGCGCGAGGAAAATATTCAGCTCGTGGGGGATATTTTACAAACGCAGCAGGGGATATACGAGAAAAAGGACGGGAATACCGATTTGTTCGTGTCGATTCCGTTCTGTCCGACGAAATGCGCCTATTGTTCGTTCATCACCGCACCCATTGAAAAGACGCGCAGCTTTTTGCCTGCCTATTTGGATTGTTTGGAAAAGGAACTGCTTGCCGCGCAGGAAAGCGTTGGCAATCTTCGCAGTATTTACGTGGGCGGCGGTACGCCGTTTGCACTTGACGTGCCTGATTTAGAGCGGGTGTTGAAAGGGATTGCGCCCATTTTTAAGAGTAAAAATCCCGCCTGCGAATACACGGTGGAAGCAGGCCGTCCCGACGTGTTTTCAGAGGAGAAGTTGCGGCTGTTGCAAGATTACGGTGTGACGAGAATTTGTATCAATCCGCAAACGTTTTCGGACGAAACGCTAAAAAAGATAGGTAGAAAACACACCGTCGCAGATATTTACCGCGCGTTCGAGCTGTCGGAAAAATACGGCTTTTCTATCAACGTCGATTTGATAGCGGGTTTGACGGACGAAACGCCCGAAGTTTTTGTGAAAGGCGTCGAGAGCGCAGTGGCGACGAACGCCGACAATATCACGGTGCATTGTTTGTCTTTAAAATCGGGCGCAAAGCTGAAAGAAGATATGTTAAAAGAGGACGAAACGTATCTGGAAAACGATTTCATCTCGACCATGGTAGCCTCGTCGCGTGAAATTTTGAGCGCGAACGGGTATCTGCCCTATTATATGTACCGCCAAAAATACCAAGTGGGAAACAACGAAAACGTGGGTTGGACGAAAGCGGGGCGCGCGTGCGTGTATAATATAGATATTATGGAAGAAACGGCGGATAATCTTGCCGTCGGCGCGAACGCGGTGTCGAAAAGGGTGTTTACGGACAGTGGCTTGATTACGCGATTTGCTTCGCAAAAGGATTTGAAGACGTATATCGAAAAAATAGAGGAAATTATCCAAAAACGAAGGAAATTTTTTGAATAAAATTGTAAAAACGAGTGATTTTTAATTTACTTTCTAAAAATAATGTGATAAAATAGTAATAACGGCTGTCTAAGGGACGCGATTCTCCACGCTCTGCTTAGCGGTACGAGATACCATTCCATAGGAGGATAAAAAAATGGAAAAGAACGAAATTATTGCTAAATTTGCAACCCACGAAGGCGACACGGGTTCTCCCGAAGTGCAGATTGCACTCCTTACCTTCAGAATCAACCACCTCAACGAACATCTTAAAGAACACAAGCAGGACAACCATTCCCGTCGTGGTCTTTTGAAGATGGTAGGTAAGCGTCGTGGTCTGCTCGACTATCTGAAAGAAAAAGACATTATGAGATACAGAGCGATTGTAGAAGCGTTGGGTCTTAGAAAATAATGCAAGCACGAAAGGGCGGGTTGTTTTAACTCGCTCTTTTTTGTCGATATACGGGCATTTCGGACAAGCCGTCGGCATAGGTTTGTTACGAAAAGCGCGTGTTTCTATAAAAACCGTTTATGCCGGCGGCGTAAACGTAGGCGTGTCAGAAAAAAAGAAATAATAAGGAGAAAATTTATTATGCCAGATTTGAACAACTACAAAGAATTTAAAATGGACTATGCGGGCAGAGAGCTAGTCGTAGAAATCGGCAAGTACGCTGAACAGGCGAACGGTGCTTGTTTGGTGCGTTGCGGCGACACCGTCGTACACGTATCCGTGTGTATGTCCGAAACAGCAAGAGAAGGTATGGATTTCTTTCCCCTCTCCGTTGACTACGAAGAAAAAATGTTCGCCGTAGGTAAAATTCCCGGCGGCTTTAAAAAGCGTGAGGGCAGAGCGTCCGATAAGGCTATCCTTACCAGCCGCTTGATCGACCGTCCCATCCGTCCTTTGTTCCCGAAGGGGATTTTCAACGACGTCGTCGTTATCGCAACGGCGCTTTCCGTTGATCCCGACATTTCGCCGGAACCTTTGGCAATGGTCGGCTCGTCCATCGCTCTTTCCATCTCCGATATCCCTTGGGCTGGGCCTACGGGTTCGGTTGTCGTTGGTTGCGTAGACGGTAAATACGTCATCAACCCCAACGTGGAAGAACGCGCAAAGAGCACGATTCACCTCAACCTCGCTGGTACGTCTGACGCTATCCTCATGATTGAGGCAGGCGCGAACGAAGTTACCGACGAAGAAATGGTTGGCGCGATTATGTTCGGTCACGAAGAAATTAAGAAAGTATGCAACTGGATTGCAAATGAAATCGTTCCCGTTGCAGGCAAACCCAAGAAGGAAATGGAACTCTACCATATTCCCGAAGATCTTGACGCGGCTGTAAAAGAATACGGCTACGACAAGCTGTACGCAGCACTTGACACCTTCGACCGTCAGGAACGTCAGGCAAAACAGGCGGCTGCGGAAGAAGAAATTATTCAGCATTTCGCAGAAATCTATCCCGACCAGATGCGCGAAGTGAAAGATTCCATTTACTATATCGTAAAGGGCATCGTTCGCGCGAAGATTTTCGACGGCGTTCGTCCCGACGGCAGAACGTTGACGGAAGTTCGTCCTATCTGGTGCGAACACGGTATTCTTCCCCGCGTACACGGCTCGGCTGTGTTCACGAGAGGTCAGACGCAGGCGATTACGACCTGTACGCTCGGTATGCTCGGCGAAGCGCAGAGAATGGAAGGTCTTGACGAAGAAGAAGAAAAGAGATATATGCACCAGTACAACTTCCCTGGTTATAGCACGGGCGAAGCAAAGGCGCTCAGAAGCCCTGGTCGTCGTGAAATCGGTCACGGTGCGCTCGCAGAACGTGCACTCGTTCCCGTAATTCCTTCTCCCGAAGAATTCCCGTACGCGCTCCGCGTTGTATCCGATATCTATTCCTCGAACGGTTCGTCCTCGATGGCGTCGGTATGCGGCTCGACGATGGCGCTCATGGACGCAGGCGTTCCTATCAAAGCGCCCGTAGCAGGCTGTGCAATGGGTCTTGTAAAAGATCAGGAAACGGGCAAATACGTTATTATGACGGATATTCAGGGCTTGGAAGACTTCCTTGGCGATATGGACTTTAAGGTAGCAGGTACGGACAAGGGTATCACGGCTATCCAGATGGATATCAAGATTAAGGGTATTTCCGAACAAATTATGCTTGACGCAATCGCGCAGGCACAGGAAGCAAGAAAGCACATTTTGGGCAAAATGCTCGAATGTATTCCTACCGTTAACGAAGAGCTTTCCTTGTACGCTC
>JAFWBT010000018.1 GCA_017507005.1 Clostridia bacterium | reverse complement strand
TTTCATTGTTTTTATCAGCTCGGCGAGCTTTTCTTCGCATTCTTCTCTTGTCTTCGCGTAGACGTTCCTTGCCATTCGTTTGCCGTTGATTTTCGGTGAATACCGTCCTTCGTATAGGTGTTCGTTTATCATAGTGACACAACCCGTTCCCGATTTTCGTATCTTGGGCTTGTACGGCTCAACAAAGCCGTCAAATTCGCTCGATACGGTTTGGGACGGCTCGTTCTTCGATTCGGGTATCGCCTCGTCTACACCGCCGATTTCGCGGTCGATCTTGACGGCTGCCTGCAACCGCATCGTATCCGTAATATGTGAGTAGATATTTAGCGTAGTTTCCGCACTAACGTGACCTATCATATCGGATAGCGTTTTCACGTCCAAAATTCTTCATTGTTTATGCAGATAAACCAAAGAACGCTACTTGAAGAATATAAAGATATTTATGGTAAAATCTATAATACTTATTATCTTTTATCGGATAGTTATATACGGCGTCGAAGTACAACGAATAAAAGTATGCGTAGCGAGAAATAAAAGAAGTGGAGTATTAAAAAAATACCAAATAAAAAAAGCCGAGGCTCGAAAAGAGCTTCGGCTAATTTTTTTTAGTTCGTTTTGATTATAAATGGATTACAAAACGGTGGGAACGAAGAAGTATACCATGAAGAGCAGGGATACAACGATAGCCACGACGGAAACGTTCCACTCGGGTTTTTCTTTCTTCGTGATAGCATATTTGATAAGGTCGATAACGTATGCAGCTACGGACATAAGCGTGTAGGAAAGCATACCAACACCGATACCCTTCGTAATCGAATAGGAAAGTACCATAATAACGATCGTAAGGAAAGCCGCCGTAGCGTTGATTGCGTTGCTGAAATCAACCGATTTAACGTTGTTCTTCATCATCAAAACGCCTACGTAGATAAGAGCGGATGCTGCTGCTGCCGAGGGAATCGTTGCGAACAAAGGCATAGCGAACATTGCGAGGAAGAACATAGCCGCCGTCGTCAAAGCCGTAAGACCTGTTCTACCGCCTGCGGAAACGCCTGCGCCCGATTCAACGAACGTCGTAACCGTGGACGTACCAAGCATTGCGCCCGCGCACGTTGCGATTGCGTCGCTGAGCATGATTTTGCCGTAGTTGAGGGGTTTGTTGTTTTCATCCGAAAGGAGTCTATTACCGCCGCAGCAACCAACGATCGTGCCCATTGTGTCGAACATATCGATCATACACATGGTGATAACGACCATGATAATGGTAAAGAGTGAACCGTCGGGGAATCCCGTCTTGAACGCATCCGTGAATTCGAAGAATACACTGTTTTCACCGCCGAAGAAGCCGCTGAAGTTTTCCCAGAATTTCCAAGAAACTGCGCCTTCACCTGCCAACGTATCCAAATTGGTAACACGGAGGGGAATACCGATAATCGTTGCGCCGAGGATACCGATAATAACCGAACCTTTAACGTTCATTTTGTCGAGGACTGCGATAAGACCAAGACCAAACAAGCAAACGATTGCGGGGGTAACGGCGCTGTTATATTGCGTGAAGTTTACAAGACCAACCTGTACGTAAGGATCGGCAACGATAACGCCTGCATTTTGGAAACCGATGTATGCGATAAACAAACCGATACCAACGGAGATAGCACTACGTACTGCTACGGGCATGCCGTCGAATACGAGTTCGCGGAATGTTTTGCCCTTAATCTTGATTACGGACAACAACAGGAAGATAACACCGGAGATGAGGACCATCAACAACGCCTGACCCATGGTGAAGCGTACGCCGTAGGTGTCAGCTGCCCAAATAGCGATAAGACCGCCGAGCAAGGAGTTGAGGCCCATACCCGAAGCTTGCGCCAAAGGCATCTTTGCGAAGAACGCCATCAAGAGCGTACCAACGATTGCGCCGAGAGCCGTTGCAATGAAAACGGAAGGCCAATACGCGTTTGCGTTTTCTACGCCGACCAAAATCTGCGCGGGGTTGACCGTCAAAATGTAACACATTGCAAGGAACGTTACGATACCGGCAATGATTTCCGTTCTGACGCTCGTTTTCTTCGCTTCAGCATCAAAACCGAGAGCTTTGTAAAACTTGTTCATTTGATAAAACCTCCATACGTGCATATTTGCACTTATTTTATCCTATTCTACCATTTTTTTTAAGGAATTGCAATAGATTTTTGAAAAAAAGTCACCATAATATGACAAAATTTTTCAAAACTGGGCATTTTTCGCTGTGGTGTTGAACTATCCCTATTTTTACAGTGGAAAAAATAGTAAGAAAGGTGGAGAAAAATATTAGGCAAACTATTGAATTTTGCTTTTTTTAGTGTTATAATAACGGTAGTCGCAAATAGCGAAGCACTTTTAGGAGTAAAAGGAAATGTTGTGTCTTGAAAAGCTGCGCGGTGGCGTATATCACGTGCGCGCGGAGAAAGGGAAAACGAGTATGTTTACCCGTTACGGGATATTAAAAGAGGATATTTCTCGCGATTACGCTGATTGTAGCGCGGAGAGAACGGACGGCGGCGTAACGTTTGGCTGTAAAAAACGCGACGTGGCGGTTGCCGTGGCGGAATACGGTGATAAAGGGTTTTGTTTGCATATACCTTTGACGAAAGACGAGCGTATTTTCGGTATGGGGGACGCGAACCGTGACAGCGTGATGATACGCGGTAAGACGCTGAACGTATGGGTGGCGAACGTTGCCTCGTACGGACCTATGCCCGTTGTGCTGAGCACGCACGGCTGGGCAATGATTGTCAACAGCACTTATTATCAAAAATTCGATATCGGGGACAGCGACAAGGATACGCTGGAAATCTCCGTGGCAGGCGGCTCGGTAGATTTTTATTTCCTTGCAGGGGATAGTCTGCTCGATTTGGTGCAGGCAATCACCGACGTAACGGGCAAGCCCGTGATGTTGCCTGCGTTTGGGTACGGGCTTACGTTCGTGGAAACGGAAAAGACGACGGACGCAAGACAGCTCCTTGACGATATCCGTATGATGCGGGATAGAAAAATTCCTTGCGACGTGTTCGGGTTAGAGCCGTCGTGGATGGAAACGTATTACGACGCTTCCACGGAAAAGAAATGGAGCAAAGACCGTTTTTGGATGCCTCATTGGTTGCCTGAAAACACGTCTAGTCACCGTACGTTCATGGGCCCCGTGCGTTTTATGGGGATGCAGCTTTCGCTGTGGCTGTGCGAAAATTACGACCTGTTATACGAAGAAGACCGCAATGAAAAGGCGAACGTTGCGACGGCGGAATTGCAGGTGGATTTAGCGGAAGAAGCGTTTAGAAAGAACGTGGATTTTGCCGACGCGCATATGCAAGGCGTGATGAAGAGCGACAATATCACGAAAGAGGACGAGGCGTGGTTTGAACACCTGAAAAAATTCGTGGATAACGGCGCGGCGTGCTTTAAGCTGGACGGGAATACGCAAGTAATGCCGCACCCCGACCGTTTGTGGGCGAAAAAATATTTTGACGACGAAGTACATAACGTATATCCCGTTATTTTGGCAAAACAGATGCAGCAGGGTTTTGCCGAACATACCGACCGTCGCGCGATGATTTATACGGCAGGGGCTAACCTTGGCACGCAGCAGTACGCGGCGACGTGGGCAGGGGATACGGGCGGCGGACCGAGAACGCTGGTGGCGTGTTTGAATTACGCTATGTGCGGACATACGAACACCACTTGCGATATGGATATTATGGACGTCAAGGCAATCCATTACGCGTTCCTTTCGACGTGGACGCAGATTTGTTCTTGGGCGTACTATTTCCACCCTTGGTTCTTGCCTCCTGAAAACGAGGAGATGATTCGTGTGTATTCCACGCTTCGCTCGTCGCTGTTCCCGTATTTTTACGAGGCGGCGCACAACGCGTCGGTGACGGGGATTCCCGTGATGCGGCCGTTGCCGCTCGTATGCGAGGGTACGGCGCGGTTTGACGACGTTTGCAACGCGTATATGCTGGGCGATTCGCTGTACGTGGGCGCGTTCGATATGCATTTAAAACTGCCCGAGGGCGAGTGGATTGACTATTTTACGGGCAAAACCTATCAAGGGGACGTGGAGTACGAAGTGCCTCACGGCTACGCAGGCGCATTGCTCGTGAAAAAGGCTCTATCGTG
The DNA here is from genome assembly GCA_017507005.1 of Clostridia bacterium. Lineage (GTDB taxonomy): Bacteria > Bacillota > Clostridia > Christensenellales > Borkfalkiaceae > Scatosoma. The sequence continues at coordinate 71,802 of JAFWBT010000018.1, read as the reverse complement.
GTGACGATGTTGCCGCAACAGTATATTTTGGAAAAGGAGCACGATTATATTGTGTGCGTATATACGGGCGGCGACGCGGCGAGCACGCTGTACGAGGACGACCAGTACACCTACGATTATCAAAAGGGCGGCTTTGCGGAGACGGCTCTGCAATGGAAGGAAACCGCAGACGGCGGCGTGATGAGCGTATACCGTCGCAAGGGGGACTTTGCAGGCAGACCGAACAACGGACACGATTTGATTAACAACGCAATCCCCAAGATTGAGGGGATTCGTCCAATTCGGGATATCACGGTGCGGCTGTATGGAAAAACGCCGAGCGCGATTTATTTAGGGAATATGGCTGTTGCGTTTACCGTTTGCGATGGGTACGTGGAATTTATCGTGGCGGCGGCTTTGCACGAACGAGATGATTTGCATTACGACGTGCGGTATTAAGACGAGATTTTTAAGGAGATAAAAATGATACGAGATAAGCGATGTGTACATTTGGATTTTCATACGTCCGAGCTGATTGAGGGTATCGGCGCGCAGTTTGATAAAGCGGAGTTTGCCAAGACAATCAAAGCGGCTGGTTTGGATTCGATTACGGTGTTTGCAAAATGCCATCACGGTTGTTTCTATTATAGGGACAGTAAATTTTTCGTGCATCCGCATTTGACGTGCGATTTGTTGGACGAACAGCTCGCGGCGTGTAAAGAGGCAGGCATTTCGGCGAAGATTTATATTTCCGCTGGCTATGACGAGCACGTGGCGAAAGAACATCCCGAGTGGTTGGGCATTTATAAAAAGGGCGAACAGCAGCCTGCGACGAGTTTCCGCCGTATCTGCTTTAATACGCCTTATTTAGAGCTGTTAAAGGCGCAAACGCGCGAGGTTGTGGAAAAATACAAGCCCGACGGCGTGTTCTTTGATATCGTTGCAAATTGGCCCTGTTATTGCCCGAATTGTCTTGCGGATATGAAGAAAAAGGGTATGGACGTGGATAGCGAGGAAGACCTTTGGCAACAATCGCGTGACGTGATGAATCATTATTTCGAGGAAATGGAAAAGACGGTGCACGAAATTAGTCCAAACACCGTGGTGTTCCAAAACAGCGGCGGCTTTGAAGTCGGCGGACGCAGTAAGATTGATTGTTGCGACCAGTTGGAATTGGAATCCCTGCCGACGGGAGGCTGGGGATACGACCATTTCCCGATGATGATGTCGTATATTCGCCGTTTTGATAAAAACTGTATCGGTATGACGGGTAAATTCCACCGTGAGTGGGGGGAATTTGGCGGCTATAAATACAAGGAAGCGTTGCGCTATGAGGCGGCACTCAACCTTACCTTTGGCGCGGGGATGAGCGTCGGCGATCAGATGCATCCTTGCGGAAAGCTGGACGCGTACACCTATGAAATGGTGGGCGAAACAATGCAATTTATGCGCGAGCGCGAGCTGTTTATCGGCGGTAAATACGAAGCGGAGCTGGCACTGTTTACTCCCAAGGAAGACGGGCGTACGGGCGCGGCGCGGATTTTGTTCGAGGGGAAATATCTCTTTGACGTCATTGACGAATACGAGCTGGGAAACGGCTATCCGCTTATCGTGGTGGCGCAGGATATCGAGCTGCCGTCGAGTATGATTGCGGCGTTGAAAGCACACGTGCAAAAAGGCGGTAAAATCCTTGCTATCGGGCGCGCGGCGAAAAGCCTTATAGAAAACGGCGTAGACCTTGGCGGCAAGGTGCTGGGAGAGGATACGTTAAGACCTGCGTATTTGACGGCGGCGTATATGAAAACGGCGAACAACACGCCCCTCGTCGTGTACGAAAAATCCTATCAAATGGAAGCGACGGGCGAGGTGTTGGCGCAAAAGCTGTTGCCTTATTTCAGCCGCGAGGGAGAGCGGTTTTGCTCGCATAAACAAACTCCTTGTAATTACGCGAATATATCGCCTGCGATTACGGAGGGCAAGGACGGTATTGCCGTGGGTGCGGATTTGTTCGTGTTGTACGAAAAGGACGGCGGTATGACGGCGAAAATTTTGCTGACGCCGCTCGTGGAAAGATTGTTGGGCGAAAAGCGGATTACAACGACGTTGCCTGCGTCGGGAAAAGTGGCTTTGTATAAAAAGGACGGTAAGCACGTGTTGCACGTTTGTTATGCGAATATTATCGCAAGAGGGCGCACGGAAGTGGTGGAAGATATCGTCACGCTTTCGTCCGTGGCGGTGGAAGTGCGCGTGCCGCAACCGAAAAAAATCGTATTGCAGCCGCAAAATCAAGAACTGCCGTTCACGTATGAAAATGGCAAAGCAAAGTTTGCGATTAAGGATTTCAACTGCTATGCGGCGGTGGAAATTATCGAGTAAATTTAAGGTGCAAAAATATCCGTTTTTTGAAAAACGGATAGGGCAGGTACGCGTTGAAGTATATTTTTGTTGATATTTATTATTGCGAAAAGGGTATTGACAAACGTTTGTTAATGTGTTACACTATTTAAAACAAAGCTATCGTTCGCACGTTTTTTGACGGTGGTGAAAAGATATAGGAGCAAAAAGATGAGAAAGATTGTAAAGAGTGTTTTGGCTACGCTTTGTATCGGCGCGTGTATGGGCGCGTACGCGCTTGGCGGCGGGATTACGGCGAAAGCAGTGTATTTGGATTATTTGTATTATGAAACGAAAGTGGAATTGGACGCTCCGCCTGCTTGCTATTTGCATTTGGAAGAAGAGAAGATTAAGAATATGACCGATTGGGGTTATTATAATATCGACGGCGACGACGTTTGGTATTTCTACGGCGACGGCTCGATGTCGGACAATCCCGAAGTGCGTTTCGTTACCGAGGGTACGAATACGACGGTGAAAGTGAACGGCAGTTATACGTTCGCGCCCGTGGAAGCGGAAGAAATTACTTTCTCTTACCGTATTGCTAACGACGGCGAAAGAGGCGTTGATGATATAGTGACTTTGGATTATATCGTGCAGATTTTGGCGAGCGACGGCTCGTATCCTATCGTGAACGGGAGCGACGTAATGGATTACGTCATTGCGGACGGCAACTGGCATACGATAACGATTGATCAATATACGCCGATAACCAACGGCGCAGGGACAACGTACGGCGACGTGGCGCATCTCTTCTCGGGGTTCCTCTTTAAGATGGGCGGTTTGGAAGGCGAAGTGACGATTGCGGATATCGTCATCACGATTGACGGCGTGGATCATACGGGCGTCGTGGAAGACGAAGAAGAAAGCTCGGAAGAAATTTCGTCGGAAGAAGTGTCCTCTGAGGAAGTATCTTCGGAAGAATTGTCGTCGGATGAGGTGTCTGAGATAACGTCTGAAGAAGTTTCGTCCGAAGTGATAGAAGAAACTTCGTCGGTGGAAGAAGTGGTGTCGGAAGAATCGGTTTTGGAAGAAACGAGTTCGGAAGAAGTGCCGCAAACGAGCGAGGCGGCTAGTGAACAAGAGGACGTTTTGTCGGGAAATATGACGTCTATTCCTACCGAGGAAGAAATCGACAGTATGATAAAATCGGCAGTGGAAGAAGAAGTGAGGAATATTATTCAAGAACTGTTGAGTAGTTGTTCGTCGTCGATTAGCGGCGGTGCTGTCGTGGGCGCGTTGACGCTTGCGGGTGTGGCGCTGTTGAGAAAGAAGAAAGACGATTGATAAAGATTTATACGTAAATAAAGCGGAGTGTCTAATATAGACACTCCGTTTTTTGTGTGGTTTTGCGGCTGGTTTTGAAAAAGCAGCAAACGCGTGAAAGAGGAACGAAAAGAGGAGTAAAAAGGGGCGTAAAAAGCGGTGGATTATTTTTTCTAAAAGGCTTGATTTTATAGGCGGAATATGGTATGATAGAATAGATAGAATATGGGAGAAAATACCTATGTTGGACGCAAGAAAAAAGGAAACGTTTTATCGTTTTGACGACGAGAATAGAGAAATCGTATTTCTCCGTCACGATATGCCCTCGCCGTGGATGAATTACCTCACCAACGGCGAAATGTTTACTATGATTTCGCAGGCGGGCGGCAATCTGTCTTGGTATAAATCGCCGCAAATTTGGCGTATCGGCAGATATAATTTTTATAATATGCCCGTGGACGTGAGCGGTATGTTCGTGTATATCAAAGACCGTTCGACGGGCAAGACATGGAATCCTACCTTTATTCCCTGCAACGAAACACCCGATTTTTGGCGTTCGGCGCACGGCTTAGGGTATACCCGTTTCGAGGCGGAAAAGGACGGCTTGCGGGCGGAGCTTACGTGTTTTATCGGCAAGGATAACGCGTTGGTGTATTCGTTGCGTTTGACGGCGGAGAGCGAGAGAGAAGTGCAGGTGTTTGCTTGCCAAGAAATGGGCTTGATGCAATATTTGCGCGAGGTGCAATGGCAATGCTACGTTAAAAACAGCAATAATATTTTATACGATAGCGAGAACGACGCGCTCGTTTACGAGTATTTTCCCGACGGTCAGCCTCGGCCTGACGAAACGCCGTTCGTGTATTTTACGGCGGATAGAAAATGCAGCTCGTATAGCGGCAGTAGACAAGATTTTATCGGGTATTATCGAGATTTGAAAAATCCTGTAGCGATTGAACGTGGTGGCTGTGGAAACACCGAGCTGAAAGGTGGCGAGGCAATGTTCTCGATGTCCTTTGATGTGGCGCTGTCGGCAAAGAAAACGGAGAGCCTCGCGCTGTATTTAGGTACACTGGAACAAGGCAAAGAGATAGGGCAGGTATTAGACGAACTCAAAAAAGAGGGGTATGCCCAGCGCGCGTTTGCGGACTTGAAAGAGGGCTGGAAAACGCGTTTGGCTAAATTCCAAGTGGAGATTCCCGACGCGGATAGCGCGCGTATGATGAACGCGTGGAATCCCTTGCAGGCATTGGTGAATTTTTACGTTTGCCGCGAGATTTCTTTTTACGCGACGGGCACGGTGCGCGGCGTGGGCGTACGCGACGCGTCGCAGGATATTTTGGGGAATATTCTCTACGACTTACCTGCGGCGAAAAAACGCCTGAAACTGATTATGACGCAGCAATACGCTTGCGGTAAAACGGTGCATTATTTCTATCCCGAGGAAAAGAGTCCGTCTCTTTTGAGCGACCGTAGCGACAATCATTTGTGGATGATTTATACGGCGTATCAAATCGTTATGGAAGAGGGTAAAACGGACTTCTTGAACGAGCGCGTGGCATATTTTGACGGCGGCGAGGGTACGGTGTTAGAGCACCTGAAAAAATCGGTGGCATATACGGTGGAACATCTCGGCGCGGACGGTTTGCCGTTGATGCTGGGTTCGGATTGGAACGATATGCTCACCAATGTATGCAAAAAAGGGCAGGGAGAGAGCGTGTTCGTGTCGCAAATGCTGGTGATGGCGTGCAAGGAAATGAAAGAATTGTGCGCGCTAATCGGTGAGAGCGCGGCGCAATACGACGAAATTATCGAAACGCAGGAAAAAATCCTCAATGAGTTTTGTTGGGACGGGGAGTGGTTTATTCGTGCCGTCACTGACGAGGGGATGAAATTGGGGAAGAAAGGCGACGAGTGCGCGCAGATTTGGATTAACTCGCAGAGCTGGGCTGTGATGTCCGAAAGTACCTCAAAGGAGAGGGGCATGTCTGCGATGAACGCCGTAATGGAGCATTTGGACTGCGGGTACGGATTGCTGAAATTAGATCCGCCGTTGAAGCGGAATTATCCCTCGAAAGAGAACGAGCTGACCTTTGCACAGCCAGGGATAGGGGAGAACGGCGGCGTGTTTTGTCATGCGAGCACGTGGGCGATTATCGCCGAGTGTATGCTGGGCAATAACGAGCAGGCGTATAAGATTTATAAGGATATGATTCCCGACCATATCGTTGCAAAATTCGGCGTCGATCAATACAATGCCGAGCCGTATATTTATTCCTCGAATATCCGCGCACCGATTGCGCTGTCCGCAGGTGCGGCAGGGGTGTCGTGGTTGTCGGGTACGGCGGCTTGGATGACGATTGCTATTCAGCAATATATCTTCGGGCTGAAACCGAGATTTGGCGGTTTGGAAATCAAGCCTTGTATCCCGAACGAGTGGGAGCAGGTGAAAATAAAGCGTATTTTCCGTGGCTGCGCGTACGATATTACGATTGATAATCGCGCGCGCTGTGGCAATGCGGTGAAAGAAATTTGCGTGAACGGAAACAAAATCGAGGGTACCATGGTCGCGTTGAACGCCGAAAAAGCGGACGTTCTCGTGGTGATGGGAAAATAAAAGGAGAGAACAATGAGCGTTTTTAATAGGGCGAAATGGATATGGATAGGCAAAGAGGATAGTGTAGACGAATACGGTGAATTTTTCACGAAGTTCACGGCGAAAGCAGACGAAAAAACGCTTTGCCGTCTTTCTTGCGACGGGGATTATACGTTGTTTGTCAACGGAAACTACGTTTCGTCTAATCAATACGGCGATTTTGAACATTATAAATCGTACGACGAATTGGATATTACGAAGCATGTAAAGGAGGGCGACAATACGCTTGCCGTGCTCGTATGGCATTTTGGCGAGAGTACGCAGCGGTATTTCCTTGCGCCGGCAGGATTGATTTTTGAGGTCGAACAAGGGGGGCAGGTATGCGTTGAGAGCAATTTTTCCACACTTTGTAGAAAGAGCGCGGCGTATAAGAGCGGCGCGAAAAAGAAGGTCTCCGCCCAGCTTGGTTTCAGCTTTTATTACGATAGCGCGAAAGAGGACGATTGGGCGACGACGGGCGTAGGTTGTAGCCCTGCTGTTGAGGTGGAAAAGACGTGTCGTTTCGTTGCGCGCCCGAATAAGAAATTGGTGGTGAAAGACCGCGTAAACGCAAAGATTCTTAAATCGGAAGGAACGTATTTCTTGGTGGACTTGGGTGAAGAAGTCGTAGGGTTGCCTGTTTTGGAGTTCGATTCGCAGGACGAACAGTATATTCGCGTAGATTTTGGTGAAGATTTACAGCCGAACGGGCACGTGCGCCGTCTTATCCACGATAGGGATTTCAGCTATGAATACGTGGCAAAAAAAGGTAAGAACGAATACGTGAATTATATGTTACGCTTGGGCTGTCGGTATTTGGAGGTGTATACGGAAAAGCCCATAACGCCCACGTATATCGGTCTGTTGCCGCAGGTGTACCCGACGAACGTGAAGAAGGTGCGTTTTGATAGCGAGCTGGATAATAAGATATACGAGCTGTGCGTCAATTCGTTGCAGCTTTGCATGATGGAGCATTACGTTGATTGTCCTTGGCGCGAACAGTGCTTGTACGCGTTTGATTCGCGCAATCAAATGCTGTGCGGCTATTATGCGTTTGAGGACGGGAACTATGAATACGCGCGTTCAAATCTGTTGTTGATGAGCGAGGATAGATATCCTAGCGGCTTGATGTCTATTTGTTATCCTTGCGGAACAGACCTTACGATTCCTTCGTTTTCGCTGTACTACACGCTGTCGGTGAAGGAATATATGCAGTATTCGGGCGACGTGGCGTTTGCAAAGCAAGTGCTGCCTCGTATCCGTAAATATTTGGACGTATTTTTAGCGCGGAAAAACGCAGACGGCTTGCTGTATCGTTTTGAGGGCGCGAATAATTGGAATTTTTACGATTGGTCGGAAGGCTCGGAAGGGGTGCTGAAAGGGAATAGTGAGGGGATACCCGACGCACAGATGAATATTCTTGCCGTTATGGCGTTGCGCGCATTGAAAGATATTTGCGTGATGGCAGGGCTGGAATATCCTTACGGCGATGCGGACGAACAGTTGGCAAAGGCGACGTACGAGGCGTTTTATAATAAGACCGCGCGCGCCTTTTCCGTGACGGTGGGCGGCGACGAATACGTGGAAATCGTCAACGCGCTTGCCGTGACGTTTGGTATTGTTTCGGGCGAAGAAGCAAAGTGTATTTGCGAAAAATTAGTAAATAACGAGCTGATATCCTGCTCGCTTAGTATGAAATGCTTTAAATACGACGCGCTGTTGAAGGTGGATGCGAAAAAATACGCAGACAAAGTGCTTTCGGAAATTCGCGATACTTATCGGATTATGGTGGAGGCAGGCTCGACGGCGGCTTGGGAAACGATTGACGGCGCGGCGGCATTTGATAACGCAGGCAGTCTTTGCCACGGTTGGAGTGCGATTCCCGTATATTATTATCAGAAATTGTTGTCTTGGAAAGAGTAAATTTTGGCGGCTAAGCAGCGTTACAAAATAGCCTCAAAAAATATAAAATAAGGCTGCCATGTACGAGTTTAACGTATTATAAAATAAAAATGAGGCTACCGTGTACGAGCTTATCATAGGCTCGCAAAACGTGGAGCAAAGGTTGAAAATGTAAAGTTTTTGGCAGGATTTGCAATTGCTTTGCGGAAAGGATTGTAGTATACTACAAATACTGCAACGCTTTTTTGCGGGTGGGGCTTATAATGCCTAAATAAAATAAATTACAAAGAGGTAAAATGTGATGAAAATGGACAAATACTACGAGGTGAATAACGGTATGTTGTGGGAAGATGCGCCCGACGAAAAGAGTTATATTTGGCGTTATAGCGGCAATCCGCTGTTTGATATCCCTAACATGGAGCATTTTTGGCACATTTGCAATAGCGCGACGGTGATGCTGAACGGGGAATATATCGGTCTGTTCCGTTGTGAGGACAAACGCGGTATTCCCGATTTGTATTTGGGTAAAAGTAAAGACGGGGTGCATTGGGATTTGGAAACGACGCCTATCGTATTTTACAATCAGGACGGCAGTGTATTTAAATACCCCTACGCGTACGATCCGCGCTTGATTAAGGTGGAGGATACCTATTATACGGTGTTCTGCGCGGATATCGAAGGCCCGTCTATCTACGTGGCGAAAACGAAGGATTTCAAGCGTTTTGAAATGTTGCCTAACGGCTTTTTGCCGTTCAATAGAAACGGCGTATTGTTCCCCGAAAAGATTAACGGTCAGTACGTAATGCTCAATCGTCCTAGCGATGCAGGGGATTCGCCTTTTGGGAATATTTATATCAGTTATAGCAACGATATGGAATATTGGGGGCATCACAAGCTGTTGATGAAAAATTTCCTGAATAATTGCTATTGGGAAAGAGTGAAGATTGGTGCAGGTCCTGCGCCCATTAAGACGGACGAGGGTTGGTTGCTCATTTATCACGGCGTACAAAAGACGTGTAATGGGCTTACGTATAGCATGGGCGTGGCGTTGTTGGATTTGGAAGATCCGTCCAAAGTGCTCTATCGCGGCAATCGCTATCTGTTGACGCCGGAAACGACGTACGAACGCGTTGGCTTTACGGACAACGTATGTTTCCCTTGCGCGGCGCTCGTGGATTCGGAGGGCAAGATTACGATTTATTACGGCGCGGCGGATACGAATATGGCAGTCGCGTTTACGACGGTGGAAAAACTGCTCGAATTCGTAAAGAAATACGACAATAAATAAAGCGTAAAAAGTAAGGCGTTTTCAAGAGATTTTGGGAACGTCTTTCCTTTCAATCGCTGCTAAAAAATCGCCGTGGAAGGCGTAAGGAGAAGGAAATGAAAGCATACGAGGGATTTCAACGGGTTGGCGTAGAAAAACAGCGCAGCTATTATATTCCGTTCGCGGAAAGCGATAGGGTGAAATACCGTTACGGGATAGTGGATAGAAAATCGAGTTCGGAATTTATGTCTTTGGACGGTGCTTGGAAAATCAAGGCGTATGAACGTCCCGAGGCGGTGGATATTACGGCGACGGAGGGCTTTGCGGCTATTCCCGTGCCGTCTTGCGTGCAGATGCACGGTTACGACCAGATACAGTATATCAACTGTCGCTATCCGTTCCCTTGCAATCCGCCGTACGTGCCGCATAAAAATCCTACGTGGCATTTGCAAAAACGCTTTGCCTTGCAAAAGGGTGATAAGGCGTATTATCTGAATTTTGAAGGGGTGGATAGCTTTTTCTACGTGTACGTGAACGGCGTGCAGGTGGGCTATTCGCAAATTTCGCACGCGACGAGTGAATTCTGCATTACGCAGTATTTAAAGGACGGCGACAACGTGTTGGACGTGGTTGTGCTGAAATGGTGCGCGTCTAGCTATCTCGAGTGTCAGGACAAATTCCGTTTTTCGGGGATTTTCCGTAGCGTGTATCTTTTAGAACGTCCGAAAAAACACCTTGTGGATTATCGCGTGAAAACGGATTTTGCAGACGATACGGGCGTGATGGAATTTTACAACGACAGCGACGAGGACGCGGTGGTGACGTTTGCGAAAAAACGCGCGTTCGTTGCGGCAAAAGGCTGTGTATCGTTCGCCGTCAAAAACGTGAAAAAATGGTCGGCAGAAACCCCGAATCTCTATCCTTTGGAAATTGCCGCTTGCGGTGAAAAAATTATAGAAAAAGTAGGGTTTAGAAAGATTACGATTGAGGGGCCAGTATTCAAAATTAACGGCGAGGCAGTAAAGCTGAAAGGGGTAAACCGTCACGAATCCTCGCCTACGACGGGCGCGACGGTGACGCTTTTGGATACGGTGAAAGATTTACGGTTGATGAAAGAACTCAACGTCAACGCTATCCGCACTTCGCATTATCCCGACCAGCCTGAATTTTATCAGCTGTGTGATGCGTTCGGCTTTTTCGTTATGGACGAGTGCGATTTGGAAACGCACGGCGCGGCGACAAGACGCGGGGATTACGAATTGGATATTTGGAACGAGTTTGCGGAAAACGAGCTCTTTTCCGAGGGGATATACGACCGCTGTGTGGCACTCGTAGAACGGGATAAAAACCGTCCCTGCGTTATTATGTGGTCGCTGGGGAACGAGAGCGGTTTTGGCAAGGCGTTTTTCAAGGGTGCGGAATATATCCGTGCGCGCGACGAGCGTCCCGTGCATTACGAGGGCTTGCAAAACGCGGACAAGAAATACTATTTCACCGAGCACGTTGACGTGGTGAGCTATATGTATCCCTCGCTCGATTGGATTAAGGAAAACGTCCTCAACAACGAGGCGGAAACGCGGCCGTTCGTGCTGTGTGAATATACGCACGCCATGGGGAACAGCTGTGGGGATATTTCGCAGTATTGGGAATTGATTTACAACAATCCGCAGATGTTCGGCGCGTTCGTTTGGGAGTGGGCAGACCACGCCGTTAAGACGAAAGAAGGGTATTTATACGGCGGCGATTGCGGAGAGAGAAACCACGACGGCAATTTCTGCGCGGACGGTTTGTTATCGCCCGACCGCAAGATAAAATCGGGCGCGCGTGAAATGCAAGCGGTGTACGCAGGCAAGCTGACTTCGGAAAAGAAACGGATAGCAATCCCGAAAACGCAGGCAAAAGATAATAAGATAGACTTTATTTTGGACGAGGACACGGGCGCGATTACGTCGCTGACGGTGGATGGCAAGGAAATATTGCGCTCACCCATGACGTTGAATATTTTACGTTACGTTGACAATGAAATGAAACAGAACGATTATAAATTGTTCGATTTAGCGCATTGCGCGCCGTATACGACGAGCTGTGAAAAGACGAAAAACGGCTACAAGATAGAGGGCGTGATGATTGCGGAGTGTTGTGATCCTGCCGTGGCGTATACGTTGCGCTATGAAATTGTCAAAGGCGGCTTGAAAATCGGCTTAAAATATAAGATAGCCGATTGGGTGAAACGTATTCCTCGTTTTGGCTTGGAGTTTGCCGTGGCGAAAGAGCATAACGCCTTTTCGTACGTCGGGTACGGCCCGTACGAGAGCTACGTGGACAAGCACGTGGCGAGCGAGTACGGCTATTATCAAACGACGGCGGAAGAGAATTTTACGCCGTACGTGCGGCCGCAGGAAACGGGCAGCCATTACGATAGCGAGTATTTGAACGTGCAAGGCATATTGTCCGTGATGGCGGAAAAACCGTTCAGCTTTTCCGTGTTGCCGTATGAAACGGCGCAGTTGTTTGCCTGCAAGCACACGTTCGAGCTGAAAAAACACGGTATCGTCAACGTCTGTTTAGACCTTGCTATGCGCGGCGTCGGCTCGTATTCGTGCGGACCGGAATTGGACGAAAAATACGAAATTCCTCGTGAGAGCGAGAACGTATTTACCTTGCTTTTTGAATAAGGATTTTGTAAACGAACGTATTTTTGTAGCCAAACGTATGATAAACGTAGCTAAACGAGTAGCCGAGCGTGTGATAAAACGTGGCGAAAAAATTATAAAAAAATACAAAACAACGCTCTGCGGATAGTCCGTGGAGCGTTTTTATGTATTTTTCTTGCTTTTTCTATTAAATAGCATTGCTATATTATTGACAAAACCGATTGAAAATTGTATAATAATCAATAAATATGATTATGTATACAAAATCATAACGAAAAGGAGAGAATAATGGTATTAGATTACGTGATTTTGGCGTTATACGCAATCGGAATGGTGTGGATTGCGACGTACACACGCAATCGTTCTGGCTCGGTGAAGGACTTTTTGTTGGCAGGGAAAAAGGGCTTGAACGGCTGGATGAGCGCGTTTGCGTACGGGACGACCTATTTTTCGGCGGTAATTTTTATCGGCTATGCAGGGAAATTCGGTGGTCAGTACGGTTTGGCGTCGGTGTGGATTGGCGTGGGGAACGCGATTATCGGCTCGCTCTTTGCGTGGCTGGTGCTCGCAAAACGCACGAAGAATATGACGCGTCGGCTGTCGGCAAAGACTATGCCCGAATTTTTTGAAAAGCGGTATAACAGCAAACGGCTGAAATTGACGTCTGCGGTGATTATTTTCTTATTCTTAATCCCGTATTCGGCATCGGTGTATAACGGGCTGAGTTCGCTGTTTGAAATCGTGTTCGACGTAGAGGGCTGGATCGTTATGGTGGCGTTGGCGGTGCTGACGGCGTTGTATTTGTTCTTCGGCGGATATTTCGCAACGGCGTTGTCCGATTTTATTCAGGGTATTATTATGCTCGTCGGCGTTGTGGCAATGGTGATTTGTTTTATGAACCACGACAACGTTAGTTGGGATTTGACGAAGCTCGTCAATAGTCCCGAGCTTGGCTGGTTCACCTTTTCCAGCTCGAACAAAGGGCTGTACGGGAACACGGTGTCCTTGTTGTCGTTGATAATGCTCACCTCGTTCGGGGTATGGGCGTTGCCGCAGACGATACATAAATATTATGCGGTGCGCGACGACAAAGCGATTATGCAAGGCACGGTGGTGAGTACGCTGTTCGCTTTGATTATCGGCTTTGGCGCGTATTTCACGGGCGCGCTGTCGGGGCTGTTCCCCGAGGTGGCGGGCGTAGGCGCGGATAACGTCGTGCCGACGATGATGAAACTCGTAATACCCAGCGGTCTTATCGGCGTGATTGCGGTGTTGATTTTGTCGGCGAGTATGTCTACGCTCTCGTCGGTATCCTTGGCATCTGCTTCCGTCGTTGCCGTCGATATCTATAAAGGCAAAATCAATCCCGACGCGTCGGATAAAAAAGTAAACGTCACGATGAAGATATTGTGCCTTGTGTTCGTGGCTATATCCGTCGTGTTGGCGATTTTGAACGAGAAGTTCCAAATTTCCGCTATTGCGTATTTGATGGGGCTGAGCTGGGGCGTTTTGGCAGGCTGTTTTATGGGACCGTTCGTGCTGGGTTTGCTGTGGAAAAAAGTCAGCCGTCCTGCGGTGTGGAGCTCGATAGTGGGCGCGTTGGTGCTGACGGTGGCGTTGATTTTTATCTTCGGCTACGATAAAAACGGCTGGGATTGCACATTCCCCGTGGCGTTGCAGACGGGTATCAACTGCTCGCCGCTTATCGGTGTAATTTGTATGGCGTATTCGCTCGTGGTGACGGCGGTGGTGAGCCTGCTGACCAAGGCACCCGACGAAAAAACGATAGCCTCGGCGTTCACGGATAAGCAAGCGGAATAAGCAGACGGAGTGAGGAAAAGGATAGAGGTAAGTGCTATGATTTGGTCAAAAGAAGAAAGTTTACCAAGAACAGAATTAGAGGCGTTACAGCTGGCGCGTTTACAAGAAACGGTGGCGCGCGTGTATGAAAAAGTGCCGTATTATCGTGCGAAAATGGATGCGGCGGGGATAAAACCGCAAGACGTACAATCGTTGGCGGATTTGGCAAAGCTTCCCTTTACGACGAAGCAGGATATGCGCGACACCTATCCGTTCGGGCTGTTTGCCGTGCCGAAGGACGAGCTGCTGCGTATTCACGCAAGCTCGGGTACGACGGGCAAACCGACGGTGGTGGGCTACACGCGTGGGGATATGGAAACGTGGACGGACTGCGTTGCGCGTATTGCTTGTATGGGCGGCGCAACGGCAAAGGACGTCGCGCAGATTTGTTTTGGGTATGGTATGTTCACGGGCGCGTTCGGGCTGCATTACGGTCTGGAAAAAATCGGCGCGGCTATCGTGCCCTCGTCTACGGGAAATTCGGAAAAGCAACTGATGTATATGAAGGATTTTGAAACGACGTTGCTCGTGGCGACGCCCTCGTACGCTTTGCGGCTTGCGGAGGTGGCGAGGGAAAATGGAATCAATCCTAAAACCGATTTGCATATCAAAACCGCGCTAGTGGGCAGTGAATTGCTGACGGATGCGATGCGTGAGGAAATGCACGCCGTTTGGGGCAAGGACGTAAACATCACGTCCAACTACGGCATGAGCGAGCTGATGGGACCTGGGGTTTCGGGGGAGTGCTTGGAACATTGCGGTATGCATATCAACGAGGACTATTTTATCCCCGAGATTATCGACAGCGAAACGGGCGAGGTGTTGCCTGCCGGCGAGAAAGGGGAGCTTGTGATTACGTGTATAAAGAAAGAGGGGTTGCCGTTGATTCGTTATCGCACGAAAGACGTAACGCGGTTGTTTTACGAGCCGTGCGCGTGCGGCAGAACGACTTGCCGTATGGAAAATCCCTCGGGCAGAAGCGACGATATGTTGAAGATTCGCGGCGTCAACGTGTTCCCTGGACAGATTGAAGAAGTGGTGCTTTCCGTGGAAGAACTCGGCCCGCATTACGAGATTATTGTGGAGCGAGAGGGGTATACGGACAAGCTGACGGTGCGCGTAGAGCTGAACAAGGAAACGGACTCGTTTGCGGAATTACAACGCATTGAGGCGTTTACAAAGAATAAATTGAAAGTGATTTTGGGCTTGGACGCTAAGGTGCGTTTGGAATCCCCGAATACGTTGCAACGCTTTGAGGGCAAGGCGAAACGTATTAAAGATTTGAGAAAGCAATAAGGAGAAAAGAGATGTTGGCGAAACAATTATCCGTATTTATTGAAAACAGAAAAGGTCGGCTGGGGGAATTGCTGGACGTATTGAAAGAGAGCGGCGTGAATATCTTGTCGCTCAGTCTTGCAGATACAATGGAGTACGGTCTGCTGCGTTTGATTGTGGACGATCCGCAAAAGGGAAAGGAAAGCATGACGGCGGCAGGTTGTTCTTGTATGTTGACCGAGGTGTTTATTGTGAAAATACCGCATAGCCCGGGGAGTCTGCAAAAGATTTTGAAAACGATTGCGGACGAGGAAATCGGCGTGGAGTATATGTACGGGCTTTCCTACGGCGGCGACGAGGCGTGTATCGTTGTAAAAACGTCCGATTCCGCGCGCGCGGAAGAAGTTTTTACGAAACACGGCATTGAAACGACGTCCCATTGCAAGCTTGCGTTTTAAGGACGTGAAAAAGCTGAAAAATACCGTTCAACGCGTACATGGTAGCCGCCTTTTGTGAATAAGGCTGAAAAATCGGAGAAGAAACAGTGGATTTTTGTGTAAAAAACGCAATGTATTTTGTGCGTTTCGCTATTGCCTTTTTTGCGGTATGGTGGTATAATGCAAGCGATAAATAATTGCGCGGCTATGGATATAAGGATAGGCGCGCGTAAGGAGAAAGACAATGAGTGTTCCTTTTAACGTAAATTTGGAGAATAAAGTGGTGGCAGTAACGGGTGCAGGCGGCGTTATTTGCAGTGAATTTGCAAGAGCTTTGGCGGAATGTGGCGCGAAAGTGGCTCTGCTCGATATCAATTACGAGGCGGCGGCTGCGATTGCGGAAGAAATCGGCGAAAATGCCATTGCGATTCGTTGCAACTGCTTAGATAAGGAGAGCATTATCGAGGCGAAGAATACGATTAACGAGAGCTTTGGTAAGGTGAATTTCCTCATCAACGGCGCAGGCGGCAACAATCCCCGCGCGTCCACGGACAATGAAACGATGACGCCTGATTTGGAAGGAGTGAAAGACTTTTTCGCGTTGGAAGAAAGCGGCTTGAAATTCGTATTCGACCTGAATATCACGTCGGCGTTCTTGGTGACGCAGGTGTTCGCTACGGACATGGTAGCCACGGGCGGCAATATTATCAACATTTCCAGTATGAACGCATACCGTCCTTTGACGAAGATTCCCGCATACAGCGCGGCGAAGGCAGGCATTAGCAACTTTACGCAATGGCTTGCGGTGCATTTTGCGCCTTGTAATATTCGTTGCAACGCAATCGCGCCCGGATTTTTCGTAACGAACCAGAACAGAGCGTTGCTTTTCAACGAGGACGGCACGCCTACGGCGCGTACGGGCAAGATTCTTGCGGCGACGCCGATGAAGAAATTTGGTGAAATTTCCGATTTGATTGGCGCGTTGCTGTGGCTGGCAGACGATAACGCGAGCGGTTTCGTAACGGGTACGGTAATCCCCGTAGACGGCGGTTTTTCGGCGTATAGCGGCGTATAAGAAAGAGTGTAAAAATGAAACGCGGCGTTTTTAGCGCCGCGTTTTTGTGTTTTTCCTAATGCGAGAAAGGCTGTTTTTTGGGAAAGTTTTTAATTTTTGATAAAATAGTTTTTTGTAGGTGAAAATAGTTTGACATTTGTTGTGGCATTTGCTATAATGTATGCGTTTCTAAGCGAGAAAGGAACGTAAAAAACGAGGCGTAGCGCAGCTGGTAGCGCGATAAGTCGTGGGTTCGCGCGAGAGCGTAGCTCGACACTTTGCCGCAAGGCAATTCCCGTCGCCTCGAAAAACAACGAATAGGTAAAAAACGAGGCGTAGCGCAGCTGGTAGCGCGATAAGTCGTGGGTTCGCGCGAGAGCGTAGCTCGACACTTTGCCGCAAGGCAATTCCCGTCGCCTCGACAAATAACGAATAGGTAAAAAACGAGGCGTGGCGCAGCTGGTAGCGCGCAGCGTTCGGGACGCTGAGGTCGTGGGTTCGATCCCCGTCGCCTCGACCAAAAATACGGTGAAACCACAAGGTTTCACCGTATTTTTACGTCTTCAGCGCCGATTACAAGAATTTGGCTTATATAGAGAAAAAAGGAGAGCTTACGCAAGGCTCTGCATCTGACAAAAACAGCCGACAGAACACGTCCAAAACGCTCCTTTCTTCTCGCTCTCTTGTCACTATTATACGAAAAAAATCGGAAAATGTCAACAGTTTTTAAGACAAATATAAAAGAACACTCTTCACTATCCGACACCCAAAATATGAGTACGAAAGGGGGGAAGAATGTTCTCTCTACGAATAGTATACGCGAAACTGAAGAAAATGTCAACGGTTTTTCGGAAAAAATTCATTAAAAAAAGAAAGAACCCTTGCCACGCCGATAGGTGCAGAAGCCCCCTCAACACGCCCGAAACGTAACAGTGGTACAGATTCTTCTACTACTATTATACGCGAAAATTCGGAAAAGTCAACAGAAAATGATAAAAAATCTTCAAAAAATTCTTCTTCACGGAAATCGTTGGGCGAAGTGGAAGAAGAAATGCAAAAGGTGCGCGCTGTTCGTTCTATGTTGGAAGGCGACGTGGACGAAAAAGAAGTAAAAAAAGATATTGACAATAATACTTCTTCGCGATATAATATATCAAAACGCGTAACAAGCTATATATCTTATTCGCAAATCGGCTTAAATAACGTAAGATATATTCGAGGAAAATTGTCCGAGTTGTATAACGGGATAGTTGACGGTATAGCAAATGGAATTGCCATTGAGCAAGGAAATACCGTTTATATAGTCGATTCAGGAATAGACAATGGTGAAATTAGCTTTGGCGTAAGAAAAAGGATAACAATATCGAATAGTCAATTAAGAAACCAAAGAATGGAGGAAATAAATGAGCGAGCAATATCAAAAGGGCACGTTAGTGTCGAATTATCTGAAAAAATTAGGGGTGCATCCGATAACAATAGCAGAAGCGGTATCGGACGAAAATTACAGGAACAGTTATCGCTTGATAAAGGAAAATCCCGAAATCAGCAAAAAGGAATTTCTGACGAAAATGCAGTTGGTGGAGGAAGTGTAAGGTGTTTCTTTGACGTAAACGCGCAAAAGCCCGATTACGTTTCCGCACTGCGCCGTATTTATCGTTTTGAGATGATAAAAGATGTGATAAATTATGCGGAGAGGTTTGACAAAGGCGCGCGTTAATGCTATAATAAAATGCGAACGATAAAAAAATGCGTTTTGTAACAACAAAACAAAATGGTGAATCGTATGAAAAAATATAATATCAACGGTGTGGAATTTTTTGAGTGGAAAGGCAAACCCCATTGCACAATCAATCAATGCGGCGTCGAGGCGACCTATCCCTTTGAAAGACCGCAGACGGAATACCCCATTGAGGCGGTGTTGATGGACCTCGACGGGACGACGGTGATTAGTGAGGAGTTTTGGATATACCTCATTGAAAAGACGGTGAAACAGCTCACCACGCCCGATTTTTGTCTGTCCGAAGAGGATACGCCGTTCGTGTCGGGTTTTTCGACGGCAGAGCATTTGGAATATTGCTTAAAAAAATACAACGTGGACAAGACGGTGAACGAGGCTCTGGACGTGTATCACAAGACGGCGCGATTCGAGCTGGACGAGATTATGGCAGGCAGAGGCAACGCCGAGGCGTTTAAGCCGCGCGCTGGGCTGAAAGAATTTTTATACGCTTTGAAAGCGGCGGGCATAAAAATCGGTCTTGCGACGAGTGGGCTGGATTATAAAGCAATCCCCGAAATCGTTTCCGCGTTCCGTGTGCTGGATATGGGCGACCCGATTGATTTTTACGATGCGGTGATTACGGGCGGCAGACGCAAAGGCGAGGGGGAATACGGCACGATTGGCGAAATGGCAGTAAAGCCGCATCCTTGGATTTATTCGGAGCTTGTCGGTGGCTTGAATGTAGAGAAAAAGCACGCAATCGTTATCGAGGACTCGTCTGCGGGTTTGTTGTCGGGGCGTTTGGCGGGTATGAACGTTATCGGTTTTAACGACGGCAATCTTATCAAGAGCGGATTGGACGAAGAATGTATCGTAATGGTGGATACGTTTGATGAAATCTTGCGGTTTTTGAAAATAAAATAAATAAAAAACGAGTTTGGTTTACGTGCCAAGCTCGTTTGTTTTTTATTTGTTTGGAATGTATAAATTTGCATAAAAACATTGACTTTATGCGTGGCGTGTGGTATAATAAATGCAATATTATTGTGAGAGAATATATGGAAAAAGAAGAATTATTGCGGAAATATTTTAAGAAAGACCGCTACGTAGAATTGTCGGGAATCGAGATTGCGGAAATGGGTGCGGAAAAGTGTGTAGTTTGTGCGAAAATCGAGGAAAAACATCTCAACGCCAACGGTAGAGTGCAGGGCGGTATGCTATACACCCTTGCGGATTTTGCGTTCGCGATATGCAGTAATTATTTGCACCCGATTACGGTGACGCAGGGCGGACATATTCAGTACGTTCGCGCGGCGGTGACGACGACGCTGACGGCAACGGCGAAAGAAACGTTGCGCGTGGGACATAACACTTTATGCGAGGTGATAATCACCGACGATAAAGGGGACGTTGTTTGCGTTTGCAATTTTAATGGGTTCGTGAAAGACGTCGATTGGGAAACTTTTGAAGATAAATTTATAAAAGAATAACTGTAGAAAAAGAAAAAGAATAACGGTAGGAAAAGAATATGAAAGAATTGATGCTTACAAATCAAGCGATAGCTCGGGGCGCGTACGAGGCAGGTGTGCGCGTTTTGTCAGCGTATCCCGGTACGCCCAGCACCGAGATTGCGGAAAATTTTGCAAAGCTTGACGGCGTATACGCGGAGTGGGCGCCGAACGAAAAAGTGGCGGTGGAAGTGGCTATCGGGGCGTCGGTGGCAGGCGCGAGAGCGATGGCGTGTATGAAACACGTCGGTTTGAACGTGGCGGCGGACCCGCTGTTCACCGTAGCGTATACGGGCGTGGGCGGCGGTTTGGTTATCGTCGTTGCGGACGATCCGGGAATGCACTCCTCGCAAAACGAGCAGGATTCTCGTTATTACGCGCGCAGCGCGCACGTGCCGATGTTAGAGCCGTCGGACGCGAACGAGGCTAAGGAATTTGTGAAAATCGCCTATGAGCTGAGCGAGAAATTCGACACGCCCGTGTTGATTCGTGAAACGACGCGCGTGGCGCACTCGCACGGGTTTGTGGACTTGCAGGACAGAGCGGAAGTGGAGCTGAAAAAATATGAAAAAGCGCCGCAGAAATACGTTATGATGCCTGCGAACGCTATCAAACGGCACGTTGTCGTGGAAGAAAGGGACAACGCGCTGTCGGCGTACGTCAATGATATGGCTATCAACCGCGAAGAGCTGACGGATAAAAACGAAGTGGGTATCGTATGCTCGGGCGCGGTGTATCAGTACGTAAAAGAGGCGTTGCCAAACGCCAACGTTTTCAAGATTGGAACGGCGTATCCCCTGCCCATGTCCGCGTTGAAAGCATTTTCGACCAAGGTAAAAGAGGTAATCGTTATCGAGGAATTAGAGCCGTATATCGAGGACGCAATGAAAGCGGCAGGGATTGCTTGTCACGGCAAAGACCTGTTCTCCTTGCAAGGCGAAATCTCCGTTTTGAAGATTATGGAAAAATTCGGCGGTGCGAGCGCGCCTGAGGCGGAAAAAGTGCCTGCGCGTCCGCCCGTGATGTGTGCGGGGTGTCCGCACCGCGGCGTATTTTACGTTTTGAATAAATTAAAGCTGACGGTCAACGGCGATATCGGCTGTTACACGCTGGGCGCAGTGCCGCCGCTTTCCGCGGTGGATACCTGCGTTTGTATGGGCGCGTCGGTGGGTATGGCGCACGGCTTTAAAAAGGCGACGGACGGCGCAAGCAACAACGTTGCGGTTATTGGGGACTCCACGTTCTTACATAGCGGCGTGACGGGTTTGATTAACGCCGTGTATAACGAGAGCGGTATTACGCTGATTATTCTCGACAACTCCACGACGGGTATGACGGGGCATCAGCAGCACCCTGCAACGGGTAAAAATTTGATGGGTGCGCCTGCTCCTGTCGTATTGCTCGACGAGCTGTGCAAGGCTTGCGGTGTAAAGGATTTGCAAATCGTAGACGCGTACGACGTCAAGGCGGTGGAAAAGGCGGTGAAAGCCGCAACGGCGTCCAAGGAAGTGAGCGTGATTATCGCCCAACGTCCTTGCGCTCTGCTCGATAAATCGTCAAAGCCGAAAATGCAGGTGCAAAACTGTCGCAACTGCGGTGTTTGTATGCGTTTGGGCTGTCCTGCTATCAGCGTAGGCGAAAACGGCGTGAAGATTGATGCGAGCCAGTGTACGGGCTGTGAAGTCTGCGCGAACGTGTGTCCGTTCGGCGCGTTGTCGCTCGTGAAGGAGGGCTGAGAATATGATGAACGTTTTAATAGCTGGCGTAGGCGGTCAGGGTACGCTCCTTGCGAGCCGCGTGTTGGGGAAGTATGCAATGCTTTGCGGGAAAGACTGTAAACTGAGCGAGATACACGGTATGAGTCAGCGTGGCGGTAGCGTTGTTACGCACGTGCGTATCGGTGAAAAAATCCACTCGCCCGTGATCTGGGAGGGCGGCGCGGACGTCGTGATTGCTTTCGAGGCGTTGGAGGCGGCGCGTACGGCGCATTATTTAAAACCTGAGGGGATTTTGCTCGTCAACGACGAAGAGATATTGCCGATGCCCTGCATTACGGGCGCGGCGGAGTATCCAAAGAACGTAAAAGAGCGGCTTTCGTTACGCGTGAAACATACGCACTTTATCAAGGCGCAAGAGGCGGCTGTCGAGGCGGGCAGCGGCAAAGCGACGAATATCGTTATGCTGGGCGCGCTGTGCAAGCTGTTTGCGTTTGATAAAGACGTGATGAAACGCGCCGTGGAAGCTTGTGTGCCTGCAAAGTTTTTACAGCTGAATTTGGCGGCGTTTGAGCTGGGCTACGAACGCGTTTAAGATACGTTTGACACTTGCGTAATAGTTGGGAGACTGTAATAGAGAAATTTAACGCCGCAAGGCGGTAGCCGTGGGAGAAAACTGCGACAAAGGAATATACGATTATGCAATATTTTCAAAAAGAATTAGAAACGATGAGCGCCGATCAAAAAAAGGTGCTGCAATCAGAGCGTTTGGTGAAGATGGTAAAGTACGTGTACGAAAACCAAAAGCCCTATCGCGCGAAAATGGACGCGATTAAGCTCAAACCCGACGATATTAAATCAATTGACGATATTTACAAATTGCCGTACACGGTAAAACAAGACCTGCGCGACGCGTATCCGTTCGGGATGATGGCGCGTCCTATGCGCGATCTCGTGCGTTTGCACGCGTCCAGCGCGACGACGGGCAAGCTCACCGTGGCGGGCTACACCCAAAACGATATCGACGTATGGGGGGAATGTGCGGCGCGTTCGCTCGTGATGGCGGGTGCTGACGAGAACAGCGTGGTGCACGTGGCGTATGGCTACGGCTTGTTTACGGGTGGCTTGGGTATGCATTACGGCGTTGAAAAAATGGGAGCTTGCGTTGTGCCTGCGTCGGCAGGGAACACCCAAAAACAGATACAGCTCATCACTGATTTCGGTGCGGATATTATTTGTTGTACGCCCTCGTACATTATTTATTTGGCGGAAGAATTTGAGAAAATGGGCTTGAAACCGGGCGTGGATCTCAAGCTGAAAGGCGGTGTGTTCGGGGCAGAGGCTTGGTCGGAAAATATGCGCGCGGATATTGAAAAACGTTTGGGGATTCGCGCTTGCGATATTTATGGTTTGAGCGAGATTGCAGGCCCTGGCGTTGCGTGCGATTGCGAGTTTAAGTCGGGTATGCATTTCCAAGACGACCATTTCTATCCTGAAATCGTCGACGTGGACACGTTAGAGCCGTTGCCGTACGGGGAATCGGGTGAGCTTGTCATTACGACGCTGACGAAAGAGGGTATGCCGTTGTTGCGTTACCGCACGCGTGATATTGCCAGCCTGAACGCCGATCCTTGTCCTTGCGGCAGAACGACGATTAAGCTGAACAAGATTACGGGCAGAAGCGACGATATGTTAATTATCCGTGGTGTCAACGTATTCCCGTCGCAAATCGAGAGCGTATTGTTGAGAAACAGCGACGTTGCGCCTCATTATCATATCAACGTAGACCGCGTAAACAACCTCGATACTATGGAAATCGTCGTGGAATTGTCGCCTGCGATTTCGATTGACGAAGTTGGTCACGTAGAAGAAATTCGTAAAAAGTTGACGGCGGATATGGCGTCTGCTCTTTCCGTCAGCGCGAAGATTACCCTCGTGTCGCCTGGTAGCGTGGCGCGTAGTGAGGGGAAGGCGAAACGTATTACGGATAATCGCAAACTGTAAAACTGTAAAACGAAGAATCTACTTCGAAATACGTTGTTGCAGGTGCGTTTTTCTTGTCGCGTACGCCTAGTACGCTCCCGTCGAAAATACTCCTGCGTAGGCGTGTATAGTATAAGGAGAAAAATTATGATTAAACAGATAGCTGTATTTTTGGAAAATAAAGAGGGCAGAGCGAGCGCTTGCTGTAAAGTGCTCAAAGACGCAGGGGTGAATTTGTACGCGTTATCCATTGCCGATACGAAAGATTTTGGTATTATGCGTATCATCACCGAGGACAACGCAAAGGCGCTGAGGGCCTTGAAAGATGCAGGTTTCCTTTCGTCGGAAGTGGAGCTTGTGGGGATGGAAGTGCCCGATAGAGCGGGCGCTTTGGCAGAGCTGTTGATTGCGCTCGGGGACAACGATATCAACGTTGAGTATATGTATTCGTATGCAGGCGTGGACGGGCACGCGAAAATCGCCTTTAAAACGAGTATGCCCGAAAAAGCGATTGAGATTTTGAAAAAGCAGGGTGTAACGCTGATTTAAAAGGTTGGAAAAATAAAACGCAACGGTGATTTTGCCGTTGCGTTTTTGTATGCAATTTTTATCGATTAAAAGAGCGAGGGCACTACCATGGTCGCGATGACGAGCACGCCGAGCGCAATTCGATACCAACCGAATACTTTAAAATCGTGCTTTTTTACGAAATTCATCAAGAACTTGACGGCGAGCATAGAAACGACGAACGCCACCGTCATAGCGATAAGGATATAGCCAAGCTCCACGCCGCTAAACCAGCCGAAATCAAGGAAGAATTTCAATATCTTCAACGCGCTCGCGCCCAACATTACGGGGATAGCGAGGAAGAAGGTAAATTCCGAGCCGGCAGGGCGGTCGACGCCGATAAGCAACGCACCTAAAATGGTCGCGCCCGAACGGGAAGTGCCGGGGATCAAGGACAGTACCTGAAAAGCGCCGATAAGCAGTGCTTGTTTATAGGAGATGTCAGCCGTCGTTTTAATAGGTAAATCTTTATTTTTATTGCGATTTTCAATAACGATAAAGGCAACGCCGTAAAGAATAAGCGTCAAAGAAATGACGAAAGGCGTTTGCAGATATTTTTCCAAAATATCATCGAAAAGCAAGCCTAAAATTGCGGCGGGCAGACAAGCGACTAACACCTTTCCCCAAAGATTGAGGATACCCATGTCCGCGACGAGTTGCATTTTGCCTTCTTTTTCGTTATTATTTTTTGCACTGTTTTTTTGCAATTTTAACGGGAATAATTTTTTCCAAAACAGCAACACGACGGCAAGGATTGCGCCGAATTGAATCACCACTTTAAACGTTTCCATAAACGCTGCCGATCTTGCGCCGTCGCTCGTTGCGATTTGCAACGGGAACACCTCGTCAAACAGCAGGATATGCCCCGTGCTAGAAACGGGCAGCCATTCGGTGATGCCTTCCACAATGCCTAGCAAAATCACCTTTATAATTTCAATAAATACCATATTTTCCCCTTTAAAAACGTTTTTTGTTTCTAATCAAGTGTATTTTTATGCTTTCTATTCAAATTATAGCACTAAAATATAGAAAAAGTCCATTATTTTCCTTTAAAAACCAAAAAAAATACAAAAAACGAAGAAAAAAATCGAAAATGGGTATTGCAATCGAAAAAAAAGTGTGCTATAATTACTATGTACGGATAAGAAAAAACCGTTTGCGTTGTCCGGCTTTGGCGTTTTTCGGAATTTTTTGTCAGTAACAATACTATATTGGAGGGTGCGAAAATGAGTCAAGGCACGGTTAAATGGTTCAACGCAGAAAAAGGTTACGGTTTTATCGCCAACGACGAAGGTGGCGACGACGTTTTCGTTCATTTTTCTGCAATCGTAGCAGACGGCTACAGAAGGCTGAAAGAGGGGCAGAAGGTTTCGTTTGAAACGGAAGCGGATCCCAAAAATCCTGAAAAACTGCGCGCGGTGAACGTGCAGGCGCTGTAATGCGTAATTAGGTCGCAATAGAAAAACCGCACCGGACAAATCGGCGCGGTTTTTTTACGCCGTAAAAAGCGAAAAAAAGCCGTTCGGATATTGACAAACCTACGGTATTTGTTGTATAATCAATACGATACTTAAAATAAAAAGCGAGGAGAAAAAATGTATCCTAAGATTGTTTTTTTAGGTATGGGATTTTACGAGATATTCCTAACGCTAGGGATGCTCACCGCGCTGTATTTAGGCGATAAGCTGGGCATAAAGCGCGGCTTGTCCGTAAAGGCGCAGCGCTTGCTGATTATCGGCGGCGTGATAGGCGTGCTTTTGGGGCTATTCGGCGCAATGGCGTT
The DNA here is from genome assembly GCA_017507005.1 of Clostridia bacterium. Classification (GTDB taxonomy): domain Bacteria; phylum Bacillota; class Clostridia; order Christensenellales; family Borkfalkiaceae; genus Scatosoma. The sequence goes on along the minus strand of JAFWBT010000018.1, from coordinate 45,809 downwards.
TCAGGCGTTTTACGATTATCTCGCCACCAAAGAATTTCATCTTTTCTCGTCGGGGCTTACCTTTTACGGCGGTCTTATTTTCGGCGCGGCGGCGTTTTTGCTGATATGGTTCGTCGGCGGAAATATGAAAGGGATCAGCGCGGAAACAAAGGCAAAATTTAAAGACGTGGCGGATATTGCCGCTTGCGTTGTGCCGCTCGCGCACGGGCTTGGTAGGTTTGGCTGTTTGTTTGCAGGCTGTTGTCACGGCAAAGCCACAAACGCTTGGTACGGCGTCACCCATTACGGCGTTACGACGTCGGGGGAGCTGATTTCGCTTGGGAAATACGTGCCTGTGCAGCTGTTTGAGGCGGTGTTTTTGTTGGCGTTGTCGGCGGTGCTTTTTTATCTGTTCTTTAAACGCACGGACGAAAAACGTATCCCTTTATTGCCCGTGTATTGTATCGCGTATGCGATATGGCGGTTTTTAATAGAATACGCGCGCGCGGACGACCGCGGCGTAACGATTATCCCCGGGCTTACCCCCTCGCAGTTGACGGCGGTGGTGTTGTGTTTGGTTGGGATTGGATATTTTGTCGTTTGGTACGTAGGCAAGAAAAAAACGGCGGCTTGTCAAGGCGAAAGCGTTGACGGCGTAGCGGAAAAAACACAAGAAAACAAAGAGGAATAAGGAGAAACGGATATGGAAAGAACGGAAGCAGTGCAGGCTTTTGAAAATGTGTTCGGCGCAAAAGCGGAAGATTTGTTTACGGCGGCAGGGCGTATCAACGTCATTGGCGAGCACGTGGATTATTGCGGCGGTAAGGTGTTTCCTGCCGCGCTGAATTTGCGCTGTAATGTGTACGGCAGAAAGACGGGTGGCAATAGTATCCGTATGGCGTTCCGCGGTATTGACGGCATTGTGGAGATTGAAACGGACAAGCTTGATTCGTATAAGGGCTTGAAAATCGGCAATTATCAGGCGGGCGTTGCGTATTTCCTGCAAAAAGAGGGCGTGGAAATTGTCGGGTGCGATTTGTATTATGATTGCACCGTGCCGTTCGGTAGCGGGCTTTCCTCGTCGGCGGCGATTGAGGTCGCAACGGCGGTGACGTTGTGCGAATACGCAGGTGTAGAGTATGATAAAGTGCATTTGGCGCTCGTTTCTCAGCGCGCGGAAAACGAATATGCGGGCGTGAATTGTGGGATTATGGACCAGTTTGCCTCGGCAATGGGTAAAAAAGACCACGCTGTTTTGCTCGATTGTTCGACACTGGAATACGAATACGTGCCTTTGCAATTAGGGGAATATTGCCTCGTGGTGGCGAACTGTAACAAGCCGCACAACCTCGTGGAGAGTAAATATAACGTGCGCCGTCAAGAAGTGGAAACGGCGTTGAAAGCTATTCAAACGGTGTTGCCTGTGAAATGCCTTGCGGAGGTGACGCCAAAGCAGTTTGCCGAGGTGCGATATTTGCTGTCGGGCGTGGTGGAAAAGCGCGCCGAGCACGTCGTAATGGAGTGCGCGCGCGTGCATAGCGCTGTTGAGGCTTTAAAGGCAGGTGACCTTGTGGAGCTGGGACGACTTTTGAACGAGAGCCATTACAGCCTGCGTGATTTGTACGAGGTGACGGGCAAGGAGCTGGACGCGCTCAGCGCGTTTGCGAGAAAGGAAAACGCGTGCTTAGGCTCGCGTATGATTGGCGCGGGGTTTGGCGGATGCACCATTTCTATCGTGAAAAAGACGGAAGTGGAAGGCTTTGTGCGCCGTGTCGGCAAGGCGTATTTTGACGCAATCGGGTATAAAGCGAGCTTTTACGAAACGTCTATCGAGGACGGCGTAACGGTGGAAAAACTGTAACGAAAAACGGCGTTTTTTGCGCCGTTTTTAGTATTATTTTTAGAGCAAAATGGAGCAAATTTTTAATTTGATAGGGGCAGGTACGAGATGAAATACGTTTTAGCGCTCGATCAGGGTACGACGTCGTCGAGAGTTGCGCTCGTGAACGAGCAGGGGAAAATAGAAGAGATTTTAAACCGTGAATTTCCGCAAATCTATCCCGAAGAGGGCTGGGTGGAACACGATCCGATGGATATTTGGTCGAGCCAGTACGGCGTGATGATGGAGCTTGTTGCAAAGAGCAACGTTTCCGTAAAAGATATTGTGGCAATCGGGATTACCAATCAGCGCGAAACGACGATTGTTTGGGATAAGAGCACGGGCAAGCCCGTCTATAACGCTATCGTGTGGCAATGCCGCCGCACGGCAGGAAAAATTATAGAGCTGAAAAAGAACGGCTATGCGGAGAAAATCCGCGCGAAAACGGGTTTGATTCCCGACGCGTATTTTTCTGCGAGCAAGATAGCGTGGATTCTCGATAACGTAGAGGGTGTGCGCGAACGCGCAGAGCGCGGCGAATTGCTGTTTGGGACGGTGGATACTTGGCTCATTTGGAAACTGACGGGTGGAAAGGCGCACGTCACCGATTTTACGAACGCGTCGAGGACTATGCTCTTTAATATCGATACGCTCGAATGGGACGAGGAGCTGTTACAGCTCTTCCGTATCCCTCGTTCTATGTTGCCGACGGTGAAAAGCTCGGGCGAGATTTTTGGCTATGTGAATATCGGCGGCGAGGAAGTGCCTATCGCGGGCGTTGCAGGCGATCAGCAGGCGGCGCTCTTTGGTCAGTGCTGTTTTGAGAGCGGCGAGGGGAAGAATACGTACGGCACGGGTTGTTTCTTATTGATGAACACGGGAGAAACGCGGCCTGTTAGCGAGAACGGACTGTTGACGACGTTGGCGGCGACGCTTAGCGGCGAGCAGCCGCAGTATGCCTTGGAAGGCAGTGTGTTTATCGGCGGCGCGGTGATACAATGGCTACGTGATGAGATGCGCTTTTTCACCGAGAGCCGTGATGCGGAATATCACGCACAAAAGGTGGAAGACACGGGCGGCGTGTACGTCGTGCCTGCTTTTACGGGACTGGGCGCGCCCTATTGGGATATGTACGCGCGCGGTACGATTGTCGGGATTACGCGAGGCACGAAACGTGAGCATATTATACGCGCGGCGCAGGAATCTATCGCTTATCAATCGGCAGACCTCGTTGCGGCAATGGAACGTGATACAGGCATTTCGCTCAAACGCTTGCGGGTGGACGGCGGCGCGTCGAGAGATAAATTTTTAATGCAATTCCAAGCGGATATTTTGCGTATGGACGTGATTAAGTTGACCGTGCACGAAACGACTGCGTTGGGCGTTGCAATGCTCGCAGGGCTTACCGTTGGGCTGTGGGAGGATAAGAACGATTTGAAACTCATGCAGGAAATCGAGTATTGGGCGCTTCCGAAAATGGGGGAAGAAGAGCGCGAGGAAAAGCTGCGTAAATGGCATAAGGCGGTGGAACGCAGCCTTGGTTGGGAAGAGCCGTAATCGACGCTGTGCTTTAACGAAAAGGAAAGCTGTAAAAAGCGCTGTAAAAAACGATATAAAAACGCCGATTTCGCTCGGCGTTTTTTTGTGAGGGAAACGCTTTTCGTTGACAAGGGCGTGCGGTTGTGATACAATAAAAGTAGTTTTTATATGGAGAAAGACGAGTGGATACAATGAACCTTGTAATAAAAATATGCTCGATTATCGGCACGATAGTGACGGTGTTGTACGCGTATAAGGCAATCTTTTTTATCGTCGGTTTTTTCAAATACCGAAAATTCAGCCCGACGGAAAAACGCTATCGCTACGGGATATGTGTTGCGGCGCGTAACGAGGAAAAGGTTATAGAGAATTTCTTGGAAAGCGTTGCCGCGCAGGACTATCCTTTGGACAAGCTGACGGTGTTTATTATGGCGCACAACTGTACGGATAACACGGCGGACGTTGCGCGGGCGTATCAAAAGAACGGGCTTAACGTCGTGGTGTACGAGCATAATTGTAAGGACGAGCGCACGAAAGGCTTTGCGTTGCGCCAGCTGTTCAAGATGATTGACGCGGAGTACGGCGTGGAGAGTTTTGACGGATATTTCGTGTTCGACGCCGATAACTTGATTGCGGAAAACTACGTGACGAAAATGAACGAGGCGTTTGCGGACGGGAATAAGATTGTTACGTCGTTTAGAAATTCGAAAAACGTCAATCAAAACTGGATTTCGTTCGGCTATGCAATGCACTGGATGCGTACCTGCTTGACGGAAAACAGAGGTAAGGGCGTGTTAAAGCAGGCGTGCCGTATCCAAGGAACGGGCTTTTTGTTTGCGAACGAGCTGGTGAAAAACGGTTGGAATTACGTAACGCTGACGGAAGATAGAAGTTTTTGCACGGACGCCGTTATTCAAAATTATAAAATTTCTTATTGCGACGAGGCAATGTTTTACGATGAACAGCCGTATAAATTGAAAGTCGTGTTGCGGCAGAGATTGCGCTGGTCGAAAGGGCATTTGCAATCGACGTGGGAAAACTGTCCGAAACTGTTGAGAAATATGTTCCGCAAAGATAAAAATTTCACGATAACGTACGATAGTTTCTTCTTGAACTTTCCGCGCGTAGTGGAAAGGGGTGTCAGAAAGATTATCAGCCAGACGCTGGAAATGGTGATTGCGATTATCGCGGGTAGCGCGCTGGGCTGGTGGAAAGGCATTGCTATCGCGTGGGCGGTAGGCAAATTAAAAACGATTGGCACGAATTTCTTATTGCAGTTAGCCGTATTTATCGTCTATGGCAAGCGTGTGGAAAAGGAAAATATTTTCAAACGCGTCTTTCATATGATAATGTTCCCGATGTTCGATATTATCGGGAAATGGACAACGTACGTTGCGCTGTTTAAAAAAGTGGAGTGGAAACCTATTCCGCACGACACGGTGGTGGACGTAAAAACGTTGAAAAAAGGCTAAATTTACAAACAAAAAAACGCCGAGCAAAATCGGCGTTTTTTATGTGCATTTTTACGTTCGTTGCGTACATGGGTGGCTTGTTTTTAATGCGACAGCTCTTTTTCTATGGATAGAGCAAGGCGCAACAGCCGTTCTTTTTCGTTCTCCGTAGGATTGCACGCGGCTTGTAATAGCAGACGTTTTAAGATTTCGGAAATATGGCAAGGCTGGATAGAGGCGTTTTGTAAATCCGCGCCTGATATCGCTAAGTCTTTCAAGGTAAGCGGCGCTTTCTCCGCGCGCATTTTGTCTAATAGAGCCGTCCATTTTTTGCAGGTGGGCGCGATGGAACAATCGTCCGTGCAAGCGGAAAAGTCGGCTTGTTTTATCGCAAGCAGCTCGTCTAAAATATCGTAATGCGATATAAAAAAACGCCGCAATTTATTTTCGCCTGTTTGGCAATCGAAATCGTACATATGCCATTGGATAAGGGCAGGTATGCGTTCAAGCTGTTTTTTGGACGCTTTTAGACGGGCGAGAATATCTTTGGCAATCCGTGCGCCCTCGGTGGCGTGCTCGTGCGAGTGTCCGTCGCGAATAGTGCAAAAAGGCTTGCCAACGTCGTGCAAAAGGGCGGCAAGACGTACGTTTTCGGACGCGTATTTTACGGCGCGTAAGGAATGTTCGAGAACGTCGTATTTATGAAAATCCGCGCGTTGCGCCATATTCCTTCCCAAAGTCAGCTCGGGTAAAATTTTATCGAGTACGCCCGTTTCGTCTAAAAGCTTCAAGCCTTGATAGGGACCGTCCGTATTGCCGTATTTCTTATCCGCGCAAAGCAGCGCGGTAAATTCGGCAAAAATACGCTCGGGGGAGATGTCCACGATAAGCGCGGCATTTTCTTTCGCACCTAAAAAACACTCCTCGTCGGGCGAAAAACCCAGCTGTGCCGCTTGACGCGCGAGCCGCATGAGCCGCAAACCGTCCTCTCCGAATACTTTTTTCGCGCTATCGACGGTGGTGAGGCGTTTTTCTTTTACGGCTGCAATACCGCCCAACGGATCGACGTACTCGCCCTTTGCAATATCGTAATAGATAGCGTTTACGGTGAAATCCCGCCGCCGCGCGTCCAGACGAATATCCTCGGTGAAAAAGATTTCAACGGGTACATGGGTGCCTCGTACGTACTTATCCGAGCGGAAACAGGAGTATTCGTAGTCCACGCCGTCGCTATCGTGCAGCTTTACCGTGCCCGTGTTGCGATACACCGCCTTGACGGTGAAACCGCACGCGTTCGCGCAAGATACGAATTCGTCCGCCGATAAGGGGGAGCAGATATCCCAGTCGTGTTCGCGCGCTAAAAGTCCCGCGAGGAAATCGCGTACGCTACCGCCCACTACGTACAAGGGCTTTGGACAAGCCGTAGCGAGAATTTGCAGACTTTTCGGCACGATTTGACGCATAACACACTCCTTTCACAAGATTTTTACAAGAATAGTATACCAAAATTAAAAATAAATTGCAATAATAAATTGCAATTTGCGGCAAAGTGTTATATAATATATGCGTCGGGGAGTTTTTATGCGATTCCAAACACCGCTCCCCACGTCGTACACAAAGGAAAAAAGGTATGTATCATATTATTTTCAATCCCGTAGCAGGGAAAAAGAAAGCTTTGAAAAATCTCCGCATCGTCGAAAGGGTTTTGGACGAGCGCGGTATACAGTTTCAGGTACATCAATCGCGTGAAGAGCGCGACGCCTTAAATATCGCAAGAGAACTGACGGTGGCAGGCGAGAACGAGCTGATCGTGCTTGGCGGCGACGGTACGTTGCACGAGGTGCTCAATGGGATAGCCGATCCGACGCAATGCCGTTTGGGGTTGATTCCGTCGGGTACGGGGAACGATTTTGCGGAAAAGATTGGCGTGCCGATGGACGCGGAAAAGGCGCTCGCGCTGATTTTAGACGGTGAAGCGAAAGAAACGGACTATTTGGCAGTGGGCGATAAACGCTGTATGAACGTTGCTGGCGTCGGTATGGACGTCGAGGTGTTAGAACGCTGTAAAAAGGGTAAACTTAAAGGGAAAATCAAATATTTGATGAGCCTGATTCAATGCCTGTTTTCGTTCAAGGGCTGTCGAATCGAGATTATCAGCGGCGAGAGAAAGGAAACGCGCGACGTGTTGATTGGCGCGGCTTGCAACGGCGCGCAGTTTGGCGGCGGCATTTCCATTTGCCCGAGCGCGGTGGTGGACGACGGGAAACTGAACGTCGTCACCGTGGATTGTATCGGCGGTAAATGGAAAATCATCAAGGCGTTTATAACGCTGATGAAAGGCAAGGTGTTGGAATATCCGTTAACGACGCATTTTACGTGCGAGAGCGTGCGATTTGTACCCGAAAAGCCTTGCGCGGTGCAGCTCGACGGCGAAGTGTATACGGACGTGACGTTTGACGTGCGGTTGTGTAAGGGCTTGCTTTTTTATAGATAATTTTTACCGTTTATTAAATACGGTTTACTAAAAATACGTTTGTCACAAAACGAAAAAGAAAAAGGAACGGCTGAAAATATGGCGCTTGGGCTGTATAAAAAAATATTGGATAGGATACCTAGTGGGGTGTTCGTATTCGACGATAAATTCCGCGTACGGTTTACGAACGCGGCGTTTCGGCGTTCTTTTTCGGACGGCGCAAAGCGCAACGTATCGTTAGCACAGGCGATTGGTTGTGGAGAGAAAGGCAAATGCGGTGAGGGCGAGGCGTGCGCCTATTGCGCTTTTATACGTACTATGCGCGCGGCGGTGGCGGAAAAGACTGAAAAATCGGAGACTGTCCACACCAGCGTGAGTCGTTCGGGACATACGGATAAAATTTCGGTGCGGATACGTATTTTGCCGATTGACGAGAAGGGAAAACTGTTTTTAGGGCTGACGGACGGCAGCTATCAATCGGAGATTGAACGGGAAATGCTGACGGCGCAACGTATGCAACAGCGCCTGCTCCCTGCGGGGAAAAATATGGGCGGCGTGCCGTATGCGTATATGTATATTCCTTGTCTTGGCGTGGGCGGCGATTTGCCGGACGTGTACGAATTGGACGGTCAAACGTACGGCGTTCTTGCCGACGTATCGGGCAAGGGAATTTCTGCGGGTATGCTCTCGGCGTTCGTAAAGGCGGGGTTTGACCGCAAACAGCCTAATCTTGCCGTGGCGTTGTCGCAGTTGAACGCGAAATTTAACGAGCTTAACCAAGACGAGCGTTCGTATATCACGGTGGCGGCGGTGCGTATTGATAAACAACGAAATGCGTTGCGATACGCGGTGGCAGGGCATAACGCGCCGATTTTGTTGAAAAATTCCTTTGGCATTAACGAAATAGAATCGCCTGCTCCGCCTATTTCCAACTGGATGAGCGATTTTCAGTATAAGGAAAACGAACTGCCCTTTGAAAAGGGGGATTTGTTGGTGCTGCTTACCGATGGCGTGACGGAGTGTATGAACGCCAAGGGCGAGCTGTTTGGTATCGAGCGCGCGGAAAGTGTTTTGTTGCAATCGCACGGCGCGGAAGATTTTATCGGTAAATTAAAGATGGCGCTCAGCGTTTTCAGCGGCGGAAAATTCTCCGACGATATTACGGCGATTGCGTTCGATTTATAAATAAAAAAATATCGTTCGTGGTACCCATGTACGCGTTCACGGATGAAACCAAGAATAATTTTAGCGGATTTAATGCACTTTTTTAGGAGGGTATTATGGAAATTTTTAAGCTTTATCCCGAATGTAAAGACAATCTTTGGGGCGGTGTAAAACTGAAAGAAAAATACGGCAAGCAAACGGACAAAACGCCCGTTGCGGAGAGCTGGGAACTGTCCTTTCATAAGGACGGGCCTACCCGTTTAGAAAACGGCAAAACGTTACAAGAAACGCTGACGGCGGCGCAACTTGGGAAAAACTGCGAGGGTTTTCCGTTCTTCCCTATGCTCGTAAAGCTGATTGACGCGAAGCAGGATTTGTCCGTGCAGGTGCATCCGTCCGATTTGTATGCGTTGAAACACGAAAACAGCTTTGGGAAAACGGAGATGTGGTATATCGTCGAGGCGGACGAGGGCGCAGGGATTTATCTGGGCTTTAAAAAGGACACGACGCAGGCGGAATACGAAGAAGCGATTAAAAATCATACCCTTACCGACCTTTTGAATTTCTTTGAAGTAAAGGCAGGGGAGTGCTATTTTATTCCCTCGGGTACGATTCACGCGATTGCGGAGGGTTGCTTGATTTGTGAAATTCAGCAAAACAGCAATCTCACCTATCGCGTATACGATTACGGCAGAAAGGACAAAAACGGCAACGAGCGTGAATTACACGTGGAAAAAGCGTTGAAAGTGACCAACCTCAACGCGTACACCTACGCGCCTATGAAGATTGACGTGGCGGAGGGTACGCTACTCGGGCTTAGCCGCTATTTCACGACGACACTCGTGAATGTGAACGGCGAAAAGACGTTGCGCGCGGATAAAGGCTCGTTCAAATGCGTTACCTGCGTGGCAGGCGGCGGCTCGATTGACGGCAAAGCTTTGCAGCTTGGCGACAGCTATTTTATCCCCGCAGGCGAGGGCGAAGTGCTCGTGCAAGGGAACGTTAGGCTGATTATGGCGGAAGTGCGTAAATATTACGTGGGTATCGACCTTGGCGGTACGTTTATCAAGGGCGGTATCGTGGACGATTTAGGGCGTATCGTGTATTCGGATAAAGTGCCCACCGAGAGCGATAAAGGCGCGGACAAAGTGGCGGAAAATATCGCCGCGCTCGTGGGGAGCTTGTTGGCGGCGGTTGGCTTGAATACGGACGACGTAGAGGGCGTTGGTATGGGCGTGCCCGGTATGATTGACAGCAAGGCGGGCAACGTTATCTATTCGAATAACTTGGTGTGGAAAGATTTCCGTATCGGTGAAAAAGTGGCGAATTTGACGGGTTTGAAAGTCAAGATAGCCAACGACGCGAACGTGGCGGCGCTCGGCGAGGCGAAATTCGGCGCGGCAAAGGGCTATGAAAACGTCGTTATGCTGACTCTGGGCACGGGCGTTGGTAGCGGTATCGTTGCCGAGGGCAAGCTGTTGGAGGGTAATAAATCGGCAGGCGCGGAGATTGGGCATATGGTCATCAAGGCGCTCGGCGAGCAGTGTACCTGCGGCAGAAAGGGCTGTTTGGAGGCGTACGCGTCTGCGACGGCACTGATTCGCGATACCAAGCGCGCTATGACGGAGCATAAGGATAGTAAAATGTGGGAAATCGGCGCGCTCGATAACGTGACGGGCAAGACGGCTTTCGATTATAAGGACACGGACGAATACGCCAAGAAAGTGGTGGAGGATTATATCGAAAACCTTGCCTTTGGTATCACCAACCTCGCGAATATTTTCCGTCCCGAAGTGGTGCTGATTGGCGGCGGCGTGTGCGCGCAGGGCGATGCGTTGGTGCAGCCTTTGCAGAAAATCCTCAATCGCGATATTTTCGCAGGGGAGCTTGGTCCGCAGGTGCCTATTATCATAGCTAAGCTTGGGAATAGCGCAGGGCTTTTGGGCGCGGCGGCGCTTTTGATGGAATAAGAGATTGTTTTTTTTCGCCGTGCGACAAAGTGTTTTAGCGAGTGTTTTAACGGCGAAAAAACTTTTTTATAAAACTTGGAAAAAGAAGCAAAAAACAGTTGACAAAAGCGAAAAAAAATTCTATACTATATAAGCGCTTTGATGAAGGAAGCGTTTATATATGCACTGTTAGCTCAACTGGATAGAGCGGCGAGCTACCCGTTGAAAAAGCATTGATAATGCTTTTTAGGGGCGAGGTGAGCGAGCGCATAAGCCCAGCGCGAGCGGTGACCGAAGACAACGCACACCTTACGTTGTCTGAGAACGGTCTACTAGCGGTGAGAAAAAATTGTCAACTGAATATGCACTGTTAGCTCAACTGGATAGAGCGTCGGTCTACGGAACCGAAGGCTAGGAGTTCGAACCTCTTACGGTGCACCAACCAGACACACGTCCGCTACCTTGGATTTTAAGGAATGGCGACGTGTGTTTGTGTTTTTTACGGCGGTTTTTCCTATTCCTTTTGCCGTAACATGGCAAATCATTTCGGCGGTTGTAATGGTCAAACTGTTTGTGGAATCGATTGTCGGCTTGGCAAAAAAACCAAAGATTGAAGAAAATGAAACGTATCCTTAATGGAGGCGTTTTTTATATACGTCAAAGCGATTTTGCAAGAAATGCAAACTTTTTTGCCATTTTTGTTATTGAATCGTGTAAAAATATATGTCATAATACACTATACAAATATTATTACTTTGCAAAGTAGGAGTAAATTATGAAAAGGAAACAGATGGCGATTCTTTTAGGGGGCTTTGCTTTCACTTTAACGGCAGCTTTTGCTTCACTGATGATTTCTCATCCGTACGAGGCAAGCGCCGCAACGCAAGTGTTGCTTGACGAAAACACCGTTTGGCGTTATTTGGATGACAACACCGACCCTGCGGCAGGGCTTGATTCTTTGCAAGCTTGGACGTTGAAGGATTTTGACGATAGTGCATGGAAAACGGGCTCGGGCTCGTTTGGTTCAAAAGGGGGAGCGATTGGCGCAGTAAACGGGGTTACTCCGACTGTTTTGCTCAATCACTACAAAGAAGACGGAACAACGTGTATTCCTTCCTATTTTTTCCGCACGTCTTTCGAAATTGAAGATGCGGAAGCTGTTTCTTCGCTCACGTTTAGCGCAAATGCGGACGACGCTGTCGTTATGTATATTAACGGAACGCCCGTGCGCGATTCTCGAGGGAGGACACCTTCCACGAGTACCAATCTTCAGTATTATGAAGGCGCGTGGGAGCAAAATTTTAGCATTAACATGGAAGATTTTCCTGGTATGCTTGTAGATGGTGAAAACACGTTCGCCGTGCAGTTGCATAACAATCAAAAGGCGAGCAGTGACCTTTATTTTGCGATACACAGCATGGCGGTTTCGACGGCGGACGCGACGGCTCCCGTAGCGGAAGACGTTATTCTCGGCGTCGGTGCGAACGAAACGCAAAGACAGTTGAGTTGGTTTTCTGCAATCGGCGCGAGCGGCGAAGTGCAAGTTGCAAAAGCAAAGGACGTAAAGAACGGTGTTTTCCCTACGGAGTATGAGAGCTTCTCTTCTACGAAGGTGCTTGCGACGAACAAGGCGGGATATTCGGCGTATGACGCAACGATTACAGGATTAGAAGAGAGTACGGAATATGTGTACCGTATCGTTTCTATGGGCAAAGCTTCGGATATGTATTATTTTCATACGGGAAGCTTTGGCGATTACGAGTTTGTATTCGTAGGCGATCCCCAATTGAAAACGGCTACGGAAGGAAGAGCTTGGCAGAATACGCTTGCCACGCTTGACGAACAGTTCAACACTCCCTTTATCATCTCGGCGGGTGACCAAATCTGTACGCCAAACTCGGAAGAAGAGTACGGATATTTTATCGTAGACGAAATGGCGAGCACGGCGTTTGCTCCGTCTATCGGACCTGTGCATGACGATCCGTCGCCTTCTTATAAAGACCATTACAACGTACCCAATGAAAGCACCGTTTACGGCGTAACTACGTCGGGCGGCAACTATTGGTACACCTATAACAACACGCTTTTTATGCACTTGAATATGGCGGATACGGGAGCACCGAGCAACGGGGAACATAAGAAGTTCATGCAAGATGCAATGGCAGCGAATCCCGACGTAACGTGGAATTTTGTCGTTATGCATACGTCCTTGTTTTCTACTGGTTCGCACTCCGATCCCAACGGTATTTATTTTAACGGCGAAATAGGGGTATATCGTCCGGCAATGGCACCGATCTTCACTTCGCTTGGTATCGACGTCGTGCTTTCGGGACACGACCACGTATATGTTCGCAGTCACATGATGGACGGTGTGAACGTCAGCAGCGATAAGGTGTACGATTACAATACCGTTTATCAACCCGAGGGAACGCTTTACCTTTGTGCAAGCTCGTCTACGGGAACGAAATTCTATAACAGCTACGGCGACGACTACTTTATTGCGTATCAAAATACGGTGGCACGCAAGAGTGCCGTGAAGTTCTCTATCACGGACGAAGCGATTGTAATGCAGTCCTATTTCTTGAACGATATGACTGTGTTCGATTCCTTTACAATTAGCAAAGAAACGGCACCCGATCACGTTTGTGAATTGAAAGCAGTGAGTGAATCCGCACCGAGCTGTGGGGTGGAAGGAAAGGCAGCACATTATCTTTGTAAGTGCGGTAAGGCATACGAAGATGAAGCAGGAAACGTGGAAATCACAGACTTTGCGTCGTGGGGGAATCTTCCTGCATTGGAACACTCTTTTACGCTTAAGGCAACCTGCACTCGTCCCGAATCTTGCGCGAACTGTGGTTTAACGCGAGGCGAAGCACTCGGGCATCAGTTTGTGGCGGCAACCTGTACTACGGCAAAAACTTGTCAAAGAGAAGGCTGCGGTGTAGTAATAGGCGCTACGCTTGGGCATAAAGCAGGGGAAGAGTATTTCTCGGATGAGAGCGGACATTGGCACGTTTGCAAAACCTGTGAAGACAAGGTTGACGTTGAAGGGCACGTCGATATAGACGAGAACGGAAAATGCGATGTTTGCGACTACGCAACGCCCAAAAAATCGGACGGAGAGGATAGCTCGAAGGGCTGTGGCTCCACGGTGAGCGTAATGACGGCAACTCCCTTGCTCTTGGCGGTAGGTATAGTCCTTATAAAGAAACAGCGAAAAAAGACAAAAACTGAATAAAAAAGAACGATAAATAAAAAACGGCTATATATAACGCATTGCAACATGCGATAAAGTGTAAAAAGAGTACGTAAATATTTATGCGGACAATTAAAATCCCGACGGCATTTGCCGTCGGGGTTTTAATAAAGTCAATGTTGAATTTCAAACTTATATGGATACCACTATGGATATAATGTCACAGGTTTAACTTTCAGTGTTAGATTAACAAATAAACATTGACATTTCTGCTTTCACGGATGTGGGTTCGATATAGTTCGTTAAAATTTAGTTTTGACTGATATTGAAAAACAAGCAAAAAATATACAAAAACCTATGATTTTTGGCGAAAATCATAGGTTTTTATCATTGCGGAAGAGTGAGCGTTTCGACATAATTACGGTGCACCAGCAAAGCCCTATGGCATACGCCATAGGGCTTTTGCTATTAGTGCACGTAAAGTTCGAACTCCTATGTAACATACAGTTTTTATCTTTATGAGGTATGTTTGGTCGGACGAATAAAAAAAGCCTATCGCGTATAGCGGTAGGCTTTTCGTATAGATTTTATAATTTTATTCCGTTTTCCATTGCTTTTCAAAATCACGCAGGGCTTGTAAATACGCTTCTTTGTTCACGGGATAGGCAAGACCGTGCCCCGCGCCGTCGATAAAGGCGAGCGCTTTTTTGCTGGGACAGCGCTCGTACATACGGCGGCTCATTTCAAAGGGTACGTAATAATCCTCCGCGCCGTGAATAAAAATAATAGGCAGAGTGGCTTTTTCCACGCACTTGATTGCGGACGTTTCTTCCAGATTGAATTTTCCAAACACTCTTGCGCCCATTTTTACGAACGGATAAATAAGCTGCGCGGGGAGTTTCATATCCCGAATTACCTTTTGTATCATCTCTTTTGCGGAGGTGAAGCCGCAGTCAGCCATAATACAAACGACGTTTTTGGGCAGTTTTTCTCCTGCCGTCATCAAAACGGTCGACGCGCCCATCGACACGCCACCGATTAGGATTTTTACGTCCTTGCCAAAGTGTTCGATAGCGAAATCAATCCATTTAAGGCAATCAAGCCGTTCTTTTACGCCAAACGTGATAACGTTGCCGTCACTTTCGCCGCTAGCGCGTTGGTCGATAAGCAGCGCGTTACGCCCGATGGCGAAACAGCGTTCGACGGCGGCGCTTAAATCTCGTTCGGCATAGCCGCGATAGCCGTGAAAGAGTAGTTCTAACGGCGCGCCTTTTTCGTATTCGTAATACTTACCGCGCAGGGTAAGCCCGTCGTATGAGGTGATAGAAACGTTTTCGTGCGGTAAATTGCGGAGCATTTCCGTCCACGCTATCATATCCTCACGGAACACTTCGTAAATCTCGCCTTCGGGGATTTCGTATTCGCCTGCGCCAGGGAGTTTTCGCGGTGGGGAATAGAAAATGCGTCGATAACAATAATAGGCAAGACAGAACGCAAAGCACAGCAAAACGATTACGGCGACGCCGAGCCATAAAAAGAACATTTCTTTTCTCCTTGTTTGATGAATAGAGTATATTGAATATAACGTATTTATTTTATCAAAATCTGCCGTTGCTGTCAAGTTTTGCTATCGTGTTTTTGCGGTGTTTGTCATTGCTTTTTTCGCCTAATCGTGTTATAATAGGGCGAAAAAAGTGTATGTATAAATATATATAACGGGAGGCGATAGTATGTTAGAATATACGAAAGCGGCTGTTAAAAAGACGTTGGAGGATTTGAAAAAGGCGTGGCGGATATTTCGATATTGCTCGCAAGCGATAACGCTGGCGTATCTTATCTATGCGATTTTTGCCAAAGTAGGCAACCTCGTTGTGAACGCCGTGTTGCTCGGTTTGTTTGTTGCGTATACGGCGTTTGATATCCTTACGGCAAAACGCGAAAAAGAACTGAAAAAGACGCGTAAAAGAGTGTGGCACGGCTATAAGATTGCGCGGCTTTGTGTTAAGGCGTTTACGCTGGGAGTGACGCTGTACGGCGGCTATGCGGCGACAGCGTACGTTTCCCCGACGGGCGTTGTGTTTACGACGTTGATGCTCCTTTTGTGGATGCTGGAAACGCTGCTAGAAGTGCTCGTACTTGTGGCGGAAAACAGGGTGGGATTGCTACTCGAATGTCTGCAAAAGGATTGGGAACAGTTTACAAAACCTGCTACGGCGGTGGGGAATTTCTTTAAAAAAATCACGGGCAAAGAGGTGGAGCCGCCGCGGGAAGACTCGCGGGCGATTGCGATGCTGGGTGAGAGGATTGCAAAGGATAAAGAGGAAAAACGGCGCAAAAAAGCCGAGAAAAAAGCGGCGAAAAAGGATTGTGAGGATTGAAAATAACTGCGCGTATACATAAAAACGGCTGTTTTCGACACGCTAAAAATAAGAGGTGGCGTATGGGAAAGGAAAGAGAACGTTTTTTGGATATGGTGGTGTATCAAATATATCCGCGCAGTTTTTTGGATACGAACGGCGACGGAATAGGGGATCTAAACGGCGTGCGGGCGCGGCTTGATTATCTTTGCGAGTTGGGCGTTAACGCCGTGTGGCTGTGCCCTTGTTATAAAAGCCCGAATTGTGACAATGGCTATGATATTTCCGATTATCGGGATATTATGGACGAATTTGGCACGCTGGCGGATTGGGATGAGTTGATAAAGGAAATGCACTTGCGTGGGTTGCGATTGATTATGGATTTAGTGGCAAATCACACTTCGTCGCAGCACGAGTGGTTTAAAAAAGCGCGGTTGTCGCGGGATAATCCCTATCACGATTATTATATTTGGGCAGACGTGCCGCCGAACGATTGGCAATCGGTGTTTGGCGGTAGCGCTTGGGAATATAACGAGCCGACGGGGGAGTATTATTTGCATTCGTTTGCTATCCAACAGCCTGACTTGAATTGGGGAAACCCGAAAGTGCGTCGTGAAATATGCGATATCGTGGATTTTTGGGCGGAAAAGGGTGTGGACGGGTTTCGCTGTGACGTACTCGATTATATTTCCAAGGATTTTACGGCGGATAAGATGTATAATGGGCCGCATTTGCACGAATATATCCGCGAGTTGTTTGGGCGCGAAAACGTGCGGCATCTTTTTACGATTGGCGAGTGCAGCCTTGGCGGGCGTGACGTTTGCGATATTTGCGGTGAAAATCGTAGGGAACTGACGACGGTTTTTCAATTCGAGCATTTGCGTTTTGACGGCGTGGACAAATACCTGCCCCCCTCGTTTTCGCTGGATGACGTGCGCGACGTGTTGATAAAATGGCAAAATTTTACAGCCGAAAATAGTTTGTTGTATACGCTTTTTACGGATAATCACGATTGGCCGTATTATATTTCTCGGTTTGGAAACGATAAGGAACTGCGGTATGAGTGCGCGACGGCGATAGCGGCAATGTTCTATCTTTTGCGTGGAATTCCGTTTATTTATCAGGGGCAGGAGTACGGCGCGGCGAATTCGTATTACGACGATATTTCTGCCTTTAACGACGTGGAAACGCTCAATTATTATAAGGCGCGGGAGGGGGGTACGCCTCGTGCGCGGCTCATGGCGGAGGTGAATCGCGGTAGCCGTGACAATTCCCGTCGGCCGATGGCGTGGACTGGGGATACAGCGACGGCGCATGGCTTTTCAACGGCAAAGCCGTGGCTGAAAACGGCGACGCGCGCGGATGAGATTAACCTTGAAAAGGATAAAAAGCGTGAGCGTTCGGTGTTCCGTTTTTATCAACAGCTGTTGGCGTTACGGAAGGAAAACGAGTGTATTCGCCGTGGTTCGTTTGCTGATTTAACAAATGAACGAAAGGGTTGTTTTGTTTACGAAAGGGCGTTAGGCGAGGATCGTTGTATTGTGGTTTGTAATTTCGATAAAGCGCAAGAGATTGTATTGCCGTCTTGTGTGAAAGAAGGGGAGTTTGTTTACGCGTTGGGGAATTATAAGGACGGCGAGGAATATTCTTCACGGTTTCGTCCCTTTGAGGTCGCGGTATATTTAAAAAAATAAAAATGGGCATACCATGTACGCGTTGAGATATGACAATGGGGCTATATGATATACCCATGTACGCGTTGAAAAAATGTAAAAGGTCTGTAAAGAACGTTCTTTACGGACCTTTTTTCGTCGGTCGTAATACAATGTAATACGGGCGTTTTTGCTCGAACGAAGGAGGGTATACAATGTATTATAATGACGATTATGGTTGTGGCTGCAATCGGGTTTGCTGTAACGGCAATAGCGGCTCGGCTATCTATTATTTGGTAGGTCCGCGTGGACCGCAAGGCCTTGTCGGTCCGATTGGCCCAGCAGGCGCGCAAGGTGAAGTTGGTCCTGCCGGTCCTGCTGGCCCTCAGGGTGAACAAGGGATTCAGGGTATCCAAGGCGAAGTCGGTCCTACCGGTCCTGCTGGCCCTCAGGGTGAACAAGGGATTCAGGGTATCCAAGGCGAAGTTGGTCCTGCTGGTCCCGCTGGTCCTCAGGGTGAACAAGGGATTCAGGGTATTCAAGGCGAAGTTGGTCCTGCTGGTCCCGCTGGTCCTCAGGGTGAACAAGGGATTCAGGGTATCCAAGGCGAAGTCGGTCCTGCTGGTCCCGCTGGTCCTCAAGGCGAACAAGGACCGCAAGGTGAGCCTGGGGTGGTAACGCCTGCGGCGGCTGTTGCGGACGCTGTGGCGACGGATGCCACGCCGACGACGAACGCGGAAAAAATCAACGAAATTTTAGCGGCTCTTCGTGCGGCAGGCCTTATGGAAACGTAAGAAACACGTAATAAAAAAGCACAGTAAAAAAGCGAGGACGAGTGCCTCGCTTTTTTCGTTTAATCCTTATAGTAAAGAAAAATCCCCGACGTCTTGAAAACGTCGGGGATAAACCTTTTTTGATTTGTTGGATTACTCACCTTTGAAGGGGAGAAGAGCCGTGATTCTTGCACGCTTGATAGCCTTTGCAAGAGTTCTCTGGTGTGCAGCGCACGTACCGCTCATTCTGCGGGGAAGGATCTTACCGCCTTCCGTGATAAACTTCTTCAAACGGTTAACGTCTTTGTAGTCGATAACGTCGAGTTTTTCTTGGCAGAACGCGCATACCTTTTTACGGGGCGCTTTTTTAAATACCTTTTTTACGGGTGCCTTTTCTTCCATAATACGTTACTCCTTAGAATTTTTTCTGCTTTCTAACAATTAGAAAGGAATGTCGCTGTCGTCGTCCATCGCCTGAAGCGTAGGCTTCTTTTTAGGCGCGGAAGCGCGAGGCGCATCGGCAACGTCGTCGAACGAATCGCTGGATTTCGGCGTAAGGAATTCGATGTCCTGTACGATAATGTCCACAGCGGTGCGTTTTACGCCCTGGTTGTCTTCATAGTTACGCAGCTGAATGCTGCCGCTCACTGCAACCTTGTTGCCTTTTTTGGTATAACGAGCAATCGTTTCTGCCGTTGCACGCCATGCGGTACAGTTGAAAAAGTCCGTCTGACGTTCGCTGTCGGAAGAGGAATAGTTTCTGTTGACAGCAATGGCAAAATGACATACGGGAACGCCAGAGGCGGTCTCGGTCAGTTCAGGATCGCGCGTTAAGTTTCCGATTAAAAATACTTTGTTCATAGATTCACCAATTAGTTGATTTTCGTAATCAAGCGTCTAACAACGTCTGCGTCGATAAGCGCAATACGCTTCAGCTCTTCAACTACCTTGCCGTCTGCTTCAAACGTCATAAGAACGTAATACGATTCGTTCTTAAACTTGATAGGGTATGCGGTTTTCTTCGTACCCCATTTGTCCGTGGATGCAACAGAGCCGCCCATCGAAGTTACGATGTTTTCAAACTTCGCAATTTTAGCGTCTTTTGCCTCGTCGGTCAAATCGTTGTTGAGCAAATAAAGCATTTCGTATTTAGCCATATTTTTTCACCTCCTGGTCTTATTCGGCATATCAGCTCCCGATATGCAAGGTTAAACCGACTGCCAAAACAGTCGTATGTAATCATTATAGACTATTTTTTGTAAATAGTCAAACGATTTTTATGCTTTTTTCCAAGAATTGCAATTTATTTTGACGAAAAAAGACGGAAGTTTTTCGCTTCCGTCTTATATGTTTTTTAAGGCACGTCTTTGATTGCCTGAAGACATTGGTCTACGTAGTCGAGCATTTCGAGTACAGTCATCTCGCCGAGCGTGGATTTGCCTGCGGGAACGGGCAACGATACGCCTGCGACAGAGGAACGGAGTTCTTGGTTGAGCGATTCTTGGCTCAGTGCCGTAATCATACCGTCGTCTTTCAGCTTTTGCAAGGGCGCGGTTTCGATATTCGCGCGCATATTATCAATCAGTTTGTCCATCTGCGTGATGTTGTACTGTTGTTCTACGCCGCCTTCCGTCAGCAAATACCACCATTCGCCGTTCAAAATCTTGTTGCCTGCGCCGTCTAAAATAAATTCGCCGCTTGCGTCCGTTTTATATACTTGGTCTGCGAAAACGTCCTGAATAGAAAGACGTTCAATCGCGTCGGGCAGGGTAGCAATCGTTTCGCCCGTTACGTGCTTTAAGAAGCGGTTGTCATTGATTGTTTCTTCGTCCAAAATTTCGCCGATGGTCAAACGGTCGGTAATGTTTTTAATCACCTCGCCGCCGCCTGCAATATCGCCAAAGGTCGTATGTCCGTAAATGACGGGATTGTTCTCTTCGTCCGTTACGTAATACATCGTCGCGTAGCCCTCGCCGTCCGTCGTGCGTACTTCCACGGGGTTGTCGTGTTCGTCTGTTACGATATCCGTCAACAAATATTTCGTCGTGCCGTCGGCATCCGTATACGTCATTCCGCTCAGTGTGCCAGGCATGGGTTCGCCGTATGCGTTATAGGCTACGTTGTTCAAAATACCGATGCGTTTTTGCAGCATAACCACTTCGTCGTCAGAGTTAATCGTATAATGTACGTCTTTCTTACCGTAAGCAAGGTACATCATAATATTGCTACTGCGGTCAATCGTCATAAGGTCGCACAAAGCAATCGCGTTAAACAATTCGTCGCTGTGGTCTTTTAAATCGTTCAAAGTACGTTTTTTGGAATCGCCCAACATAACGACTTCATTGTTTTTATCTAAAACGTAATCAATACCCTTTTCGCCGTAGCACAGCGCCATCATCATAGGGGAGTTTTTTAAATCAGTGAAATGTACGAGAATATCGCCAACGGGCGAGCCGTAGATGGTTTTGCTCAAAAAATCAGGCATTTTCGAGAGTGAGGTGTTCATAAACTCGTCTTTATTGATATCCACGCCGTAATTTTTATAAGCGATACGCAAGAATTCTCTCACTGCCGAATCAACCTTCGGGGAAATCTCCGTCAAATCGGACAGCGTACCGTGGTCTTGCGCGATGTTAAAGAGCGCTTTGCCCATATCACCAAGCAACGTGCCGATTTTTTCGTGCGCGTATTTATCGCTGATATAGCCGTCTGCACGCGTGCCGTCTGCGCCTTCCTCGCCAAAAACGAGCGAGTAAACGTCGGCGCTGATATAGCCGTCCACTAGCCGTACGGTGTCGTCAACGGGCTTGCTCATAACGAAAAATCCCGCGCCTACGACGCCGCCAATCGTACCGGCAATACCGATCACGATACCGATAATCACCGCCACGAGCTTGCTCAAAAGTCCGCCGTGTTTTTCTACGATGACTTCCGGAGCCTCTTTCTCGGGTTCCGATTCAACGATTTCTTCTTCATCGGGATAATACTTAGCCATATGTCGTATGTACTCCTTGTATCGAAATTATATCGAAAACGATATAAAAATCTATCGATAATTTTTTTTCGGGAATTGTAAAAGAGCGCGATATCGCACACTAATACATATACATTATAAACGATAATCATTAAAAAATCAAGTCTTTTATAAGAAAAAACACGGCTTTTGTAATAAAAAAAGAACGGTAACACGAGAAAATGTTACCGTTTTTAGATATTTTCGTATTTTTTGGATTATTTTTCCGGCGGGAAGATGGGGATAGACGCCAAATAAATAACGTCTTTGCGGTTTGCCGCTTCGTCCTCGGCGAGTACGAACGCCTTTTTATGAATAATACCGCCTGCCAGCTCGACAAGCTCTTCCAAGCCGTGCAAAGACGCGCCCGTGGAAACGACGTCGTCCACAATCGCCACTTTTTTACCTTTCAAAAGGTCGACGTCGTGTTTGGAAAGATACATTTTTTGTTCTTTGCCCGTCGTGATGGAGGATTCGATAGTGATTTCAATGCCGTCTTGCATATACAATTTTTTGGATTTTCTCGCAACGGCATAATATCTATGCCCCAATTCTCTCGCGATACAATGACACAGCTGCAAGCCCTTGGATTCCGCCGTAATCAACACTTCGCAATCGGTAAGCTCTTTGGCAAGCTCTTTCGCGCAATGTTCGGTGAGCGAGCTGTCGCCGTGCAGATTAAAAAAGGCGATGCCGATGCCGCTGGGCAAATAAAGAATAGGGAGTTCGGCGGTGAAACCGCGCAAATCTACGGTATGATATTTCATAAAACTTCTCCTTTATAGATCGTTCGGCGTCTGGAAAGGCGTCGTTTTTTATTCGTTAATTACATTGTAGCATATTTTTTTGAAAAAGTAAACGTATCGGGAAGAATTTTTACGAAATTATTTCTTCTTTTTTTGGTAGCGTTGACTTTTTTGTGCGGTTATGGTACAATAAAAGGCGTGAAAAGAAAGTGGAGGGAACGGGTTTGAACGAGATTACGGCAATCACGCCGCAGGTGAAAGACAAAACGCGGTGTAATATTTACGTGGACGGGCGGTTTTGCTGTGGCTTGACGCTGGAAGCGACGGTGAAAAATCGGCTGAAAGTGGGGCAGAGCATAACGGAAGAACGCCTTGCGGAAATTCAGCTAGACAGCGAGAAAAACACGGCGTTTGATAAGGCGCTCACCCATCTTTCCGCGACAATGAAAACGGAAAAGCAGATACGGGAGTTTTTGGTCGGGAAAGGGTATTTGCCCGTCGTCATCGATTACGTTATGGAAAAATTGCGTTCGTACGATTTTTTGAACGACGGCGTGTATGCGGAATATTACGTCGAGAGCGCGGCAAAGCGCAAGGGCGGGCGATTGATTCGTATGGAATTGCGTAGCAAAGGGGTGGCAGACGAGGAAATCGACGCAGCGCTGGATGCTTTGGACGAGGAGCAGGAATTGCAAACGGCGACGGAGATTTTGCAAAAATATATGCGCGGCAAAACGAGCGACGTGGCAACGTTGCAAAAAGCTTTTCGCTATTTAATGGGCAAGGGCTTTGATTACGAAACGGCAAAGGCGGCGTTGTCGGCTTTTGGGAACGGTGAAGAGGATTGAACGACGGGGGCATGTACGCGATGAATAAAAAAAATACGCTATTGCGCGTGGTGTTCGACGAGCTGGATTCCACCAACGAATATGCTAAAAAACAGCGCACAAACGGGCAACCGCTTATCGTTTTTGCGCGGCGGCAAACGGGCGGCAGAGGCACGAAAGGTCGTTCGTTCGTATCGGAGCAGGGCGGCGTATATCTGTCAAAGCTCACTTTTTACGAGGAGTTTCCAGCCAAAGACGCTTTTAAAATAATGGCGAGCGCGGCGGTGGCGGTGTGCGAAACGTTACGTTATTATGGCCTTAATCCCGTGATAAAATGGGTGAACGATATCTACGTTGCGGATAAAAAAATATGCGGTATTTTGATTGAAAACGTGTTTTCAGGCGCGTTGGTGTCTTCTTCCGTCGTAGGAATCGGGCTGAACGTAAAAAACACGTTGCCTGCCGAGCTGAAAGATATCGCCACAACGCTGTATGAACAAACGGAAAAACAGCCGACGGTGGAGGAAGTAGAGGCTCGGCTGATTGAAGAATTGCAAAAGGAACGTGGGATGGAAGAATATCTGTCCTACGTTGGGTATATGGGCAGAACGGCTACGCTGATTTTTGGTAATGAACGCGTACATGGTACCTTGATTTCGGTGGACGAAACGGGTGGCTTGTGGGTGGATATCGGCGGCGAAAAACGGCGTTTGACGGCGGCGGAGGTGTCCGTGCGGATATAATTTCGTTGCTGGGCGAAAGGAGTGGATTATGTATATTCTTACGAACGCGGAAATGCGCGAGGCTGACGAGCATACGATAAAGAATTTGGGCGTTCCCTCTCTGGAATTGATGGAAAGGGCAGGGGATTATCTTGCCGCGGAGGCGGAAAAACTCGCGCCGAGTGGGCGTATCGTTTGCGTGTGCGGCGGCGGTAATAACGGCGGGGACGGGTTTGTTTGCGCTCGTCTTTTGATGCAGCGCGGCAAAGACGTGACGGCGGTGTTTTTTGCGGAAAAAAGTTCGATGGATTGTCGTATCAATCAGGGCTTGTTTGCGGCGCTTGGCGGCGTGATTGAGGAAAAGCTGCCCACGGAAAACGTGGCGCTTATTGTGGATTGTCTGTTTGGAACGGGCTTTAAAGGCGCGTTGGAAGGGGAATACGCGGCGGTGGTGGAAGAGATGAACGCCTTGAAAAAGCAGGGTGTAAAAGTGTTGTCTGCGGATATTCCGTCGGGGATTAACGGCGACAACGGTTTGAAACAAGGGGTTGCGGTGACGGCGGATGAAACGTTGTGTATCGGTGAAATGAAGGCAGGCGCGTTGCTTGGCGAGGGTATCGACCACGCAGGCGTATTAAAGTGCGCGGATATTGGTATCACGTTGCCCAAAACGAGCTACGCAACGCTGTTAGAAACGGCGGAAGTCGCAAAGATTTTGCCTATAAGGAAACGCAACTCCCACAAAGGCACGTTTGGCAGAGCGGCAATCGTGGGCGGCAGCGAACAATATACGGGCGCGGCGTACCTTTCTGCATTAGCGTGTTTGCGTAGCGGCGCGGGGTATACGACGCTGTTTGTGCCTAAAAATATTCTGTCTTTTTACATCTTAAAATCGCCTGAAATTTTATTAAAATCGTTAAACGACGGGGGCATGGTCGAGTTTAACGAGGAAGTGTTTAAGGAATTGCTCGCATACGATTCCATTGCCTACGGTATGGGTATGGGCGTTAGCGAAGAAACGGCGAAAGGCGCGGCGTTTTTACTCTCGTGCTACGAGGGTAAGCTGGTGTTGGACGCCGACGGTTTGAATAGCCTTGCCGCGTATAAAAGCGCGGAGATAGAAGCGCTGTTTGCAAAGAAAAAATGCGACGTCGTATTGACGCCGCACGTAAAAGAATTTTCCCGATTGTCGGGAACGTCGGTGGATGATATTTTAAATGGCGGTATGGCTCTCGTGCAGGCGTTTGCTGAAAAACACCGCGTTACGGTGCTGTTGAAAAACGCCGTGACGGTGATTACGAACGGCACGCAAACGAGCGTGAATATACGTGGCAATTCCGGACAAGCCAAGGGCGGTAGCGGCGACGTATTGTCGGGCGTAATCGCAGGACTTTGCGCCGTAGGAGTATCCGCTTTTAACAGCGCGCGTATTGCCGCTTTTGCAACGGGCAGAGCGGCGGAAATTGCCTGTGAAAAGAGTAGTGAATATTCTTTAACGGCGACGGACGTCATCTCGTACCTGGGTGCTTCGTTTTTTGAAATAGAGGGGGCAGGTACGCGTTGAAATGATGCGTTGTGGTATGCTTTTTGGGTTATTCATAGCCAAAAATACGGACGAACGCGGCGATGATAAGCAAAGCGCTGCCAAAAACGAGATAATAATACGGAAAGGGTGAAAAGAGCGCGGTGAGCAGTATCAGCGCGCCGCCGCTTAAAAAACGGCGGCCGTTGCGTTTTGCCAGCCACAGCCGAAATTTTGGTTTTCGTTTTTTGCCCTGCACGTCCCCTAAATAGCTGTCGGGGAGTGCGTTTTTCCCTTTGACGAGGCGATATACCTCGTCGCCCGTCATAACGTCCACGTCCAAACGTTTGCATAAATCGTAGGCGGCTTCGTCGATTTGTAAACACAGCAACGTTTTTTGTTTGCCCGTTTTTAGCCGCGTGATAGCGGCGACGTCGTCTAAGGTTACGGGCTGAAAACAAAATTTCAAAAAATAGAAATTCGTCTTGGTGACAAGGCGCAGTTTTCCAAACCGCTGCGCGGAAAGCTCAGGCGGTTGTTCGGAAAATAGCTTTTTAAAGAATTCCGTTTTTTTCTCGTCGCTGAGCAGTACGAGATGTAATAAAAATTTCTGTTTTTGCGCCTCGTCCGAGCGTTTTAGAAAAAATCGTTTTCGTTTGCTTTGTAGCAACAAACCGACGGCGCAGGCGGCGAGCGCGCCGCAGAGTACGCAAAGAATTACGGAGACGCCAAGAGAAATTCGCTCGTAGCGAAAGAGCGTCAGCGTGAAAACGGACGTAAGAAAAAAGGTGAAAATTAAATCGGAAATAAAAGCAGATCGTTTCATACGCTAATTTTTGCCCGATTTACGCATTTTAAACTTGAAAAAAGCAAAAATATGTAGTATAATGGTCGAAAGGAAACAAAAAGTATGAACGTTGCGGTATTTGGTGGGTCGTTCGACCCCGTGCATATAGAACATATCCGTTGTGCAAGGGCGGCGATTGAGAGCTTGCGGCTCGATAAATTGATTATTATGCCTGCGCATACGCCGCCGCATAAGCCGGGCAAAATCCTCTCCTCTGATAGCGATCGGTTGGAGATGTGCCGTTTGGCGTTTGCGGATGTGGAAAAGGCGGAGGTCAGCGATTACGAAATCGCGCGCGGCGGCACGAGCTATACCTATCTCACCTGTCGGCATTTTAAGGAAGAATATCCGTCGGCGCGGCTGTTTTGGCTGGTGGGGACGGATATGCTGCGGGATTTTCCGTCGTGGAAGGAGCCGCAATTCATTTTAAAGGACGCGACGCTCGCCGTGTGCGGGCGCACGGAAACGGACGGCTGGATAGAGCAAGAGCAAAAAGCTTTTAAAGAAAAATTCGGCGTTTCGTTTGCGGTGGTCGATTATAACGGCGCGGACGTGTCGTCTACAAAAATTCGGGTTTTGGCAGGCGCGGGCGTGCGTTTGACGGGGATAACGCCCGATAGCGTGGCGGAATATATCCACGAAAAGGGCTTGTACCGTATCGAAAACGCGGAAAAAGCGCTTGGTTTAGAAAAGCCAAAACGCCAAGAACATAGCTTGCGTGTGGCGCAGGTGGCGGCAAAACGTGCCGTGCAACTGCGATTATCCGAACGCAAAGCGATTACAGCGGCGCTTTTTCACGATTGCGCGAAATATCTCGCGCCCGATTCGCCGTATTTGAAAGGTTTTTCGTTGCCTACGCAGTGGGGTGACGTGCCCAAAGAAGTCGCACATCAGTTTGCAGGCGCGTACGTTGCGGAGCATACGTTTGGGGTTACGGACGAGGAAATTTTAGACGCGGTGCGCTATCACACCAGCGGTCGGCCGGAAATGGGCGAGATAGAAAAGCTGGTATTTTTGGCGGATATGATTGAAGAAGAACGCCGTTATGAGGGAGTGGAAATCTTGCGCGAGCTTTTTTGGAAAGGGGATAGCGTAGACGAGTGTTTGACGGAAGCGTTGCGGCAAACGCTAGAATTTTTAAAAACAAAAAAAGAGGATATCTATCCTCTTACCAAGCAGGCGTATGAATATTACGCCGCAAGACAAAATAAAAAATGCGAGTGAACTCGGAGGTGGATATATGGCACAGGTAGGCAGTAAAGAATTGGCGATTGCGGTATGCAAAGCGTTGGCGGACAAGCGTGGTAAGGATATCGTTGCGTTATACGTGCGCGAAAAGACTGATCTTTGTGATTATTTCGTCGTGGCGAGCGGCAGTAATGCGCCGCAGATTCGCGCGATGGGCGAAAGAGTGGAAGAACTCGTTGAACGGGATCTTGGCATTGCGCCCTCTCGTACGGAGGGCGTGCGCGACGGGCGTTGGGCTGTCGTGGATTACGGCGACGTAATCGTGCATATTTTCAACGACGAAACCCGTCTTTTCTATCATTTGGAAAGATTGTGGACGGACGGCGGTAATTTGGAAAAATTCGACGAGGAATCGGGTGAATTGTTGCCTGCGTCGAAAGACTAATTTTTTGCAAACGACAATACCATGTACGCGTTGAACGATATATTCGCCCTATTTAAAGCGGATTTGTTTTGGTTCGCCGTACGAGGCTTTGGCTCGGCGCTGTTTGCGTTCAACGATATAATAAATCGGCTCTTGCGCGGTTGTTTCTTGTGCAGGAGCTTTCTTTTCGCCATTTTCCTGCTTTTCAGGCGTTGTTTTTTCGGGCGGCGAGGGCGGTTGGACGGGCTTTGCGTTTTGTTTTTGGTATTCCCAGCCCAGCTTTGCCAAGCGGGTAACGTGAACGCCGAAAAAGCAAACGAGAAACAATAGCACGAGCCACCAACCGCCAAGGGCGGCATAGGAAATTAAAAGGTTGGAAAGGCTAAAAATAAGACAAGATAACGTGTTCATACGGACAGTATATCTTTTTTCTACTGTCACAAATTGGTTAAAAATGGAATAAATAGACGCGGTTTGTCGCATACTCAACGTATGGAAAAACAAATCGAAAACAAGACGGTACTTACCAAGGACAGCGGGAACATTGCCGCTATGGACGGGCGGGGCGCAAACGAGCACAGTGTAAACGAGCAGAGTGCAAATAAGATAAAAGGGGTGTATATTTCCGCAAAGGACGCAGAGGAATATCGCTCTTTTAAAAAACAGAAACGCTTGGAAGAAATCACGACGGCGATTTCGCGTTCGGGCGCAACGTTGATGGGCAACGACAATATTCAGCTGGTATGCGAACGTGCCAAACGGCTGTTGCAGGTGTCGGTGAAAACGCCGCCGTCAAAGCTGTTGCGTGCAAGAAAACATCTTGTAGGCAGTAAGGTAAAGCTCGATTGCGTAATCGGCGGCGCAGGGGAAACGACGACGGAGATAAAATTGTACGAAATTCGTCTGGCCAAACGTCGCCGCGCGAGTGAGTTGACCGTACCCGTTACGCCGTCCTTGCTGGCGAATTGTCGCTACGCGGAGATACGCAAGGAATTAAGACGGCTGAAAGGCGCGGCAGGCAGGGCGGCATTGAAAGTGTGGGTGGACAAATCGTTGCCTTTCAACGTTCTGTCGCGCATTGCGAGAATGAGCAGTGAAATCGGCGCAAAATATTTTTGCGTGGACTATTTCAACGGCTGTGAAAAGCTACGATTCGACCTTACGGGCGGCTGTCAATTAGAGATTTCCGGTGTGGAAGAATTTACGGTTTTTCGTAAAATGACCGAGGCAGGTATGGGACGAATTGTTACCGACCGCGTTTGGGAGTTCTATTCCGAGTGGGTGAAAGAGGCGGAAAAAATCGAGATTGCCCTGCCGACGATACAGCCGGAACGCAAAACGAAACTCCCCGTATCCCAAATGGAAACTTCGGCAGAAAATAAAACGCCTACGCCGCATATTCCCAACTCTCCGCAAACACCCACCACGCCCACACAAACGCCCACGCAAGAGCCAACGAGAATGCCTACGCCCTCGCCGCAGGATATTCCTAATCAGCCCTCGGTTGACGAGCCGATTTTGCCTGCTATGCCCGTGCAAGAGCCTGCGATACGACCGCCGCAGACGTTGACGGCAAAAAGCGAGGCGCAAAAAGCGTTACAAGAGGTGTTATCCGAAACGGAACGACAAGAGGGTGCGCGTACACCCAATCGTTTAGAGGGCTCTGATCTCAAATTTATTTAAAGAGGAAATTTATTAAAAACAGTGCAAAAAGACGACGAAAAAATTGTCGTCTTTTTTCGTTTGTAGGGGGCTGGTACGCGTTGAACGGTGTTTTTATGGTATACAACGGAGATAACGTTTGCGACATAAATAAACGCCGCGGCGCATAGAATATGGCGTATGAAAAAGCTGATGATTGTATTTGCAATGGTATTGACGATGAGTTTTACGACGGCGGTTGCACTGTGCGTGCGTGTGTTGAGCGGCGCGCAAGCGGTGGCGGCGACGGACGGCGGCGGTATGCGTATCGTGTTGGACGCAGGGCACGGCGGCATTGACGGCGGCGTGACGGGCAAGACGACGGGGGTAAAAGAGAGTGATCTCAATTTAGCGATTACGCATTGTTTAAAAGACGCGCTGGAAGAGCTTGGCTTTGAAGTGACGCTTACGCGGAAAACGGAGGCAGGATTATACGGCACGACGGCGAAAGGTTTTAAAAAACGGGATATGCAAAAACGCAAGGAGATTATTGAAAAAGTGTCGCCTGCGCTAGTCATTTCTATTCATCAAAATTTTTATCCTACGTCTGTTTCGCGTGGCGGTCAGGTGTTTTACGCCAAAGACGATGCAAGGAGCTTGCGGCTTGCCACGGCGTTGCAAGAACAAATCAACGCGCTGTATTTTGGCGAGGGGGTGAAAGGCAGAAAACAAGCGGCAGGCGAGTTTTTTATGCTAGACTGCACGTCTCATCCTGCCGCGCTCGTGGAATGCGGTTTTTTATCCAACGCCAAGGACGAACGCCTGCTCACGAACGCGCAATGGCAAAAAAAATTAGCGCATACCCTTGCCGTCGGCGTGTTGCAGTATTTTTCAGGCGCGGCGACGTAAATAATGCGCTGGCGTAAATAACGCGGTGGCGCCAATAACGGCTAAAAATTATGACGAAAAGAGGATAAGAAAAAAGTGAATATGTGAAAATATAGGATTGCGTAGACAAAAGTTTGTTATTCGCTTGTAATTTTTTTTTAGTTGTGCTATAATATAAGGTAGAAAAATAGGGAAAGGAGAACGGCGTTGGAAGAGCTGCGAATTTTGTCGAAAATAGAGGCAAGACAAATCAATCCCGTCGTGCTCGCATTTTTAGGCGACGCGGTGTATTCTTTATACGTGCGTCAACGCTTGGTGCTCTCGGGCGAGGGCAAGGCAGCCGATTTTCAACGCGCGGCGGCAAAGGTCGTTTCCGCAAAGGGACAGAGCGAGTTTTTGGACAAGGTGTTGCCCCTTTTAACGGAAGAGGAATCGGACGTGTTCCGCCGTGGTAAAAACGCCAAAAAGGCAACGAAGAGCAAGAGCGCGACGAGCTTGGAATACAGCCGTTCGACGGGCTTTGAGGCGGTGCTTGGCTATCTGCATTTGACGGGCGAAACGGAGCGCATTAACGAGCTGTTGTCTATCGCGGACGATCGGGATTTTAAAGGGATTGCGTCCAGCCAACCGTTCAAGCCGCCCCACTAATAAGGTTTTGAAATAATCTTATTAAAAAACGAAAAATAGAGGAACTATATGAAAACGGAAGGAAGAAACGCTGTTATCGAGCTGTTGAAAACGGGCAAAAATATCGACAAAATTATGTTGGAAAAGGGGGCGCAAGGCTCTATTTCCATTATTTTTGCCGAGGCGCGCAAGAAAAATATCCGCGTACAATTCGTGGACAAGCAGGTGCTCGATAAAGAGAGCGAAACCCGTCATCACCAAGGCGTTATTGCGTACACGACGGACTACGAATATTACGACCTCGACGACATTATCGCGGAAAAGAAGAGCGAAAAAGGCGGCTTTATCGTGCTTTGCGACGGGATAGAGGACGTGCATAATCTCGGCAGTATTTTGCGTGTGGCGGAGTGTGCAGGCGCGGACGGTGTGGTGATTCCAAAATCGGGCTGCGCACCCGTTACGGAGAGCGTAATTCGTATTTCCGCAGGCGCGGCAGAACATATCAAGGTGGCGAAAGTGCCAAACCTCAATCAGGCAGTAGAAAAGCTGCAAAAAGAGGGGTATTGGGTGTACGCTTTAGAGGCAGGCGGCGAGGATATCTATAAAGAGAATTTCTCGGGCAACGTGGCGCTCGTCGTCGGTGGCGAGGACAGCGGCGTAAAGCGTTTGACGAAGGGAAAATGCGATAAGGTGCTGTCTATTCCCTTGCAAGGCAAGGTAAATTCCTTGAACGCGTCGGTGGCGCTCGGGATTGCGGCGTACGAGGTTGTTAGAAATAGACTGCAATAACGTAAAACGGCGTTGGCGTTTAGTGAAAACGTGCGAGCGTACAAACGTTGGCAGTTAGTGAAAAGATAAAAGGAAATGGGCATGGTAAAGAACGGAAAAAGAACGGATGAGGAGCTGGTACGGCTCTCAAAATCGGGGGACAAGCAGGCGACGGAAGAATTGCTTTTGCGTCACGTGGGGCTTGTTCGCGGTTGCGCGCACGGTTTTTTTCTGGTCGGCGGTGAAACGGAGGATTTGATACAGGAAGGCATGATTGGTCTGTATCACGCCATTGGCGATTATGAGGAGCGCGAGGGCGGACGGAGTTTTAAAAATTTCGCCTATCTTTGCGTGTCGCGGCGTATTATCGACGCGGTGAAAACGTCTGCGCGGAAAAAGAATATGCCTCTGAATTACGGCGCGTTGCCTATCGATCCGCATCTCGCGGATTCGGGACTTAGCCCTGAGGATATGCTAATCCTTAGCGACGATAGACGGGAGTTTAAACAAAAAATGAGCCGATTGCTGTCCGATTTCGAGTTTAAAGTGACGACGATGTATATGGACGGCATGAGCTGTGTAGAGATTTGCGAGGCGACGGGTAAATCGGCGAAAAGCGTCGATAACGCCATACAGCGCAGCAAACGAAAATTACAGGAAATAGTGAAACCATAAGGAGGCAACGATGGCATATCTGGCATTATACCGTATGTTCCGTCCGGCGACGCTTGGCGACGTCGTGCGGCAAGAGCATATCGTTACCGTATTAAAAAACCAAATAGAGACGGGTAGAATCGGCCACGCCTACCTTTTTTGCGGTCCGCGCGGCACGGGTAAGACGAGTATTGCGAAAATTTTCGCGCAATCTATCAACTGCGAAACGCCCGTGGACGGTTCGCCTTGTGGCAAATGCGCCGCTTGTAAGGCGCTGAAAGATCCGTCTAACCTTGATATTACGGAGATTGACGCGGCGTCGAATAACGGCGTGGATGAAATGCGTGATTTGCGTGAAAAGGTGCAGTATCCGCCCGTTGCGGGGAAATACAAAGTGTATATCATCGACGAGGTGCATATGCTCTCGCCGGGCGCGTTTAACGCGCTGTTAAAGACGTTGGAAGAACCGCCCACACACGCCGTATTTATTCTTGCGACGACGGAGGCGCAGAAAATCCCTGCGACTATTCTTTCGCGCTGTATGCGGTTTGATTTCAAGCTGATTCCGCAGGAGGATTTGGAGAATCGATTAAAATACGTGTTCGACCAAATCGGGAAAAAGTACGACCAAGAGGCAATCGCGGCGATTGCGCGCGCAGGTGCAGGCAGTGTGCGTGATATGCTCTCTATTGCGGACACCTGCGCATCGTATACGAGTGGAACACTGACGTATGCGGACGTGAATACCGTGCTTGGCAACGCCGATTTCGAGCAGGTGGCAAAGCTTTGTAAGGCGGTGTTGGAAAGTAACGCTGAGGGTGCGTTTGAGGGCGCGGAGAGTTTTCTTTCTGCAGGCAAGAGTGTGGGTATGCTCTTGAAAGACGTGATGAATTTCCTCAACGCTTGCGCCGTGGCGAAGACTTGTCGGGACGCACAGTCGATTTTGGCGTTCCCGAACGAAACGTTTGCGTTGGTGGCAGAGGTTGCCAAGGCTACGAACGGCCATAGATTGCTCCGTGTGACGGAGATTTTTGCTGACGTGGAAACCGATTTGAAATACTCGACGTCACCGCGTATCTTGTTTGAAACGGCGGTACTCAAAGCGAGTATGCCCGAGGCAGACTATAATATCGACGCGCTGATTGCGCGCATTAACGAGCTGGAAAAACGTCTAAATGAAGGCGTGTTTGTGCAAAAGGTGGGGAGCATGTCCGCGACGAACGAAACGGAAACGCCCGTAGCTTCGCCGAAAACAGCGTCGAAAAAGACGGTGGTAGAGCCGACGGCGGACGAGGAATACGAAACGGCGGATATGGATATTCCGCCGGAAATGGACGCTCCGCCCGACGAGAACGAAATGGGCGGGAACGTGTATTTCGACGAGGGCTTTGCGCCCGTGATGGAAAAGAAACCGAGAAGAACGGTGAAAGAAACGCCTGCAATGGACGCTCCGCCCTCTGCGCCTACAACGGCTACACCTGCAACGGCGGCTGCGCCTCGCGCGGCAAAGCCTGCGGTGAGAGGGGATGCAAAGGCGACGTTTGGCACGTTTTTGCGTACGATTAGAAAGATTGCAAAAAGCGGCGTATTATTGACGCTTTGTATGGATTTAGACAGCGAATACGAGGACGATAAATTCGTTTTGTATACGCCCAGCGACACCATATACCGTTCCTTGTCCAAGGCAGACCACGCGGCGTTAATCGCGCAGGCTTTTGCGGAGATAGGTATAGCCGAGGGCGGATTCGAGGTGCGTTTGCGCGGTAAAAAATCGGATACCTTTCAGCAGGGAGTAAACGAACTGAAAGAAACGTTCGGCGGCGTGAAAATTGACGTCAAATAAAGAGGTTTGGCGGCGATTTGTAAGGCAGCATAGAACGAAAAAACAAAAATAAAAATTATTGAGATAAATTCGGAGGAAAAAAATCATGGCAGGATTTAAAGGCGGAAACAACAATATGCAAAATCTGATGCGTCAGGCGCAAAAGATGCAGGAAGAAATGGAAAAGACGGCAGAGCTGTTAGACGATTGGGAAATCGTAGGTACGGCGGCAGGCGAGTCCGTTGTGGTATATATGAACGCGAAAAAGATTATCAACGGTATCGAGTTGGATGAAAGCGTCGTCGATCCTACGGACGTAGAAATGCTGGAAGACCTTATTATGGCGGCGATTAACGACGGCTATGCAAAGGCAGACAAGGTATACGAAGAAAAAATGGGCAAATACGGCGACATGGGTGCGCTCGGGGGAATGATTTAATCGATGGATATTTTTATCGAGCCGATTGGGAAGCTGATTAACGAATTTTCAAAGCTCCCCGGTGTAGGCAAAAAAACGGCGCAACGTTACGCCTATAAAATTATCGATATGCCCGAGGCGGAAGCACGGGCGTTTGCCGATGCGATTTTGGGCGTAAAACGCAAAGTGAAATATTGCAAAGTTTGCGGTAATTTTACGGAGGAGGAAACCTGCGCGATTTGCCGCGTAAGGGAAAAGACGACGATTTGCGTCGTGAAAGAGCCTAAGGACGTTGCGGCGATAGAAAAATTGCACGAATTTAAGGGCGTGTATCACGTTTTGCACGGGGTAATCGATCCGCTTTCAGGGGTTGGCCCTAACGATATTCGTATTCGCGAACTGCTTGCGCGGTTGCAAGACGGCGGCGTGAAAGAGGTGATTGTGGCGACGAATCCCGACGTTTCGGGGGACGCTACGGCTATGTATATTGCAAAACTTATCAAGCCCTTTGATATCACGGTAACGCGGCTAGCGCACGGGATTCCTATCGGTTCGGAGATAGAATACACCGACGAAGTAACGCTTGCGCGCGCGTTTGTGGAACGCAATCAAATATAATCAAACTATAATCAAACGGAAATCAAGCGTATCTAAGCGTACGCAAAAAAGCGCAACGCTGTGTTGTGGCGTAACGCTTTCACGTTAAAAAGAACGAGGAGGAACTCCATATGAAAATATCAGTGCTTGGCTGTGGCCGTTGGGGCTCGTTTATCGCGTGGTATCTTTGCAATCACGGTCACGACGTGTATTCGTGGGGACCTGAGGACGATTATTCCTATCAGGTACTGCGGGATATGGGCAAAAACGAATACGTCACCTTGGACGAGCGTATCCACCTTACTTGCGATTTGCAAGAGGCGGTGCAACACGCAGAAACGATTATTATTTCCATTTCGTCGCAGGGGTTGCGCGGGTTTATGAAACGCATTACGGCGTACGACGTGGCGGATAAAAATTTCGTGCTTTGTATGAAAGGGATCGAAGTGGAAACGGGCTGCCGTTTGTCCGAAGTGCTGACGCAAAGTGGTATTTCGTCACAAAAGATTGCCGTGTGGGTAGGTCCTGGGCATATTCAGGCGTTTACGCAAGGGATTCCTAATTGTATGGTCATCGATTCGGAAAATCAAGCGTTGAAAGAGTTGCTTGTAAAAGAATTCCGCAGTGATTTGATTCGTTATTATTACGGGGAAGACCTGATTGGTACGGAGATTGGCGCGGCGGCGAAAAACGTTATGGGGATTGTCGCAGGGATTTTGGACGGTTGCGGCTATGTTGCTATGAAAGGCGCGTTAATGGCGCGCGGCGCACGTGAGGTGGCGCGTTTGATTAAGGCAATGGGCGGGAACGAGCTGTCTGCCTACGGACTCGCGCATTTGGGCGATTACGAGGCGACGCTGTTTAGCGAGTATTCGCACAACCGTAAATACGGCGAAATGCTGATGACGGGCGAGAAATTCCAAAAGCTCGCGGAGGGCGTACCCACGGCGGCGGCAATGAAAGCGCTGGGCGAAAAATACGGCGTGGATTTGCCTATCACCAAAGCGGTGTATGAGATTTGTTACGGCGAGGGCGACGAAACGTACGAGGTGCGCGCAAAACGTATGCTCACGACGTTGTTTGCAAGGGATTCCAAAGCGGAATTTTATTCCTAATCCCTTTATAAAAAGAATATAAAAATATAAAAAGCGTAAAGAAAAACCGCCCCGACGAATCGGGGCGGTTGTTTTATCGTTATTTGGTTTTATGCTTATTCGTTGTCCGTGTTTTCTTCGCTTTGCTCGGTTTGTTCGTCGCTTTCGTTGTTTTCAGTTTCGTCAGCCGACGTAGGAGCGGCAGGAGCAGCAGGAGTAGCTGCGCTTTCCGTTACGGGCGAAGGAGCGCTTTCCGTAAAGGATACGTTCGTGTCGTCCACGGTAGGGCAAGCTTCCAAAGCGAGGTCTTTGCGCAGTCTGTTGTAGTATACAATCGAGAAAAGCAACAATGCTACGGCTACGCCAAAGGATACGAGAGAGCCAGACGAGAAACTCATAGAAAGGGTGA
This sequence comes from Clostridia bacterium, assembly GCA_017507005.1. Taxonomy (GTDB): domain Bacteria; phylum Bacillota; class Clostridia; order Christensenellales; family Borkfalkiaceae; genus Scatosoma. The sequence goes on along the minus strand of JAFWBT010000018.1, from coordinate 9,190 downwards.
AAGGTATATCCAAATTCAGCGTTTTTAACAACGTAGATGCCGCGAGGTTGGGCAGGAATACCAAAATCAAGCAAGGCAACCAACCTAATACGATGGGCAAGCCCAAACGGATGGTGTTGTTGCGTTTGCCGAGCTTTGCAAGGATTTTGATGATAAGATATGCCCACGTGAAGAAAGTGAAGAAGATTGCATAGGCAATAACGTTCATTACTTTCGTAACGGTTTCTGCGGTTTTCTCGTCGATGCGTTCCAATATTTTTTCGTGCAACAGCCCTTTCAATTCTTCGATAGCGTCTTCATTGTCCTCGCTGTCTGTTTTAACGGACAGGGGCTGTGCGCCTTGTTTCGCGCTCGTTTCTTCTTCATCAAGGATACTCGAGAGGTATTTTATAACGAGTTCGTCGATATCCAACGTGCCGTCCTCGCGTTCCAAGGGAGAGGTGAAATCTTTAACGATATCTGCGATAGACTGTTTGCCCATTTCAATCGCGTCTACGTTTTCAAAACGGTCGTACCCTTCTTCAAGGAGCATTGCACAAACGCGGTCAACAAGCTCCAACGTTTCGTCTACGACAACGTCGGTCGTTGCAGTGCCCGTTTTAATAATATTGACGATTTTCGTTGATTCTGCTTCAATGAAAGCGTCGTTAACGCCTGCGTTATTCAGCATAGCGCGGTGTTCTTCGTTGCTCAATTCAGGATATACCGTCGCAAGCTGTTCCAAAATAGCTTGGTCGAGGCTGTCTTTTGCGAGGATATGTACGTAATTGATACTGATATCGCGCAAAGCCCCGATAGTGCCGTCGAAAGCGTCGATATTGCTCGAAAGCATATTGCTTACGTTTTCTTTGGGTTTCGTGTTGAAAGAATTTAAAACGTCAGTGGTTTCCACTTTGATGACCAAGGTGAGGTCAATGCCGTTTTCGCCGACGATTTGATGATAATCGGAATCGGAAAGCGAATCGTCTTCGTAGACGTCGGACAACAGCTCTTCCATAGTTTCCTTATCGATATGCGTTTTTATAGAAATTTTCCAAAAAGGCATAAAGAAATATGCCGCAATGGATAGAGCGCACAGCGCTACGATAACCATATTGCAAATAAATGCAATCGTTCTTTTTGTTGATTTATACATAAAACCTCCAAAACATCTTTAATTAAAAACTGTAAAAATTATATCATTATTTTATAGTAATGTCAATAGGAATTACTTGTTTTGGCGGAATTTTACAGTTTTTTCATCGCGAAAAGGTATAAAAAATCCGTTATTTCGGCACATTTATAATACGAGGAGTGTGAAAATGACGAAAAAAGTAAAGGTGTACGAGGGGGACGGAAAAACGTTGGACGAACGCGAAACGTGTTTCCCTATGGCTGCGTTAGAAGAAAAACGAAGGGGGCAGGTATGAGATGACGGGTAAAAATAGACAAAATTACAATAAAAACTATATCGCGTACGTAAATTCGTTCGATCCGCCGACAAAACACCTAAAAAACTGTTTCCGCGCGTACATGGTAGGGGGATTTATCTGTTGTATCGGACAATTTTTACGGGAAATCTTTGGTAACGTGTTCGCGCTTAACGGTGACGAGCTTGCCTCGGCGGTGAGTATCGTGCTCATTTTTTTAGGTACGCTGTTGACGGGGCTTGGCGTATACGACCGTATCGGGCGCAACGCAGGCGCAGGCTCTATCGTGCCGATTACTGGTTTTGCGAACAGCGTCGCTTCGCCGGCTATCGAGTTTAAGACGGAAGGGCTGGTGTACGGTATGGCGGCAAAAATGTTCGTCGTGGCAGGTCCGATTATCGTGTTCGGCGTGCTGGCAGGTACGATAGTGGGGCTAATTTATTTGTTTTTATAAAGACGGAAAAGACAGAAAATAAAGCGGGATAAGGCAGGGAAATATGCAGACGATAGTTTTTAAAAATAAGCCGCGCATTGTGGCGACGGGTACGATAGCAGGTCCCAAAGAATGTGCAGGCGTGGTGGGGAAGTACGTGGATAAAGCCTTGACGGACGATATGTTTGGGGAGAGTACGTACGAAAAAGCGGAGTGTAAAATGCTGTCCTATGCAATGTCCAAGGCAATGGAAAACGCTAGGGAGAGAGAGAAGGACGTCGATATGCTCATTTCGGGGGACTTGCTCAATCAAATTATTTCGGCGAGCTTTGCCGCGCGAGATTTTGATATCCCATTTTTGGGTGTATACGGCGCTTGTTCGACGTTGGCGGAGGCGTACGGTTTGGCGGCGACGTTTATTGACGGCGGATACGCGAAAAAAATCGTTGCGGCAACGGGCAGTCACTTTTCGTCCGCCGAACGTCAATACCGCTATCCGTTAGAACTTGGCAACACCCGACCGCCGCAATCTCAATGGACGGTGACGGGGGCGGGCGGAGCGTTCATCGCAGACATGGGTGTCTCGAATAGCGACGTAGCCATCACCAGCGCGACGTTTGGCAAAGTGGTAGATTTCGGGATTACCGACGTGAATAATATGGGTGCGGCAATGGCGCCCGACATTGGTATAATAGGGATATAGTAAGTTTTCCTGTGAATTTTAACAACGAAAATCTATATCCAAAAGGAGGCGAAATCCCTTATAAATAAAGGCAAAACTTACATATTGGCGTGGTGTAAAAATCACGCCAATTTTACTGAAAAAAACCAAGTGGTTTTAATTTAAAACTTAGGAAAAAAACAGTTAATTTTGCATAGTTTTGGCAAAGAGTGGCAAAATAGTAAAAGTAGGAGTTTATTTGATGAACACAATCTTTTTTGATAAAAAACCAAGAATAATAGGCACTGGAACAATTGTCGGACCGAAAGAGAGTGCGGGGGTTGTAGGTAAGTATGTAGATAAAACTTTGACGGACGATATGTTTGGGGAAAGTACCTACGAGAAAGCTGAATGCAAAATGCTTTCTTATGCAATTACAAAGGCAATTGAAAATTCAGGAATGACAGAAAAAGAAATTGACCTTTTAATTTCGGGTGACTTGCTTAACCAAATTATTTCGGCAAGCTTTGCTGCGCGGGATTTTGATTTTCCGTTCTTGGGTGTTTACGGAGCGTGTTCTACAATGGCGGAGAGTATGGCGGTTGCCGCGTCGTTTGTGAATGCAGGATATTATAAAAATATTGTCGCGGCGACAGGAAGCCATTTCTCGTCAGCGGAAAGGCAATACCGAATCCTTTGGAACTTGGTAACACTCGTCCGCCACAAGCACAGTGGACGGTAACAGGCTCTGGTGGTTGTGTGATTGCGCCAACTGGAAGTCATATAGCAATCACTTCGGCAACCATTGGAAAGGTGGTTGACTATGGAATAACAGACGTAAACAACCTCGGTGCAGCTATGAGTCCAAGTTGCGCAAGCTCGTTGTTAGAACATTTGAAAGATACCGGAAGAGAGCCTGATTATTACGATTTAATTGTAACGGGTGATTTGGGGGCTTTGGGTTCACGTATCTTAAAAGATTTGACTTGGGAGAAAGGTTGCGATATAGCCAAGAACCACGTTGATTGCGGAGAAATTATCTACAACGTGATTGAGGATGAATTTCAAGGCGGTAGTGGAGCAGGATGTAGTGCAACGGTATTCAACTCCTATTTAATGGATAAGCTAAAGAGAAGAGAGCTGAATAAGATTTTATTTATTGCAACAGGAGCGTTATTATCTACGGTATCAAGTGGACAAGGCGAAAGTATTCCGTGTATCTCTCATGCGGTAGCTATAGAAAATGTTTGATTGAAAGTAGAGAATTCTTTTAGGTAAATAAAATACAATTAGAACTCGGGTGTAAATGCTTCCGAGTTCTTTTTTATGGATTTAGTATCATTTTAATGATATTTTTCAATTTGTTGGCATAATATATTGACAAGATGACATTTTAATGATATAATGTTGGCAAGGATGGTGAAGTATTATGATTATTTATCACGGCTCGAAAGATATTATTGAAAGACCTGAATTTGGTAAAGGCAATAGAAAGAATGATTACGGGTTGGGTTTTTACTGCACTGAAAATGTTGAACTTGCAAAAGAATGGGCTTGTTCTAATAACGAGACAAACGGATATGCTAATCAATATGAAATTGATTTAAGCTCATATAAAGTTTTAGATTTAAGGGAAGAAAAATATTCTATTCTTAATTGGATGGCGTTGCTTTTGAAATTTAGAACGTTTGACGTTAATACTCCAATTTCAGTACAAGCAAAAGAATATATCTTGGAAAACTTTTACGTTGATGTAGAAGAATATGATGTAATCATTGGTTATCGTGCAGACGACTCGTATTTCAGTTTTGCAAAAGATTTTATAAACAATACTATTTCGGTTGAACAACTTGCCGAAGCTATGAGACTTGGCGAATTGGGTATTCAAATTGTATTAAAGTCTAAAAAAGCTTTCGATATGGTAAAATATGTAAGTTATGAATTAGCTGAATCTAAAGAGTATTATGTAAAAAGAGTTAGTCGTGATAAAAAAGCAAGAGAAACTTATTTAAGCGGTTACAGGCAAAACTTGGTTACGGATGGCTTATTTGTAATGGATATTATTAGGAAGGGACTTAAAAATGGCGATAAAATCTTATGATGTTAGATATTTAGATAACGTTGCTATAAATATCGGAACAATGTTTGAATATGCAGTGGCTTGTGGGTATGAGCCAAAAGTATATTGGAATATGTTTGCATCTTCCGAAGTGGCAAAACAAATCGAAAAAGGAAATCCAAGATTTTTGGTTGGATATTCTGCAATAGATTTATTAGACCACGTTGTCAATACGACTGCTTCAAATGGTCGATTGCTTGCGCCTAAACCGTTTTTTAATCGATCGGAATTTTATTGGGCAGGTTGGGCTTTGGCGCAATATCAAAATTATAAAGCAACTTCTTTCTTTAACATAAGTAAAGCGTTTCCCATTGAAAAAGTTTTAGCTTTATATGATACGCTTCACGAAGCAGATATCACAAAGTTCTTTACGGTTGCTGATGAATATATTGACGCGCATAAAAAGGAAACAAATCTTAAAAGAATCCGTACTGCGGCGGGATTATCTCAAAAACAACTTGCTGAAAAAGCGGAAGTTTCGATTCGCAATATACAAATGTACGAACAACGCCAAAACGATATTAACAAAGCTCAAGCAGATATATTATTTAGATTATCTAAAACGCTTGGTTGTAATATAGAAGATTTGTTTGAAGAATAAATTTTTATAATATGACAAAAATTGTCATATTTAATGTGGTAGAATAAAAATAACAAATATGAATTATATGTAATTTGAAATTCTTACCACTTTACAAAGGAGGTAATATTTCATGCGGCAAGCTAATAGCACTATTCGTGGTTATTTATATCAATTTAATAAATCAATTTTTGAAATTTTATCGGCCAAAGAAGAAGATTCTATAACTTTGGAAGGCGTTATTGAGGATATTGATATTCAAAATCCAACTAATATAACTACAATACAGTGTAAGTATCATGAAGATAAAAAATTTCAAATTTCTAGTATTGCAGAACCCATTTTAGAAATGTTATGTCATTATCATGAATGCTGTGCGATAGGGAAAAGTATGTCTTATATCTTATTTGCCTATTATTCCGATAATGTTGATTCTATTGATAAAAATAAATTCAAGGAATATATACAATCAACAACAAACAAAGAGATTTTGCTGGCATACTTCCATCGAATATATACAATTCAGGATCCACGTATATTACAAATCGCTAATAAAAATAAAAAGACGACAGATGAAAAAAATCAAATAATAGATTATTATACTAAAAATAGGACAGCCCTAAATTTGTGTGTAAGTTTAGATGATTTTTGGGAGCACTTTACGTATCATAAAGCGGAACAATATGACATACTCTCTCAAAAAATTATTGATAAACTATCAGAGCTTGCGGATAAAGAAACTGCAGAAAATTTATATTATCCAAATGCGTTTTCTTACATATCCAATTTATCTTCTAAACCTGATGTATCTCAACGAACTGTAACAAAAAAGCAATTGCTTGATTTTCTCTTAACTCAAAAATCTATATTGCTTTCACAATGGGCTCTTGAAGCTTTAGATAAAGCAAAAATATTAAAAAAGAAGAAAACACATTTGTCGAGTTATTTTTCTTCAAATACTGATGTTCGAGCCTTTATCTTTAGCGATAAATTTAATGAATTAAACTCGGATTCTCTAATTACTTTCATACATGCATATATAAATAAATATTATAAAAAACCAAAACTTCAAAAGCCACCTATTTTTATATTTGGCAACAAGAGCGAGGACTTGTTTCAAAACATTGTATCCGAATTGTTCAAATATCAAAAATATGTCAACGTTGGAATGGTGGGAAATTCTTTCATTGCTGAAAATTTTATAAATAATATTACTTATACTAATCAAGTATCTTGCAAAATGGCATTGTTAAAAAATATAACTATTGAGTTACTCGAAAAGTGCAATGTTAATCAATTATATATAGTGGGAAATATATTAGAAGATTTTAGCAGCTGTAATTATATTATAGAAAATATTGATATTGAAGAAGTCCAAGTGTTAAAATATTTGGTTGGACTTGAAAAAACATTGGAGGATTAATAAAATGATTGAAATTGGAAAAGTTATAAACAGTACACCTGGTAATATTCAAGTTTTACTTAATAGTATTGATGATTTTGAAAACAATAAGGCAAGGATAAAGATTTCGAAATATTTATCGATTGAAGATGGTAATGATTTATTAATACTTGCTTCAATTAAAAATATATCAGCCATTCAAGCTTTAGACGCGAACACCATTAGTTATACAATATCTTGTTCTCCAATAGGATGTTATAAAGACAGTGAGGATGGTATATCCTTTAAGCAAGGAGGAGTAAATCTACCGTCTCCGACGGAGCCAGTATATGTGCCAGATGATGATGTAATCAATGCAATATTTAGTAGCAATAAAAATTTTTCTTTTAACATAGGGCATTTATCCAACAATCAGTCAGTTGAATATTTTGTTGATGGTAATAAATTTTTTGGCAAACATATAGCAGTTGTTGGTTCAACTGGGTCGGGTAAATCTTGTGCAGTTGCCCGTTTACTGCAAAATATTATGAAAATAAATGACGGGCACAATGAAAATATTGCTAAGGTTAAAAATTCTCATGTTATAATTTTTGATATACATTCAGAATACCAATCTGCTTTCACATTATCTGAAAGTGAAAATTTTAAAGTAAATTGTCTTGATGTTGAAAAACTTTGTTTGCCATATTGGTTGATGAATTCGCAAGAGCTTGAGGCGTTGTTTATTGAGAGTAATGAAATGAATTCACATAACCAAATTTCACAGTTTAAAAAAGCAGTTATTTTAAGCAAAGAAAAGCATAATCCAACAATGGAACATATTAATTATGATACTCCAGTATATTTCGATATTAATGAAGTTTATCGTTACATAAAGAATAAAAATAGCGAGGTTATAAACAAAAACGATACACTCCCGCATCTTCCCAAAAGGAACGATGGTACAGTTATAGAAAATGCTGATTTTATTTATTTGGATGAAGATATTATATTTGCGGCTACAAGCACAGCAAAAGATACAAAAGCCTCAAATGGACCTTATAATGGTGAGTTTGAGAGATTTGTGACACGCCTTGAAACAAAGCTTTCAGATAAAAGACTTAAGTTTATTACATCTCCCATAAAAGTGGATGGGGAGGCGTTTAAGACGGAAGATTTCGATATTATCCTTAAACAATTTTTAGGGTATATTGAAAAAAATAATGTAACAATTATAGATTTAAGTGCTATACCTTTTGAAGTGCTTAGTATTGTGGTAAGTTTACTATCAAGGATAATTTTTGATTTTGCATTTCACTATTCTAAATTTAGACATAGTTCAAATTTGGTGAACGATACCCCTTTTATGTTGGTATGTGAAGAAGCTCATAATTATATTCCCAAAAATGGTGGTGCAGAATATAATGCGTCTAAGCATTCCATTGAAAGAATTGCAAAAGAAGGACGAAAGTACGGATTAAATCTTATGGTGGTTAGCCAACGGCCGTCGGAAGTATCAGAAACAATTTTTTCTCAGTGCAATAATTTTATAGTTTTAAAACTGACCAATATTAATGATCAGAGTTGTATTAAAAATTTACTTCCTGATAACAATGCTTCTTTGGTTGATGTTCTTCCTACACTTGCGGCTGGTGAGTGTTTAGTGGTCGGCGATTCTGTTCCTTTGCCTGCAATTGTAAAAATGAATATGCCTAATCCTATTCCTAGTTCAAGCAATGTCAATGTTTATGATGAATGGAATAAAGACTGGGTTGAAATTGCTTTTGAAGAAGTTATTAAAAGATGGCGAAAAGAATAGATTGTCTTCAATTTGAAATAATATGACTGGAGAACGGAAATAAGGGTTTATCATTATTAATACGTATTAAAGGAAAACAAAGGATGAAGATTTTTAATAAAATTCCAGGAGAATTATTTTATCCATTAGCAGCTCATAAAAATAAGGGCGTTTATATGGACGCACTCTTTATTTTATATGATTTATTTAAGGTGCAGTTAAAGATAAGTAGAAAAGAGTTTATATCAAAATTGGTTTCTAAACTGGAAGACGAGCTTATGAATACCGATTTTGAAGATGAACAGGAAATGTTAGAACAAACACCGTCAGCAAAGGCTCATATTTTACTTAGTAAATTAGAAAAATATGGTTGGATAAAATTTGAAACGGGATCTGATTTTGAAAGCTATGTTATAATTCCTACGTATAGTATTAAACTGTTAGAAACTTTCATTGAAATAGCAAATGATAAGAACGATAGTGGCTTTGCTAATGTTTATAATACTTATGCAACGTTAAAGCAAGCGGATAGCGATGAGAGAAGCAATGATTATGTACGTATGCAAGCTGTATATAGTGCATTTAAAAATACGGAAAACCTGATAAAGATGTTGAAGACGGTTTATCATAATATAAATTTGTTCTGTCAACAACAAATAGAGCTGGAGAAGGCCAATGATATTTTGTCTGCGCATTATCAAGACTTTACAAATAGCATTGTAGAGCGTTACATAAAACCTTTGAAAATAAAAGATTCAGTTCCCAAATATAAAAATTCGATTATTGATATATTGAACTCATGGCTGGCT
>JAFWBT010000017.1 GCA_017507005.1 Clostridia bacterium | reverse complement strand
TTCAACAACAGGCATAACGTTTTCCATAGCCTGCTTGAAAATTTCCATGGGATCCATATTCAATTTTTCACCCATGATTTTGAATGCATCATAAACGATTGTCTGCGCGGTACCTTTTTTGCCGTCAAGCATAATCTGATTGATAAGCTTGGTTACGACTTTACTATTATACATAGGATCGGGCAGAACGTCTCTCTTCGGGACATTACCTCTTCTAGGCATAGTTTTAATCCTCCTTTAATTTTTTGATAAGGGCATAACCCTTCAGTACAGCTATCGCGCTTTCCACTATTTTTATTTGAAAGTGCGAATCTTCTGCGACTTTCGTCGCATACTGCCTACTTTTATTCGGGGCTTTTCGAGCGATATTCCGATTACAAGTAGGTCTTTTGCGTTTTGGTTTTAGTCTTAAAACGCAACCGACTTTCGGGTGTTTTCAGAGTTCCCGTACCTCTTCGGATAGCAAATGCTTCCTTTTGTTTTTTTACGTTCCCTTTTTTAGGTTACGTCGCCTTACGCCTTAGGACGTTTTGCGCCGTACTTAGAACGGGACTGCTTACGTTTTGCAACGCCGGCGGTATCAAGAGCGCCACGTACGATATGGTAACGTACACCGGGCAAGTCCTTAACACGGCCGCCTCTAATCAAAACGGAGCTGTGTTCCTGAAGGTTGTGACCTTCACCGGGAATGTAAACCGTACCTTCCTGCTTGTTCGTAAGACGTACACGTGCGATCTTACGCATAGCGGAGTTAGGCTTCTTAGGAGAAGTCGTGGTTACGGACAAACAAACGCCGCGCTTTTGGGGGCAGTTGTCGAGAATAGGACTCTTAGATTTGTAGGTGAGTTTTTCTCTGCCCTTTCTGATGAGCTGATTGATAGTAGGCATGTATTTGACCTCCTTGTAAAAATTTTGGATATATCTTCTCTCGAAATTGCCCTTATCGCAATTTCAAAGAAAGCAAAGTTGAGTTGTTTTTGGCTTGTCCGAAAAATTCTTCGTGAGGGCATAGTACGCCCATACACCATGACAACGCTATTATTTTAACAGTTTCGTCTCTCTTTGTCAAACGTTTGAACGCACTTTTTTTGATTTTTTCCGCTTTTTTTAGCAAAAAGCCTACGTAAAAGCATTTTTACGCAGACTTTTTCGTTATTTTCTTATAAATTCGCAAGCTGCTCTTCGCATTTTGCCTTCATATCTTGGTATTTCTTCACCTTTTCACGTTCTTCGTCTACCAATTTTTTAGGCGCTTTGCTAACGAAGTTTGCGTTATTAAGCTTGCCCTCTGCACGCGCGATTTCGCCGTTGATACGTTCGATTTCCGCCGTCAGTCTTGCCTTTTCCTTTTCGATATCTACGAGTTCGCCCAAAGGTACATAAATTTGCGCGATCTCCGTTACGGCAGACACCGTCTTGCCCTCTACCTCAGCTACGCTGTCCACGAACGTAAGCGCGCTCGCGCCCGACAACTTGATAATGCAGTCTTTATTCACCTGCAAAAGACGCTTGCTGTCGGTAACGACGTACAATTCCACTTTCTTGGAAGGAGGACATTCCGCATCCTTTTTCATAGCGCGTACTGCCTTGATAATTTCCATTACCCCTTCAAATGCCTTCGCCTCTTTCTTATACGCCATTTTCGCATTATAACGAGGGAAGTCGGATACCATAATGCTACCCGAAACGTTGGGCAGGTTGGAATAGATTTCTTCCGTTACGAAAGGAATGAACGGATGCAACAATTTCAACGCGTTTTCTAATACGAAACACAATACGCTGAGCGCGTCCGACTTTCTATTTTCATCCTCGCCGTAAAGAGCGGGTTTGGACAATTCAATATACCAATCGCAGAAATTATCCCATACGAAATCGATAGCAAGGTCGCTCGCAACGCCCAATTCGTACTTGCCAAGATTCGTCGTCACTTCACGAATACAATTCTGCAATTTAGAGATAATCCACTTATCCGCAGGCGCAAGCTTTACGTCCTCGATAGGAGGGATTTTCTTATCCCCTACGTTCATGAGCACGAAACGCGCCGCGTTCCACAATTTATTGATGAAATTACGGCAGGATTCCACTTTCGCATCCGAATAACGGGTGTCGTTACCGGGCGCAACGCCGGTAAGCAACGACAGACGAAGCGAGTCTGCGCCGTAGTTTTCAATAACCTCTAACGGGTCGATACCGTTACCGAGGGATTTACTCATTTTTCTACCCTGTTCGTCACGAATAATACCGTGAATCAAAACGTCGTGGAAAGGTACTTTCCCAGTATGTTCAATACCCGAGAAAATCATTCTCGCTACCCAAAAGAAAATGATATCGTAGCCCGTAACGAGCACGTCGGTGGGATAGAAATATTTATAATCTTCCGTAACGTCGGGATAGCCGAGCGTAGAGAACGGCCAAAGCGCCGACGAGAACCACGTATCGAGTACGTCTTCGTCCTGACGGATATTCGCGCTGCCGCAATCGGGACAAGCCGTAGGGTCTTCTTTCGTGCAGATTACCTTGCCGCAGTCTTTACAATACCATACGGGAATACGGTGTCCCCACCAAAGCTGACGGGAAATACACCAATCTCGAACGTTTTCCATCCAATTATAATAGGTCTTGGAGAAACGTTCGGGAACGAACTTCACTTTATTTTTCATTACAGCGTTGATAGCGGGCTTTGCAAGCGGCTCCATTTTTACAAACCACTGTTTGGAAACGATAGGTTCTACCGTAGAATGACAACGATAGCAATGCCCTACGTTATGCGTATGCGCCTCAATTTTCACGAGATTGCCGCTCTTTTCCAAATCCGCTACAACCTGCTTTCTCGCTTCGTATCTATCCAAACCGTTATACACGCCAGCCAGATCGTTCATCGAGCCGTCGTCGTTCATAACGCGGATTACGGGCAAAGCGTGACGCTTACCCACTTCAAAGTCGTTAGGGTCGTGCGCGGGCGTAATCTTAACGCAACCCGTACCAAAAGTGGGGTCAACGTATTCGTCCGCAACGACGGGAATTTCTCTGTCCGTCAAAGGCAATTTCAACGTTTTACCCACGAGCGCCTGATAGCGTTCGTCGTCGGGATGTACTGCCACCGCCGTATCCCCGAGCATCGTTTCAGGACGCGTCGTCGCCACTACGACGTCTGCGCTGCCATCTGCCGCGGGATAACGCAAATGCCAGAAATGCCCGCCTTCTTCCGCATATTCTACTTCTGCGTCGGAAAGCGCAGTCTTACAGCAGGGACACCAGTTGATAATTCTGTCGCCCTGATAAATAAGCCCTTTATTATAGAGGTTTACGAACACTTCGCGTACCGCACGCGAGCATTTTTCGTCCATGGTGAAGGCCTGACGGGACCAATCGCAAGACGTACCCATTTTGCGTTGCTGCAACATGATACGATTGCCGTACTGTTCCTTCCATTCCCACGCGCGCTTTAAAAAGCCGTCTCTGCCAAGGTCTGCTTTCGTTAAGCCGTCCTGTTTCATTTTTTCAACGATTTTTACTTCCGTTGCGATGGAAGCGTGGTCGCACCCAGGCAACCACAACGCCGCATAACCCTGCATTCTCTTAAAACGAATGAGGGTATCCTGCATCGTAGCGTCCATTGCGTGCCCCATGTGCAGCTGTCCCGTGATGTTGGGAGGCGGCATCATAATCGTGAACGGCACTTTGTTCTGGTCGATTTCCGCGCGGAAATACCCCGACTGTTCCCAGTCGGCATAAATTCTGTCTTCAAAGTCTTTCGGATTGTACGTCTTTTGCATCTCCATAACTTGTTAAACCTCTTTGCTTCTCTTGTTTTATCCGTATTTTCAAGCCGTCTACGCCCTATTTTCCATTTTGCAAAAGGGCGACAAACGGCTATTTTAATCTAGCATAGCCTATCTATTATAATACGAAAAAATGGAATTGTCAATTATAAATGGGCGTACATATAATATATTATTCCAAAAAATTTTTAATCGGAGAACCACTTTTTATGCAAAAAATTATTAAAACGCTCTGCGCGGCTCTTATCACGTGTTTCACCCTGCTCCCTCTTTCCGCTTGTAAGAGCGAATCAAGCGGCGGTATGAAAACGCTCCGCATCAACGAAGTAACCCATTCTGTATTCTACGCGCCTATGTATCTTGCCGAATCCCTTGGCTATTTTGAGTCAGAGAATATCAAAATCGACCTTTCCAACGGCGGCGGCGCGGATAAAGTAATGTCCGCTGTACTTTCAGGCGACGCCGACATCGGCTTTTGCGGTCCCGAAGCAGCACTGTACGTACTTATCGGCGGCTCTACTGACGTTCCCACCGTATTTGGTCAATTGACCAAACGTGACGGTTCGTTCTTGGTATCGAGAACGCCGCAACCCAACTTCCAATGGAGCGATCTTCAAGGCAAAGAAATCCTCGCTGGCAGAAAAGGCGGCGTGCCTGCTATGACTTTTGAATACGTATTAAACGAATACGGCTTGCAGGACGGCGTCAATGTCGACCTCAACTACGACGTCGCGTTCAATCTTATGGTGAGCGCTTTTGAAGCAGGCACAGCGGACTATTGCACTATGTTCGACCCCACCGCGTACGAATACGAGGCATCGGGCAAGGGCTACGTTGTGGCGTCCGTGGGCGAAGCGTCGGGCGAAGTCCCCTACACCTGCTTTATGGCAAAACGCTCGTGGTTACAAAAAAACAGCGAATACGCAGAAGGTTTTCTTCGCGCCGTCACCAAAGCGGTAAAATACGTCAACGATACCGATTCCGCAATCGTCGCGCCCTACCTCACGAAATATTTTGAAGGTATTTCCGAACAATCGATTGCCGCGTCTATCGACCGCTACAAAGCGATTGACGCGTGGCGCACGGAATTGAGTATGACGGAAGACAGCTTTAACCGCTTGCAGGACATCATTGAAAACGCAGGTGAATTGTCTCGTCGCGCGAGCTTGAACGAGCTGGCGGATAATTCCTACGCAGAAAAAGTGTACGCGGAGATATACGAATAACCCTATAAGGAAGATACGCAAATGAAAGAAGTTTTACGATTCGAAGACGTTTCGATGCACTATCACAGCAAACAAGGCGAAACGGTGGCGCTGGAAAAGGTAAATTTTTCCGTAAAGGAAGGTGAATTCGTGGCGATTATCGGCCCGTCGGGCTGTGGCAAAACGACGTTGCTTTCCTTGGCGGCGGGCTTACTTACCCCCACGGACGGAAAAGTGAAAAACGGCGACGTTTCCTTTGGTTACATGTTACAAAAAGACGAACTGTTCCCTTGGCGTACCATTGAAAAAAACATCTTTCTGCCCCTCGAAATCAAACGCGCGAATACGCCGCAAAACCGTGAACGCGCACTCGCTTTGGCAGAAAAGTACGGCTTGAAACAGTTTTTAAAAAACTACCCGTCCTCTCTATCAGGCGGTATGCGACAACGCGCCGCCCTGATTCGCACCCTCGCCGTCAATCCCGACGTGTTGTTACTTGATGAACCTTTTTCGGCTTTGGACTATCAGACGCGGCTGTCCGTCTGCGACGACGTATACAAAATCATACGCAACGAAAAGAAAACGGCTCTGCTCATCACCCACGACATAAGCGAGGCTATTTCCGTAGCGGATAAAATCTTCGTTTTATCTCAGCGCCCTGCGCGCGTTACGGCAAAGCACCTGCTCTCGTTTCCTGAAAACGAGCCGTTGAAACGCCGTGAAAACAAGGAGTTTTCACGTTGGTTCGAGCTGCTTTGGAAGGAGTTGAACGCATGAAAAAATCTATGAATTATTCCCCTCGGCATCTGCAATACCTCAAAAGCGTACGCAATAAAAGCATCGCCGTCAACATTGCTAGATTCGCCATTTTGTTTCTCTTGCTGTTGATATGGGAGCTGTCCGCGCGGTTTGCTTGGATTAACCCCTTTATCACCAGCTCCCCCTCTCGCATCGGCAAAACGATAGCGCAGTTGTATGAAAACGGTACGCTGTTCTATCACGTCGGCACGACGCTTTGGGAGACCTTGACAGGCTTTTTTATCGCCGTCGTCGTAGGCTACGCCGTTGCGCTGTTGCTGTGGTGGAGCGAGGCGTTTCGGCGGATTTCCGAGCCGTACTTCGTCGTCCTTAACGCCCTGCCAAAAATCGCCTTAGGCCCACTCATTATTATTTGGTGCGGCACGGGCAGCGAGGCTATCGTATTCATGACCGTCCTTATCGGGCTGATTGTGGCGATATTGAATATGCTAAACGGCTTTATGGCGACGGACGAAAACAAACTGTTGCTCTTGCGCTCAATGGGCGCGTCCAAAATACAAATCCTGACGAAACTCGTTATCCCCTCGTCTTTGCCGAATTTTATCTCTATGCTGAAAATCAACGTCGGCATGGCTTGGATAGGTTCGATTATGGGCGAATATATCGTATCGAAAGCAGGCATTGGGTACCTTATCGTGTACGGCGGGCAAGTATTCAAGCTCGACCTTGTTATGAGCGCAGTGTTTATCCTCTGCGTTCTTGCCGCGGCAATGTACGCAATCGTTGCGCTTGTGGAACGGCTCGTCATTAAAAATAAATAATACTTCAATATTATAAAAGGGCTCTGCTTATCACAGAGTCCTTTCTCTTTTTATCCTTTCACTGCACCGCTCGTCACGCCTTCCACGTAATAGCGTTGCATACTCATAAACAGCGTTACGATAATCCCGCCAACGACGAACGCACCCGCGCAAAACACCGTAAAATTATCGTTAAAGCTATTCTTTTCCGCGTTAATCATTTTATACAAGCCCAGTGATACGGTGTATTTTTCCCTATCGCTGATAATCGTATTGACAAAGATGAAATCGCACCACGGCGATATAAAAGACGTCAGCACCGTATAGACGATAATGGGCTTTGCCATAGGCAAAATAATCTTCCAAAACACCATCGGTTGGCTCGCGCCGTCCAAAATCGCCGCTTCTTCCATAGCGCGCGGCACGGTATCGAAAAAGCCTTTACAAATATAATAGCTAAGCGCCGCGCTACCCGAATATACCATAATCAACGCCAAGAGTGAGTTGGTAAGCCCCATCGCTTTTAAAATGAAATATACGGCAATCATACTCATAAACCCAGGGAACATACCCAGCACCAACAGTACGTTCATAATCGGTTTCCGAAACCGAAACCGCAGCCGTGAGAGCGCGTAGCTCACCATAAGGATAAACGCCGTCGTCAGCGCGCACGAGCACACGGCAACGAGTATGGTATTCGCCAGCCACGTAGAAAACATCGTGTCCTGAAACAAGCGGCTAAAATTCCCAAAACCCAGCCGCAAACCGCTAGGAAAAAGCGTATTGATAATCCCCGTCGAGGGCGTGACGCGAAACGCCGTATAGATAAGATAAACAATAGGCAATATCCAAGCCACGCCCAACACTATCAGTAAAGCGTATGTCAAAATATCCGAAAAGTGTTTGGTTATACTCTTTATCGTCGTTTTCATTATTGAAAAGCCTCCTCGCTTTTTGCCGCGGAAGTTTTGTTAAAGGTGATGAGCGACAACGTTGCGCAGATAACAAAAATGATAATCCCGATTACCGACGCGACGTTATATTTGGGGTTTTGATCGGTCGTCAAACGATACAGCCACGTCACCAAAAGGTCGGTGGATTGAGCCTGCGTACCGCCGCCGTAATATACGTTATCCACAGGACCGCCGCCTGTCAATAGCCAAATGACGTTGAAATTGTTGATATTTCCAACGAATTGCGTAATCAAATACGGCGCGGTGATATGCAACATATACGGCAACGTGATATTCATAAAAATCTTAGGCGCAGACGCGCCGTCTATCTTCGCCGCTTCGTAATAATCAGTGGGGATATTTAACAGTATCCCCGAACAAAGCAATAACGAGTGCGGCACACCTATCCAGATATTGACGAGAATAATCATCAACCGTGGCAACAGCGCAAAATTCCGCTGGTCGGACAGCCATAGGATATTCGTGCCTAATATCTTATTCAATATCCCGTCGCCGTCCAATATCTTTTGCATAAGCAATAGCGTTACAAATTGCGGTACAGCTATCGCCATTACGAACAGCGTCCGCCATAACACTTTTAATCGTATCCCCTTTTTATTGATAAGCAAGGCGATAATCAAGCCTAAAAAATAGTTGGTAAACGTCGCGAAAAACGCCCAAACGAATGTCCATAACAACACTCGCAAAAACACCAACGCAAAGCCCGACGTACCGCCTGAAAGAGAAAACATTGTTTTGAAGTTGGAAAACCCTACCCAATCGAACAATTTCCCCGGCGGCGTGTGCGCGTAATCGTAATTTGTAAAGGCGATTAGGAGCATAAACACGAGCGGCATCACCGTAAAGACGAGCAAACCTATAAAAGGCAATGCGAGCAAGGGAATATAAAATTTCTCGTTGAGCAACGTACGGACGTCCTCCCTAAACGTAGTAAGGCTTTCGCCCTTTTGCACGCGTATATCGTTTTCATAGTTCCCTTTAACGTTCGTCGCCCACACCAACAAAAACAGCGCGATTAGTACGATACTCACGACGCCGTACAGCAAAATTAAAAAGCTGTTGTCACCTTTTATCTTTTCAAATATCTGCAATTCCTCGTTCCACATTTCGCCCGTCAATCTTCTGCCGAGATCACCCGAGAATAAATGCCCGATATACCTGCCGCCAAAAAGAATTAAATAAACGAGAAATATCCCCTCTATCAGCATATAAAAAACGCCTTTGGCTATCTGACCTCTCGTTATCTGTCCAAAACCCATAATAAAAAAGGAGAGACGGGTCGCATACGACCCGTTTTTGAACGCGTGTATCAATCCATTCTTCCTTATCCGTTTTTTCATCTTTACGCTTACCCGTTCCAAAACCACTCTCTCCTCCGTCTTTTCTTATCGCGGCATTATTCCGTAAACTCTTTCGCGGACGTCTTTTCTATCGAATCCACACACGCCTTTAATTGCGCTCTCAAATCAAACGAACCGCTCTGAATCCCCGTAATCATTGCAGTCCCAAGTCCTTCCATAGGCACCCACAACGTCGAGGGTACTTCCTTTTGCGTTTTACTGTGCTGCAACTGCTGCGTAATCGCCTTGGCGCATACGTCCGCCTGCACTTTCTCATCCGCTCTCGCGCTCTCGTCCGTAGGTACGAAACCACGCGCTTCAAAATGCTTTATTTGGTTTTCCTTATTCGTGTAAAACTCAGCAAAATCCATTGCGTCCGTCTTATGCTTGGAATAGTTGTTCACGCCCATCAGCTTATAGCCGGCAAAGGACGTCAGCTGCACTTGTTCCTCGCCCACTTTGCCCTTGTTAAAGGTGTACGTGGGCAATTTCGCCGCCGCAAAATTATCCCCTAAATATCCCTCTATCGTCTTTCTGTTCCAAATCCCCGACGCCGCCGCTACTATCGAGCCGTCGTTAAAGCCTGCGGTAATCTTGGAATCGTTCGCATCCGCTTTCACTCTCGGATCTTTCACGTAGTTCCATATCGCTTCCGTCACCGCTACGCCCGTTTCGTTATCAAAATCACAAGAAATGCTCGTTTCCGCCAAATTATCGTTGTAGGTTATTTCGTAGCCCAGCCCTTTACCGAAATAGAACGCCGTACTATACCAGCCGTCCGTCATAGGATAGGCAAACTGTTTATTTGCGTTGCATTTTGCCAAAATGCCGTCTAGCGTCTGCACGTCCGTTTCCGTCAACACCGCCTTGTTATAATACAGGAAAAACGTGTTGTCCGTATACGGCATACCGTACACGCCCTCTGCGCCGTTCGCCTTAATCGTCACCGAATCCATTGCGTCGGCGGAGTTCGCCGCCTTTACGCGCTCTAATCTCTCCCCTGCAATCCTTGCTAACGCGTCGCCGTTGATAAGCTTTGACAACTGGTCATTTAAGCAAGAATACACGTCAGCCGCGTTTTCCACGTCGTTGAGAACGCGCGTTGCTACGTCGTTTTCGCCCTGAATATCAATGCTGATTTGATATTTCTTGTCGGGATTTTTCGCCTTAAATTCTTCCACAACAGACTGTGCAAACGCCCGATCCGCCTCGGATACCCACACCGTCAATTTTATCGTGTTCGGATCGCCTTTACCCTTACAGCCGCAAAAACCAAACGCCGTACAAAGCGCCAAAATACCGCAAGCGGTCTTTACCGTCTTTTTCATAATTCTCTCCTTTGCGCCTCTTTTTAGACGCTCTTTTCTCTTATTTTTTCTATTCCGCGCACTTTTTATACCCAAAAAGAAAAATCTCCCCGCATTTTTCGGAGAGATTGCTTTTTTATATAGTTTTCCTACTTTCCACGAAAGAATTATCTATCGTATTCTTCCGTCATATTTTTCAACCAAGCAGCTTTGCGGTTGCCAAAATCCTTGTCGAGATATCGGAACGTCCAGTTTTGACAAGATACCGTACTCGGCGCGTTCAACCGCGCGTCCTCGCCAAAACAAAGCACGTCGTGCATAGGCACGATTACCGTGTCCGCAACGGATGCAAACAACAGCTCGATTACGCTCTTACACTCGTCCTCAATCGTTTCAACAACGTACGGCGTTTCCATTTTCAAACACTCGTTTTCAAGCGCCGTTTCAAAAGCTTTGCGTTCTACCTTTTCCATATTTTCGATAAAGGAGCGCAACGTTTCGTTGTCGTGCGTACCCGTATACGCCACGCAATTCCCGTGCGTGTAGTTTGAGGGCAAATATTCGTTTTCGGGATTGTTGTCAAAGGCAAATTCAAACACCTTCATCCCAGGATACCCCGTCGCGCGTAACAATTCCCGCACGCCGTCGTCGATAATGCCAAGGTCCTCGGCAACAATTTCACAATCTTTCAGGTCTTTAAAAAGCTCCGCTTTCGGGCCGTCCAACCACTCGCCCTCTTTTGCCGTTTCCGCATCGGACGGAATCGCAAAAAATCTATCAAACGCGCGGAAATGATCGATACGGACGATATCAAACAACGAAAACGCGTACTGAATACGTCTTTTCCACCAATCGTAGCCGTCCTGCTTCATAGCCTCCCAATCGTACACGGGATTCCCCCAAAACTGTCCGTCCTCGGAGAACGCGTCGGGGGGAACGCCTGCGCGAAGAGCAAGCGCGCCCTCGCTATCCAGCATAAACAATTCCTTGCGGTGTTTCCAAGTTTCCACGCTGTCAAAAGCAACGTATATGGGCATATCACCCATAATTTTTATGCCCTTTCCGTTCGCATACGCACGAAGCGTATTCCATTGCTTTAAAAACACGTATTGTGTAAACTGCCAAAAGGCAATCTCGTCTGCGTGGTCTTGCGCGTACTCTTCCAACGCTTCTTTTTCGGCGTTTTTATACGCCTCTTCCCATTTCGACCAAGGCTGATAGCCAAAATGCGATTTCAAAGACATAAACAAAGCAAAATCGGCATATACGCCTTTATCCAAGAACTCCTGCCAATCCTTTTGCTTTTTATCAAACCGCGCAAACGCTTTTTTTAAAATATTCGCTTTTTCCTCAAACAGCTTGCCGTAATTGACGCGGCGAGCATCTTCGTTCCAAACGATATCCGCGTACTCCTCCGCCTCTAACAAGCCCTCTTCTCGCAACGTTACAAGGTCGATAAAATAATAATTCAGCGCATCCGACGCGCACGATTGATACGGGCTATCGCCGTAGCCCGTAGGCAACAGCGGCAATACCTGCCACACTTTCATGCCCGCCCTTTCCAGCCAATCGACAAAATCGTACGCCGATTTTCCCAGCGTGCCGATTCCCTCTGCCGACGGCAACGAGGACACGGGCATCAAAATCCCTGCCCTACGCGCGCCGTTTTTCTTTATTTCCGTTTCCGTCATGTTTTTTATACCCGCTTTTCTATATTCTCGTCGTTAGTATTCTCTTTTTTCGTTTTCTTATACTAAATAATTCTCGAAAGCAAGATTTCTTCAAACTTTCTCACCCCTGCAATACGTTCCGTTTGCAGAGCCTCGCGCGCCTGCGCCACTAGCAATTCCACCGCTTCGGTGTTTCCGCAAGCCTTTGAAAACGCCGCCAAAACACGCTTTGCCGCGCCCTCGTCGCCACGAAGATACGCTTTGCAATATTTACCGTTCTCCTCTGCGCCCTCTATATCACCGCATACGGCGTGCATATACGTAAGCTCCGCCGCGAGCTTTTCCACTTCCTTGTCCAACAGATATTCCTGCACGCTCGCAAGACGGTTTAGGCAATCTTTCGCCTTTTCCATTTCGCCCTTTTCTAAATAGTAACGATATCTCAAATCGAGCATCACGGCAAAAAGCGGCTCGTCCTCGCAAAGCTGCGGTAAATCGAAATAAAACCGCTCGTCGATTTCACAAAAACTCTTTCCTTCGTACAGCTGGCCTTGTATTTCCATTGCGGAAAGCATATTTTTTTCTGCGTCTGCGCCCGTTTTTATGCCTTTATACACGAGCGTATCCGTTTTACCGCTCGCATATTCCAACGGCGGAAGATTCAAGAAAAACAGATACGTCGCATACGGAACGGCGCCCCATAACAGATAGTTCGCCTTACCCACGCACGTCGTTATAATGGCAGCCGCCATAATCACCCAAAAGAACACGCCGCCAAATACCAAACCGCCAAGCGTATACAGCGCCGCGCGCTTTACCATATCCCCACCTGTTTTTGGCAACACCTGCGTTTGTTCAGGTGCGAACGGCGAAGCAAAGGAAAGACGTTTCTTGCCCTTTTTAATGCTGATTTTAAAACAGAAAAATTTTACGTACACGTAGTCCATTTTTGCTATCTGCGCAAAAACTACGTGGCCAAGCTCGTGCAAGGTTGGCGCGAGAATAAAGCTCGCCACCAAGCCGACGATACAGCTAACGATTGCAGCAACCCCTGCGTTCCACGCGAAACCAAACGCTAAAATACAGCCAGCCGTTAATAAAATTGTGCATATCACCGCGTACGCGATGGATAGTCTTCTTCTCATGTTACTCAAATAACCCTGCCTTAATAGCGTATCCTTCTAAATTATCCCTATCGCTAACGACGAGGCGTTCAACGCCCAGCCGTTGCATCAACGTGGCAAGCAACACCGCGCCACCCGTTAATACGTCTGCCCTGCCCTTGGGCATACACGGCAACGCCGCGATTTCTTCCACCGTCATATTCAATAATATTTCCGCGCGCTCTTGCATACGTTGCGCCGTAATTTCACAGCCCGTTATGCGGTTTGGATCGTATTCTAACAAACCAAGCTCCAACGCCGCCAACGTCGTCGCCGTACCACCGATCGCGCACAGCGTTTTATCGTGTGGCACACTGCCGTATGCTTCCGCCGCGGCATTTGCCGCTGCGATTAAGGCGTTTTTATCTCTGCCGCAAGTGTCTTTCAGCCGCACAACGCCGATATTCACGCTCTTTTTATAGACAATTTCGTTTTGTTTTTTTATCACAATTTCCGTGCTCGCACCGCCAACGTCAATCACGCCGCCGTCGGTATTTCCCAGCGCGCCTAAAATCCCTATCTCCGCTTCCGTTTCGCCCGATATCACCTCTATCGTCAAACCGCACGTTTCTTTCACGCGAGCAACGAACTTCGCGCCGTTTTTTGCCGAACGAACGGCAGCCGTCGCAAAGGCGAGCGTGCTTTCCGCACCCTCGGTTTTCGCCGCCTCGTAAAATTCCGCAACGGCGGCAACGGAGCGCGCAATCGCCTCGTCCTTTAACACGCCGCTATCGGCTAAACCCTCGCCGATACGCGTCGTTTTTAAACGCTTATATAAAACTTTTCCGTCCGCCACGAACATGAGGCGAACGGAATTCGAGCCGATGTCAATTACGGCAAATTTTCTCATTTAGTTTTCCTCCGGACGAACGAAACCGTTCTGGAACGCCAGCCACTCTTTCCCGAACACCGATTCGTAATACGAAAGGTCGTCGTTGGCTTCTTCCAATTGTTCTTCCAGCTTTTTATTTTCTTCCGTCAAAGCGTCGATTCGCTTGTCTAATACTGCTTTATAGATCCATTGGTACACCAAAAATCCTAATAAAAGCACAAACAAGACCGTCGCCGCCGAAACGCACGCCGTTATTACTTTTCTCATTTTTTCTTGTGTCATATATCAATCCACCTCTTTTTTCGAGAGTTTTTTCTTGTTTTTTGCTTTTTTCACCATTTTGGTAAGACCATTATAGCATACTTTTTTGAAAAATGCAACAATTCTGTGTAAAATTTTCAAATATATTATCAAACCTATGCCGTATCCTACAATCATATATACCCGAAAATCGGGAAAATGAAACAAAAACGCGGCAAATATACACCATATTGTAAAGCCTATCCAAAATAAAGCGTCTAAAATCGCGCCGATTGTAGCGTTTTTTCCTCTATTGCAACGAAAAATCCATCGAAATAGCGACGGTATTTCATAGAGTATTCCACCGACAAAACCCACCAAAACGCATTGCAAAAATATAATAAATTGCGGCATTTATTTAAAAATTTTAGAAACAAAACTCTTGCCGCCGTACGATACGCCCGTCACCGTGCCCTCAGCCGTAAATGCGCCGCTCGATTTGGAAAACCCCGTGATTTTCAAACCCGAACCGATTACGTGCATTTTTTCACCGCCGTAAAGCGCCAACGTTATTTTCACTTCCGAGAACGATATTACGCTCTCCACGCCGCTCACCGTCAAATTTTTCCGCTGTTCAATCTCAACTAAATGTTTATTTTCCTGCATACCGTATCTTATGCGGCAACGCAGAAAAAAATGCTCAATCGTCGAATTTTTCTAAAAAGGAATGCTTTTCCCCGTCCTTTTTATATTCCGCCAACGTGTCTAATTGTACGTTGTGAATACTCTGGAAAATATTGTTTTCCACGTTCGGGTTTTCCTTTTTCAGCTCGGCAATCAGTTCTTTCACCTTACGCCGCGCCGAAAACGTATCCTCGTCACTGCCCGTAAGATTTTGCGTAAATTTACACGCACAGGCGATAAAATCCAATCCGTTATATTCCTTCCAACGCAAAATATCGTTTTCAAGGATACAATACAAGGGACGAATCAGCTCCATACCCTCGAAATTCGTACTCTTAATTCTCGGCAACATACCTTGTATCTGGCCGCCGTACAGCATCCCCATCACTGTCGTTTCGATAACGTCGCTCTTGTGATGCCCGAGGGCGATTTTATTACAGCCCAGTTCCTTTGCCTTGGCGTACAAATGCCCTCTCCGCATCCGCGCGCAAAGATAACAAGGCGCTTCCGCGCACGCCGCGTCCGCCGCGGCAAACACGTCGCTCTCAAACACCGTAATCGGCACTCGCATTAAAGCGGCGTTCTCTTCTATTTTCTTGCGGTTTGCCTCGTTGTACCCGGGATCCATCACCAAAAAAACAAGCTCGAACGGAATCTCGCTGTGCCTATGCAGCTCTTGCATGAGCTTGGCAAGCAGCATACTGTCCTTGCCACCCGAAATACAAACGGCTATCTTGTCGTTCTTTTCAATCAGGCGGTATTTTTTCACCGCCAAAACGAAAGGCGACCACAACGTTTTTCGATACGTCGTGATGATAGACCGTTCTATTTGTTGATGTTTTTCCAATACTTTCGGCATATTTCCTCTTTATCGTATAATCAATAATTTTTCACGCGCTCGCGTAATCGCCGTATACAGCCACCTGTTCTTTTCCTCGCCAAACGCCCACGATTCGTCGAATACGATAACGAAATCGAATTCCGAGCCTTGCGATTTGTGGCAAGTAATCGCGTAGGCAAATTCAAAACGGCAAATAGGCTCTTCCGACACCGCGCGCAATTTATGCAACAGCGCAAAATTCCCCTCGTGCACCACCGAACCGTCAGACAGCGTCACCGCCCGTTCTCCGTACAAATGACTGTATTTCCCTGCCGTGAATATCCCCGTATCAAAGGGTACTTTCACTTCCTCGTCCAAAAAATCGGGCTGAAAATACATAGACGCTAAATCGTCAAAGCTTTCCTTAATCTCTCGCCCTATCCCTATAATACCGTTGACGAGATGAAAATTTCTGCCCTTATCCAAAGGCTTTTCCCAATCGTTGAGGGTACAAATCAGCTTTTCCCCCTCCACAGGCAACACTTCGTCCGCGCCTATCCCTTTATACGCGCGAATTTCCTCGTTGAGCGCATTTCGCGTGACGTTCCTGCCGCAAATAATTTGATCGGCTTTTAAAAACAAACGTTTCCTCTCGGATTTCGGTATGGCGTTTTTTCGTATCACGCACACCGTTTCACCGTAGTTTCCGTATGGAATTTGTTTCCCCTCTCGCGCCAGCGTCGCCACCTGAATAATAGGATTATCTGCCGCCTGCCGCACGATTTCCGTCATCGTATAATGCGGCGACACCAACAGCGGACAAGTGCCGTTGACGGGCGGCAACTGCGCTCCGTCGCCACAGAACAGACATTTTACGTTAAAGCTAAGTAAATCGTTGAGTACCGATTCATTTATCATAGACGCTTCGTCCACGATAATCAAACGTATTTTTTCGTCAATCTTTTCTCTTTTATAAAAAGTAAGCTCTTTTCTTTCAACAATCTCGCCGTTTTCGTCCACGTCAAAATCGTCCTCGTCGCGCACGTAAATAAGGCTGTGTACCGTCCCTGCCATCGTGCCGCCGCGCACAAGATTAGCCGCGGCTTTCCCCGTCGGCGATACGAACACCGCTTCCGTGCCCGCCTTTAAATGCAACACCTCGCGCACGACGTAATCGATTAAAAACGTTTTCCCCGTGCCCGCATACCCCGACAGCACGAATACCTGATCGTACGTATTGAAAAACCACTCTTCTATTAAGTTTTTTGCATTTTCCTGATCGGACGTCAACGTTACCATTTTTTGTATTGTAGCACATTTTTTTTACTTTGGCAAGCGTTTTTACGAACATTTGTTTATTTTATGTAAAAAAGTCGGAAAAACCCGACTTTTTCGTTATTTTTGTATAAAATTCATCACCAGCGTTTTATTGCCGATTTGTATAGTAAGGCAGAGTTCCCCCCCGTTTAAAGGAATTTTGCGACGGATAAAACCGCCCTTGCCCCAGCGCATCGTCAGCGTTTGCTTCTTTTCGTCGTACGAATATTTACCCTTAATCGTTTTCTTCTTATTCGTTTTGTCCAACGCCGTCAAAACAAAGGTATTGTCCGATTTCAATTCCAAGCGAATATCCGTATAAGTGTCTAAATAATCTTTCGAGCCGTACGTTGCACGTTCGCATTGATATTCCCCGAGATAAGGACGGGTGATATCCGTCAGTTTACTATCTTTCAGCCCTGAAAAGCACAACAACAAACCCATCAGCCCTGCTAAAATCGAGCTTTTTACTATCGCTTTCTTCATAATAGTAGTATGCGCCATAGACAAAAAAACTATTCACGCGACATTTTTCCGTTTGCGTTTCCTATCGTTTTTGCGTGCAGCAGTTATCTTTTCGCTGTTAAAAATCACGCCTGCGATAAAGCAAATCATCAGGATATACAGCCATAACAAAAAGACGATAATCGTACTCAGCGCGCCGTATAATCGCCCCACGTTGCTAATACGCATATATATCGAAAAGCCGATTGCCGTCGCCACCCAAGCAAGCACCGTAATTGTCGTGCCGAGAAGAAAACTTTTTACGCTCGTTTTATATGGACAAACGTACATATTCAGCAATAACACTAATAAAAAAGCCAACGCCGCTAGCAGGATATAATCCGCCACCTGCACCCATTTTTCCGAAAGAAAACGAGAGGCAAGAAACGTACCAAACGCAAACAGCAATAAAAACACAACGACCATTGTCATCACAACGCCAAGCAGTACCAGCGCGCCCAAACGCACTTTCAAGCCCTTTTTATGACGGCGAAAATCGTAAATTATCTCGCCGCTACGGCGCATTTGATAGAATAGGTTGGTCGCGGAATACAGCGTGGTAACGATAAGCACGACAGACGCACCCGTGGTGGCGTTAGACGCCTCTCTTTGCACGTAAAGCAGGATATTTTTCACCGATTCAAAAACGGATAAGGATAAAATTTGTTCGGGATCGACGGGGAGTTTACCGATAAGCAAGGTAAGCAAAAACGACAGTGGCACGATAGACATAATGAGAAAAAAAACCAACGTCCCTGCTATCGTCGTATAGCGTTTCACCGACAACAAATCGTATTTATTCTTAAAAAAATAAAAGACTTTACGCAGCTTTTCCATTTTTTTATTATGCACCGTTTTTTTCTTTTTTAATCGCGGCGCATAGCAAAACGGCGTATAATAAAATGGTGGACAACAAAACGGTATTATATTAAAAAAGCGACGGTAAACACCGCCGCTCTTTTCCTTTGTATTTCTTGTTAAGCGTTATTCCAGCAACCGCAGGAACGTCTATTTCTGCCGCAACCGTACGAACGAGCGTAATACCCGTCGGCGTAGTTTGCCGTCGTCGCACTGCGTGCAACCGCCGCAGCGTTCGTGTTACCACAAAACGTTACGCAAGTAAAGCCGCCGTTGCCGGTATTGCCCGTCGTATCGTCCGTCGTGCCCGTATTGCCGTTGTTGCCCATGTTGCCATTATTCCCACAGCCGCAACACTGATTGCAAGGACAATAATGACAACAATTCGTACAACTCTGGTTGCAACGGATATTGCCACACGCGTCCCGACATACTCTTTGATAGCCGCTATTCCAAAACCAACTACCACAGCCGTTGCCGTAATTGTAGCCACAGCCGTTAGTAGCGCTGGTAGTATACAAATTGCACATAGTATATCCAAACCTCTTGTGTATTTGAGGATAAACCTCATAGTATACTATATGCTTTTTGCTGCTTTTTTCGTTACTCTTTGCGCTTGGTTTCGCCAAATAAAAATCAATGCTTTCTTTAAGTTATTTCAATACGAACAACTTTTGTCAAACATATTAAAAACTTTGAATTAAGCGTCAATTTTTATATTAGTTAAACAACTTTAAAATTTCTCCAACAAATCCGTCACCACGCAAGGATTATCCAAGCCGTGCGGATGGTGGTCTGCGCCCTCTTTTATAAATACCTCGATAGGCAGACCGCATTGTTTATAATACTTTTCAAGCAAAGCACCGTTTTCATCATAAGGCACAACCGTATCGCTATCTCCCGCGACCATTACAATGGGGATTTTATGCTCTGCCAAAACGTGCATTTTATCAATGGGATGTTCACGATAGCTGAGCATATCTACAAGCGTTCTGCCCGTAAAATGGGTATATTCTTCAAACGAAACGCCGTTAGCCTTACCCAAATTGCCTGGGCAACTGAGCAAATTCATCACGGGTGCATCCAAATAAATGCCTTGCACGCGTTCGGGATTTAACGCCGTCAGCTTTACGGAATACAAACCACCACAGCTCATACCCACCAAAACGCATTTTTGAGAAAGCCCAAACGTTTCGGGAATATATTTTAAGAACTTGGATTTTCTCTCCAAATCTAAATCTTCCGCCCAACGGTTGTGATTTTCATTATACGCCAAATGCCAACCGCGATTTAAAAGCTCGATTTCCGTTTCGGGAAAAGCGTCGAAGTATTCCGCCTTTAACAGCCATTTTCCGTTCGGTTTACAGTTGGGTTTGATAAGCTTTGCTTTCAATCCCTCAAACTCAAATTCGTATCCTTTAAATCCTCGCCATTCGATTTCTTGAAATGCCATATTATTTTTCTCCCTGCGATAAATATATCAGCAACTTTTATCTCTTCGACAAATACAACCATATCCGCCGTTTATCAGCCTATATCCGCCTTGGGAATTTCGCTAATTTTACCGTTCAACGCGTACATACCTTATTTAAATTGTTTAAATAGGAGAGTTTTTTGCTATTTAATTATTCCCATTCAATCGTTCCCGAGGGCTTCGGGGTGAGGTCGTACAATACGCGGTTTACGTTTTCTACTTCCGTCGTGATACGCGCCGTAATCTTTTTCAACAGCTCGTAAGGCACTTCTTCAATCGTAGCCGCCATCGCGTCCACCGTGTTCACCGCGCGGATAATTACGGGATACGCGTACGTACGCTTGCCGTCTTTTACACCAACCGATTTGAAATCGGGTACAGCCGTGAAATACTGCCATACTTTGCCTTCCAAGCCTGCGTTTGCAAATTCTTCACGCAAAATAGCGTCCGATTCACGCACAGCCTCTAATCTGTCACGAGTGATTGCGCCAAGACAACGCACGCCAAGGCCAGGGCCGGGGAACGGCTGACGGTATACCATGCCGTCGGGCAAACCCAACGCACTACCTACCATACGCACTTCGTCTTTGTAAAGGAGCTTAATCGGCTCTACCAATTCAAACTGCATATCTTCGGGCAAACCGCCTACGTTATGATGCGCCTTAACGCCGTCGCTTTCGATAATGTCGGGATAAATCGTACCCTGCGCGAGGAATTCGATACCCTCCTGCTTTCTTGCTTCTTCTTCAAACACGCGGATAAATTCCGCGCCGATAATTTTACGTTTCTTTTCGGGTTCTTCCACACCGTCCAGCTTACCGAGGAAACGATCGATTGCGTCAACGTAAACGAGATTTGCGTCCATTTCACCGCGGAATACGCGTACTACTTCTTCGGGTTCGCCCTTACGGAGCAAACCGTGATTTACGTGCACACATACGAGCTGTTTGCCAATCGCCTTAATCAAAAGCGCCGCAACGACGGATGAATCCACTCCGCCCGACAACGCAAGCAATACTTTTTTATTGCCTACTTGCGCTCTGATTTCTGCTACTTGTTCGTCAATGAATTTGTTTGCGAGTTCTTTCGTGTTGATACGTGCCATCGTATCGGGACGTACATTGCCTTGCATATTTTTCATACCTCCGTATATGATAAAAAAATTTAAAATGATTTAATTTCTCGCGCGCCTAATAAAGCACGCGCAATAAAGCAAAGGAAAACGCGTAGATACGAAGTATCCGCGTTTTCCGTTTATTGCCTATTAGTGCTGAGAATAGTTGGGCGCTTCCTTGCTAATCGAGATATCGTGAGGATGGCTCTCGATAAGGCTGGCGTTGGTAATACGTACGAATTCGGAATCGGTACGCAACGCTTCAATCGTTGCTTTGCCGCAATAGCCCATACCCGAACGAAGACCGCCCTTCATCTGATAAATGATATCCGCCACCGAGCCACGGTAAGGCACACGGCCCTCAACGCCCTCGGGTACGAATTTTTTCGTGCCTTCTTGGAAGTATCTGTCGCTGCTGCCTGCCGCCATTGCACCGAGCGAACCCATACCTCTATATACTTTATAGCTTCTGCCCTGATACAATTCCACTTCACCGGGGCTTTCCAACGTACCTGCGAGCAACGAACCAACCATCGCCGCGCTGCCGCCTGCCGCCAAAGCTTTTACGATATCGCCGCTGTATTTAATACCGCCGTCAGCGATAATACGCTTGCCGTATTTGTCCGCCATTTCCGAACAATCCATAATAGCCGTGAGCTGAGGCACACCGATACCTGCAACGATACGCGTCGTACAAATAGAACCAGGGCCGATACCCACCTTAACGACGTCAGCGCCTGCCTTAATTAACGCTTCCGTTGCAGCAGCCGTCGCTACGTTACCTGCGATAATGGGCAAGTTGGGGAATTTCGCGCGGATTTCTTCCACTTTCTTGATAACGCCTGCGCTATGGCCGTGCGCGGTGTCGATTGCGATAATGTCTACGCGCGCCTCGATAAGCGCTTCGATACGTTCCATCGTGTTCGCAGCCGTACCTACCGCCGCACCAACGAGCAATCTGCCGTTTTCGTCACGCGCGGAATTGGGATATTGAATAGATTTTTCAATATCTTTAATGGTAATCAAGCCTTTCAAATAGCCCTTTTCGTCTACGATAGGCAATTTTTCAATTCTATGCTTGCCAAGGATGACCTTCGCCTCTTCCAAAGACGTACCAACGGGCGCGGTTACCAAGCCCTTTTTCGTCATAATGTTGGAAATAGGCTGTTCGTAATTGCTCTCAAAGCGCAAATCACGGTTCGTCAAAATCCCTACGAGCTTGCCTGCCTTCGTGATAGGCACACCGCTAATACGGTATTTTTCCATCAAAGCGACAGCGTCTCTTACGAGATTATTCGGCTCTAAGAAGAAAGGATCGGTGATAACGCCGTGTTCGCTACGTTTTACGCGATCGACGTGGTTTGCCTGCTCTTCGATAGACATATTCTTGTGGATAATACCAAGACCGCCTTCACGCGCCATTGCAATAGCCATACGGCTTTCCGTAACGGTATCCATTGCTGCGCTAATCAAGGGCAAGTTCAGCTTAATCTTGTCCGTGAGCTGCGTTCTCAAATCCACTTCGTGCGGCAACACGCTCGATGCCTGCGGAATCAAAAGCACGTCGTCAAAAGTCAAGCCTTCTTTTACAATTCTGCTACTCATAGGGTTCATCTCCTTGTATATGTATAAATTTTTTATTTTTCTCTATAATAAAACGGGAATGGACAGCATCTAAACGGCGCACTCGCCTTAGGACGCATATCCATTCTCATCGCTTGTCAGCCCGAAGATAGCGTCGTAATACGTCTTGTCCGTTTCCGACAAGCTTGCATAGTCTATCTCCTGCATTTTTTCCCTTATCAAAGCGACCGTTTCCACGTCGCTGTTTTTCAATGCCGCGAGCAACACTGCCGCGACCGCGTTAAAAGGAGGAAACTCGTTCCCCGTCAATTCCACGGCGCGCGTTACCGCTGCTGTTTTCTTCCCCTGATCGTATTTAGCCACACATATCTGCGTGTAAATGTACTGTTCGTACGAGCTATCGATATCTTCTCCAAGCGCGTCGTCTTTTTTCGCGCAATATTTCAAGAAATCCTTATTCTTAATTAAGCGTTCGCCGTAGCTGATGATTTTCGCCTCGTCATCGATACCGATTGCTACCTCCGTCGCATACGCAATATGCCCAGCGTAGCCCGAGCGTTTGTAGGCGGTGTTCGCAAAATGCATACTCAGCTTGTCCATACCCAAATCATACGTGATGCCCATCATTGTGGAAGGATAGAAGATACACAGCGAAATTATCATGATTACGTACAGCGACACTATCGCGAGGAGCGTGTCTCGAATCGCTCTTTTTACGACTTTATCCCAGCTCATATATCTTCCTCCTATAGTATTTATACTATTTTAGCACATTAAAAAGAAAAAATCAACTGTATAAACGAAATTTGTTGGTCATGAATTGCACCTTTTTTTAATATAATGGAAATATGAAAAATTTTCAGGCTAAAAAAACGGTGTTTTCACGTCTGACAAAGCTCGTTGGTCAAATCTTGGCGACGTTGTTCGTTTTATTCTTTTCTTTCAGCTGTGTCTCTTGTAAAAAAACAGTCGAATATTTCGATTACGTTTCCGAGCTACGCAGTAATATTTTTATCTGTGAAACGGAAACGCTGTCCTTACGCGTATACGCCGTACGTAAAGAATCGCCTTACGCCACCGACGGGATTCCAAAAGAAAGCGTTCCTCGCGCCGAAGTGCGGCTTGTCGCGCCCTCTTTTGATAAAACTTGTCAGCTCAGTTTTTCTATTCACGGCAAAACGTACGGCGGTGAAATGTCTTTCGACAACGTGAAAACGGAATATTATTACGCCTGCACGTTAGATATATCCGCCTTGCGTGAAATCGTTTGCAAAATCGAATACGGCGACACCGCCGTAGAAATGACGGCGAAATCCGTCTTAACCGAACGCACGATTCCTGCGAAAACGGCGTTAAAAAATATCTACCACGAAGAAAAAGCGTTGTTCGATTCCCTCACCGACCGTTACGGCTTTGCAGGGGAAATACATATCCGCCTTTTGTACGAGGATGCCCCCTATTATTACGTCGGCGTAATCGACCGTAGCGGCAATATCAACGCTTTCCTCGTAAACGCCGAAACGGGGAAAATCCTAGCAAAACGGCAATCTCAAACGAATATTTAACAGTAATATTTTATTGAATAAATATTTTATTTAATATTGAACAGAATAGAAATTCAGTAAAATCAACTCCTCCCTGTTACCTATCTTTGGGATTTTTTGAGGATTGGCAAGCCCGCGACTAACGAGCAATTTCCCCTCGTACAAACCCGAGGTAAATTTCGGGAATAAGCCCTGCCCTGGCGCATATACACCGCGCCCAAAAAAACGCCATTGTCCACCGTGAGCGTGCCCTGAAAGCGTGAGTTGGATAGGATACTTTCGCACGTATTTATCGTAATGTTCGGGCTGATGACACAGCAATATTTTGTAGCCGTCTTTTTGAGAAAACTCCTTTAAAAAGGCAAGATTTGGCGTTTCTCCTTTTGCCGTTTGCTTCTCGGAAAGCCCCGTCAAGCCGCCGATACGAACGCCGCAAAATAGCGTATCTTCGTTATCCAACAGCGTTGCGCCGCTATTTTTCACCAACAAACGGATATTCTTTTCTTTAAAACGTGCCTCGTGGTTACCCAAGGAACAAAAGGTGGGTAATACCGCCGCGCAACGTTTTAAAAAATCGATGCCTTGTTCATAACGGCGCTCGTCGTGAATAAAATCCCCTGCAATTAAGATGGCGTCAACGTGGTTTTGAAGGATTGTTTTTAATACCGCCGCGCCGTCCCCATTATGCAAATCGGTGACCAAAGCAAATTTCAGCATTTTATCTATCGGTATATAAAAATCGTATTCACTAACGACAAAAGGTTCTTTCAACGCCGTTCTCCTTTTTCTTTTTATATAGTATACTCATTTTTTTCCATTTTGTCAATAGCGAGAGAACGAAATTTTATATATAAAAACGACCTTTATCGAGCTTGATAAAGGTCGTTTTTCGTTTTTATTTCAGCCAAAAATACGCTAATAGGATAATGAATATGCCAACGCCGATAATGCAAAGAATCATAGGCAGCATAGCGGCAAACATACCTTTTACCATCGCCCAATATTCTTTTTTGGACAGCTTCCCAATCGGTTTCGCGCCCTTTTTCTTATCGGGATTGTACCAGCTGAACCCCTCGACGTTCATATCCGCAAACGTCGTTTCCGTATCCAGCTCGTCCATCTTTTTCTTTGCCATATCCCCTCCGAATCGCCTTTTCGCGGTTCTTCTATCCTTTTTACTTACGCTTCCGCGCTTTCTGCTACGCTCTCCAAAGGCTTTTCAGCATCTTTGAGCGATTCTTCCATCGCCAAAGCTTCTTCGTCGTACAAATGACAAGCGCAGAAATGCCCTTCTTCCACTTCGCGATATGCAGGCGTAACGTTTTTACAAATCTCCATACATTTATCGCAACGAGTGTGGAATTTACAGCCTTTCGGCGGATTCACAGGCGAAGGAATATCCCCTTTGAGGATTACTCGGTTCATCTTCACGTGCGGATTCGGCACGGGTACAGCCGAGAACAACGCTTTGGTGTACGGATGCAACGTGTTGGCGAAAATACGCTCTTTCGAGCCGTATTCCACCATACTGCCCAAATACATTACGCCCACTTCGTCGGAAATGTGCTTTACAACGGACAAATCGTGCGAAATAAACACGTACGTCAAGCCCAGCTCTTTCTGCAATTCACGCAGCATATTGATAATCTGCGCCTGAATCGATACGTCGAGCGCCGATACGGGTTCGTCACAAATAACAAGCTCCGGCTTTAACGCGAGCGCACGCGCGATACAAATACGCTGTCTTTGACCGCCCGAAAATTCGTGAGGATAACGGTCGAAATAATGCGGTTGCAAGCCGCACATTTTCATAACGCCCAGCACGTATTCACGATAGTGTGCTTTATCCACCAAGCCGTGTTCCAGCGCCGCTTCACCGATAATCTCCCCGACGGTAAGACGAGGCGAAAGGCTCGCATACGGGTCTTGGAAAATCATCTGCATATTCGGACGCAATTTATCAAAAGCGCGCTCGGACAAAGCCGACACTTCTTGACCTTTGAAAAATACTTGACCGTCCGTAATATCGTACAAACGCAAAATCGTACGTCCCATCGTCGTTTTACCGCAACCCGATTCCCCTACGATACCCAGCGTTTTTCCTTTCTGCAAACGGAACGAAACGTCGTCCACCGCCTTCAAAAACGCCGTGGGGCGACCGAAAAAGTTGGTGCCGACAACGAAATGCTTTTTCAAATGACGCACGTCCAACAATACATCGTCCGACGGCTCAATTTCAGGCGTTTCTGCCTCTGCCGCCTCTGCCGTTTTCTCAACGGCTACCTCTTCAACAGCCTCTTCAGCAACGTCCGTTTCTGCGATAGGCGCAGATTCTTCCGTGTATTCTTCCGCCGTTTCAGGCTCCGTTGCAATTTCTGCGATTTCTTCCGTAGAAACAGATTCGCAAGCCATTGCAATCGTCGACTCTTCCACAGCCGCGCACGTTGTATGCTCACTCGGTTCTTCCACCGCCGCAGACGTTTCTGCTACAAGCGTTTCTTCCGCAAGCGGTTCTTCTGCGGGCGTTTCCTCTGCCGACGCTTTCGCTTTTACACACAAAAAAGCGCGACAAACGGGACAAACGAAAATACTGTTCTTTTCCTTTGCATACAGCGAAACACCGCATTTAGGACAGTTTATCGTAATTTTTTTGACGTTGGGATCGTTAGTATCCGTAGGCTGAGGGGGGATTATGTTTAAAAGCTTATTTGTCTGCATGTTCACCCTCCTTATACAGATAGCAGGAAACGCTGTGCGTATCCGACACCTTTACAAGATGAGGATATTCGCCTGCGCATTCCTTCTTACAACGATCGCATCTGTCACGGAAATAACAATAATTAGGCATATCGATAGGGTTAGGAACAAACCCAGGAATACAATACAGCGAATCCACTTCACCGTCCACCGTGGGCTTGCTCTTTTGCAAACCGATTGTATACGGATGCAAGGGACGATCGAAAATGTCCTCTGCCGTACCCATTTCAATAATCTTGCCCGCGTACATAACGACGACGTAATCCGCCATTTCTGCCACCACGCCCAAATCGTGCGTAATCAGCATTATCGAGCCGTTAATCTTCGTTTTTATTTCACGGAGCAAATCCAAAATTTGCGCCTGAATCGTAACGTCGAGCGCCGTCGTCGGCTCGTCCGCGATAATAAGGCGAGGATTGCACAACAACGCCATAGCAATCATAACGCGTTGACGCATACCGCCCGATAATTCGTGCGGGTATTTTTTATACACGCCCTCGGGATCGGCAATACCTACGAGATTGAGCATTTCAATACTACGTTTTTTCGCGCCGTCCTTGGAAATACCCTCGATATGCAGGAACGCCACTTCGTCCAGCTGATTCCCGATAGTGAAAACGGGATTGAGCGACGTCATAGGTTCTTGGAAAATCATAGAGATTTCTCTGCCGCGAATAGAACGCATCGCTTCAATGGGCATCTTTGCGATATCGTACACTTTTTCGTCCATTTCGTAAAGATTGCCACCCAACTCGTTCTTTTTCTGTAAAGGATTGCCCTTTGCGTCTCTTCTAACGATTACCTCGCCGTTGCGTTCTTCCTCGTCGTAAACGGGAATCTTGCGCCCCTTTTCATCACGACGGAACGCCGACGTGCGGAAACGAATAGAACCGCTAACGATTTGTCCGCTAGGGCCTTGTACGAGCTGCATAAGCGAGAGCGAAGTAACACTCTTGCCGCAACCCGATTCCCCTACGACGCCGACGGTAGAGCCGGCAGGGATAGAGAACGTAACGCCGTTCACCGCCTTTACCACACCCGTATCCGTATAGAAATAAGTGTGCAAATCTTCAAATTCGACGATGTTGGCAGGATCTTTCATTTCCGTAAGATATTCTGCCTCAACGTCCTTTCTTTTCTTTTTCTTCTCGAATTCCTTCGTTATCTTGATATTTTCTTTTGCGATACGACGAGATTCTTTGGAGGAGATATAATGCGATTTCTTCTTTTCTGCCATCTTATCACCTCTTCATCTTCGGGTCAAACGCGTCGCGCAGACCGTCGCCAACGAAGTTGAACGCCAAAATTGCGAGCGTAATACAAATCCCGGGCGGTACCCAGAAATTAGGGAATCCCGTGAGGTATCTGTCCTTCGTTGCATAGTTAATCATCGCGCCCCACGTCGCCGTACCAAGCGGCGCGACAAGCCCGAGATACCCAAGCGTTGCTTCCGTCAAAATGATACTACCCAAGCCAAGCGTCATGGATACAATCAGCTGCGGCAATACGTTGGGTAACAAATGTTTGAATATTTTTCTACCCGTCGAAAGTCCCGAGCATTTTGCCGCCAACATAAACTCCTGTTCGCGTAAGGACAGTATTTGCCCTCGCACAAGACGGGCTATCCCCGCCCAACCGAACAGTGTTAATATAATCATTAGATAATACAATCTCGTAATATCGTAGATTTCATACGCCGTCAGCGTTGCAGACAGAATAAGCATAATCGGCAGCGTCGGTATACAGCTTAGAATATCGACGATACGCATGATTAGCTGATCAACCCAGCCGCCAAAATAGCCCGCCAAGCCGCCTAAACATACGCCGATAATCGTTTCCAAGAATATGACGATAAACCCGATCGTAAGCGAAATACGCCCGCCAAGCATCAAACGGGTGAACAAGTCCCAACCGTTTTCATCCGTACCAAGCCAATGATCGAAAGAGATATCCCCTTCTTTATTGACCGTAGGCGTACTTTCCGTGATTGTGTACGCCGTATACACTTCGCCGTCTTCGGTAACGTATTCGATTTCAATCGGCAACATTATATTCTTAATATTTTCCGTATCAGGCACTTTACCGTCGTTGCCCGCCCAAGGCGAGAACAAGGGCCCGATAAAGGAGAATAAAAACAATACGATAATCGTCACTAGCCCCACCATAGACAATTTAGAACGGAAAAACCGTTTCATTACCATTTGCCCGGGCGAGAGCACCTTTACTCTATCCGTAAGGCTTTCTCCGTGCAATTCCTCTTCGGAAAGCGTTTCCTCTGCCGTTTCAGCCGTAGGAGCGACGCTATCTAAGGTTTCTTCTAAGGTCTCTTCGACAAGATCTTTCTTTTTTTCCATACCGTCCTCCTTTCTTATTTACCAAGCTTTACGCGAGGGTCTACTACTGCGTACATCAGGTCGGTAAGTAAAATACCGATAACCGTCAGCACGGCAATGAACATATTATAGCCCATAATAAACGGGATATCGCCTTCACGGAGCGCGCTGTACGCAATATTACCGATACCCGGAATACTGAATATCGTTTCCGTAATCATCGAGCCGCCGAACAACCCCGGCAGAATCCCTGCCAAGGTGGTAACGAGCGGAATCAACGTGTTTCTAAACACGTGCTTGTAAACGACTTTGTTTTCCGACAAGCCTTTCGCGCGCGCCGTACGGATATAGTCTGCGTTGAGCACTTCAAGCGTGTTCGTACGGGTGTAACGCATCATCGAGCCGATATTGAGAATAACCAGCACGAACATCGGCAATACCAAATGCCACATCATATCCCAAAAACGCGTCCAATCGGTGGCGTTGACGGGAAGATTTGAATGCAAACCGCCGATTTCAAACCACCCCAAATCCACGGCGAACACCTTAATCATAATGCTGCCGAAGAAGAACGTGGGGAAAGAAATACCAATCATCGTTAAAACGGTGACGATATAATCGAGTTTGCCATATTGATTGCAAGCGCATTTGATACCGAGCGGCACTGCGATAATCAGCTGCAAAATCAAGGATACGAAGGAGATTGCGAAAGAGATACCCATATTTTCAAAGATAACCTCTTCCACGGGACGGTTGTATTTGAACGAAACGCCCATATCCCCTTGCAGGAACTTCATCAGCCAATCCCAATACCCCTTGCAAATACCCCAAAAGCTGTCGTCTGCAAGTCCGTAATATTCCTTCAACTCTTGCAGTCTTTGCTCGAAGCTGACGTCACCGCCGCTGCTGCCAAGACTGCTGGCGAGTTTTTGTTCCAAGTAGCTCACGGGCATACAGCGAACCAAAAAGTACAGTATCACCGA
Organism: Clostridia bacterium; assembly: GCA_017507005.1. Lineage (GTDB taxonomy): Bacteria > Bacillota > Clostridia > Christensenellales > Borkfalkiaceae > Scatosoma. The sequence goes on along the minus strand of JAFWBT010000017.1, from coordinate 31,315 downwards.
TACGCCAAAGAGAATCAACAAGGAAAGAAGGATTCTTTTTATACAGTATTTTACCATATGAATTTCTTCACTTTTTCGTTTATTTTCACGGAAAAGCAATTACAAAAATTTCTTAGTTATAATTGATTTCCCAAAGTTTATCTACAACGCCCGAATAAGCGGTAGGATTTTGATTCAACGAGCTTACCTTGATAACTTCCTTGTTGTATACAACGAGGTCGTTTCTCTGATAGGTAGGCAATTCCACAGCAAGTTCCATAACGAGGTCGAGCGCTTCGTGATAGATAGGCGTACGGTCTTCGTTAGAAAGATATTCACGGCCCTCTTCGATAAGCGCACTCAATTCTTCAATAATTTCCTGCTCTTCGGTGAACTGACCAGTCGTATCTGCCAAAATCGTAGGATAGCCCCAGTTCTTAACGCTAGTAGCTGTACTGTCTTTGTGGTATACCTGATACATATCGGGGTCAATCGTCGACGACCAAGCCGCCGCCCATACCTGCAAATCGCCCGTAGCGAGCTTTTTAAGTGCGGTGATATCCGTCGTTACGTGGATTTCAAAGCCGCATTCGTTCAACAGCGCCGCCGCCGTTTCAAACATAGAATATGCGGGGTGGTCGGTCGTTTCGCCTGCAATCGTAAAGGTAATCTTCAATCTCTTGCCGTCTTTTGCGTAAACGCCATCACTACCAAGCGTCCAGCCTGCGCTTTCCACTTTCGCCTTGATGACATTCTTATTCGTCGTGAACGAATAGTATTCACCTGCGTCTTCGGGATACGCCCAGTTTTCACGGGACATAGATCTGAATACGGGCTGTGCCAAATCACCAGTGTAGTAGTTGCTGATAATCGACAGCGTATCCATCGCCATCATAATCGCCTGACGCACTTCGATATCGGGAACGTATTTCGGGTTGATACCAACGTAACCGTAACCGTTCGTACGATACTGCTGATAGCTAAGGTGATCGTACTTGCCGATTTCTTGAAGGTTTTCTACCGTTGCGTTGGGTTCACCGAAGTCGATTGCCTGCGTAGCCAATGCGTTACGGATTTGGTCTGCGTTTACAACACGATAACGCAAATATTTAATATATGCGTTGTGCAAGCCGTCGCCAACCGTTTCAAAGTTGGGGTTACGCTTATAGTATACCCAGTTGTTCTTGTAGAAGTTCTTGCCAGCGGGGTTGTCACTGCCGTTTTCGTCGGTAGCCATATACACGCCTGCGCCTACGGGTTTTGCGTTCTTGTTGGGATCTTGCAACACGTTGTTGAAGAAATCTTTATCTGCAAATTTCACGCCGTAAGGGGTGCTAGCAATCGTTTCTGCGTTGGAATAGTAATGCATAGGCGCAACGGAGAAGGAGAAGTTGTAAATCGCTTTCGGGTCGATATCGTTGATAACGACCTTCAATACGTCGTGTTCTTCCGCCAAAACGTTGCCGTCGTAATCGTTGCTCGTCTTGCCCGTCGTAATACCGTCAATGGAAGGTACTGCAAGGCTGTCGCCCTCTTTCAAGCTGTCGAAATATTCCGACTGCGCTTCCATAGCGAATTCCGTACGAACGCTCGTACCCGTTTTCCACCACTGCAATACTTCGGAAAGCTTCGAATCGCTGGTGTACGTATTGTATACGTTATTGATTGCGATATCTTTTGCGATGTTGTATTTAGCCGTTGCTTCGTCGCAACCGTATTCCGTCATATATTCCGCAACGAGTGCCGCGTCGTTCTGCGCGTCTACGATTTCACTCGTCAAAGCATCGTTAGCATCGTCAAGCGTCGTAACGTACTTGCCGTTTTCGTCTTTCACGGGCGCGTTGACACCGTTCGCGTTTACTGCGTACTGATAGCCAACGATACCTTCTACGAAATAATAAATCTGCCAATCTTCGGTGAAGGTGTACTCGTCTTCATACGCTTCCAAAGTGCCTTGGTTTGCCGTCCAATCCTCTTCCGCTTCCTTTCTAAACAACTTTTTGGTCGTTTCGATATCTTCGAGAATCTGAGGGGTGGAAATGCCGTCGCCCTTAGGATCGAGATAGTCGAGAATCGCTACTACTCTTGCCTCTGCCGCCGCATAGAACTGCTGCTGCGAGTTGGTGTTTTCCGCGTCGCCTGCAAGGGTAGGATCTTGCTTACGATATTTCTGCAATCCAACGATATCCGTGGAATACAACGTAGCAGAACCCATGTATGCAGGGTCGAGATATACGTACAGATTGAACAAAACGTCCTGAATTGTCAAGGGTTTGCCGTCGCTGAATTTAACGTCGTTCTTGATGATAAATTCATATTCCGTCGTTTCCGCCACCGACGCGTTCGTGGTTTCGTTGCCGTCGGCGTCTTTCATCGTCGTTCTGTAATCGAGTGCAACGGTGGGCTGATCTTCACCGCAAACGAGGTTACCTTTTGCGTCCGTCGTCAACATACCAATCTGCGTGATTGCCGTGATTTCGCTGTCCGTTGCAGACGTTGCGAAGAAGGGGTTGAAGTTGCCGTCCAACGCGTCCGTTGCAAATACAACGGGACGGGTTTCCGTGTCATACTTACCGGGCGTGATTACTTCTCCGCCGGGCGTGCTCGTTTCAGGCGTGCTCGTTGCGTCGCCTTTTTCACCGCCGCCACCGCCACCGCAACCGACAACGGAAAACGACATAAGTAAGCCAAGCATAAGACTCAGTGCTTTTCTTGCTGAACTTTTCATATTTGTCCTCCAAATTCTATATATATTTTTTTCTTTTTTAATTTTCTACCATAGAAACTTTTGAATCTGCCGTAACGGTGATACCGCCAACGTACTCGCTATCCAGCGCGTATCCGCCAAATTTCCAATGGTCCTCTTTCCAATCGCCAAGCGTGTTGTTGTTCAACCGCAAACCGTTATCCACGACGTTCATTTCACCGCTAAGCGTTACATTATTCACCACGGCGTTTTCGTCTATCGAAGTAAATGCGAAGTACAATTCCAACGACGTATTCGGACGGCTGGTGTATTTAATGGAAACGTTTTCAAAGGTCACGTTTTCAATTCTTGCTGTCGCGCCGATTGCGCCAAAGAGCGCCGTTTTCGAGCCTTGCGCCAAAGACGATCTCGCTACGTTCAAATTGCTAATCGTATAGCCGTTGCCTTGGAATTCAGCGTTAAAGCTATTCGCAGGCGCTACCGCAGCTCGCATAGACGAACAATCGATATCGTTAGCAAGATAATACCGCATACCTTCGATACCAACGTAAGCAAACATATCCTTAACGTCGCTCGATTCTTTGACGATTTCCCATACGCCCGTGAGGTATTTCGCGTACACCACGACGTCCTTTTCCCCTTTTTCGACAGGGAAACGCAGCGTTTTCGTACAAGCCTCGTCCTCGTAATAATTAACGAACGTATACGTATCCTTGACGGGCTTTAACACGTCGTCGGCAATGCTCGCGATAGAATCCTGCGTACCAAAGCCACGCTCGGTGATAAGGTCGCCGTTTTGATAGGTTTTACCGTCTTGCGCCGTCACCGTTTCGCCCTCGTCGCATACCAAGTGAATTTTCACCTTTGAAAGCGCCGACCACATTGCCGCTATATGCCAATGTTCGTCCTCTTGAATACGCCAAGCCTTAAAATCGACTTCCTCGCCCAAAACGATTTCGCCGTCGCTATTTACAATCGGCTCGCCGTTCTCGTCCACTTCTACGTAATGCCATGCAACGAATTCGTAATCGGTGCGCTCTAACGTAATCGAACCGCTCGTTAAAACGTCCACGCCGATATTCAACGGGCGAGTGCCGTCACGGTATTCCATCGTCTTTTCATCTAAGTTGTTTTCAAAAATACCGCCGTTGGCAAAATACGTCACCTTGGCAACGAGATTATTTTCATTACGAAAATCGTCCGCGGTTTGGGTGAACGAACAGCCTGCCAACAAAAACGTCGCCGCTAATGCGCCGCACAAGGCGATTAGTTTGCCTTTTACCGTTCTTTTCATTGAGTAATCCTCTGCTGTTTTATAGGTGTTATTGCTTGTTTCTGCTCTATTTTTGCCGCTTTTGGGCATTATGACGCAATTTTGCATTATAACACATATATCATTTTAACCTAAAAAACGATTTTTGTCAATCATTCTTTCCTTTTATATATGAATAAATTTCCCTTTTGCGTGATATTTTTGTGAAATCACAAAAAGCGATACTTTTAATCAAAATAACGAATTTGTTTATATAAGAAAACAAAAAACCGCCCTTTTTTGTAACCGTGGGCGGTTTTTTAACGTTTCTTTTATTTTTTAATGCAATTTTAGGTCATTTTTTCCTGTTTTACTTTGTGGTCGATTACGTGACGGGACGCAAGCTCCTTTTGCACTTCGTCCACCGTGATACCCATTTGCGCCATCAGCACGAGGATATGATAGGTGAGGTCGGCTATTTCGTATATCGTTTCCTTTTTATCGTCCGCTTTCGCCGCGATAATCACCTCCGTATTCTCTTCCCCCACCTTTTTAAGGATTTTATCTAGTCCCTTTTCAAAAAGATAGGTGGTGTACGAGCCTTGCGGCAGAGTCGCTTTTCTATCCATCAACAAGGCGTACAAACCGCGCATACTAAATTCGTTCTTTTCTTCGTTGATATATAAAGGCTGATAAAAACAGCTCTCCGCGCCCGTATGACAGGCAGGTCCGTCCTTTTCCACTTTCACCACCAACGCGTCCTTATCGCAGTCCGCCGTGATAGAAACGACGTGCTGTACGTTGCCGCTCGTTTCGCCCTTGCGCCACAATTCCTGACGGCTACGGCTGAAAAAGCACGTACGGCGTTCGTTTAACGTGATTTCAAGGCTTTCCTTGTTCATATACGCAAGCGTGAGCACGTCTTTCGTCATAACGTCCACGACGATTGCAGGAATTAAACCGTCTTTATCAAATTTCAATTCTTCTATCTTTATCATATTTCACCTCTTTTACAAGCGAACGAGAATACCGTTGCTTGCAAGCGTTTTCTTTAAATCGGGAATAGCTATCTCGCCAAAATGGAACACCGAAGCCGCCAACCCTGCGTCTATCGTCGGCACTTGTTGGAATAAATCGATAAAATGCTGTTGCGAACCGGCACCACCCGACGCGATCACGGGAACGTCCACAGCGTCGCATACTTTTTTCAAAAGCTCGATATCAAAGCCCTTTTTCACGCCGTCCGTGTCCATAGAATTGACAACGACTTCCCCTGCGCCCTCGCCGACACAGCGTTTTATCCACTCGATAGCTTCCATACCCGTGTCCTCTCTGCCACCCTTGGCAAAGACGTGAAACGCGCCGTTTACGCGTTTGATATCGGCAGAAATCACAACGCATTGATCGCCGTATTTTTTCGCCGCTTCTTGGATAAGAGCAGGATTTGCTATCGCGCCTGAATTGACGCTCACCTTATCCGCGCCGCAGGTGAGCACTCGTTCAAAATCCGCCACACCGCGAATACCGCCGCCCACCGTCAAGGGAATAAACACCGTTTTTGCAACTTCTCGCAGCACGTCCGTGAACAGCGCACGCCCTTCCGCCGAGGCGGTGATGTCGTAAAACACCAGCTCGTCCGCGCCGTTGTCCGAATAATATCTCGCCAAATCGATAGGCGACGCCACATCACGCAGCCCCTCGAAATTGACGCCTTTCACCACCTTGCCGTCCTTAACATCCAAACAAGGGATAATGCGTTTCGTAATCATTTCGCCACCTCTATTGCCTTGGCTAAATCGATTGCGCCGATATAGTACGCTTTGCCGATAATCGCGCCGTACGCGCCCATTTGCGCCAAAGCTTTTACGTCGTCGAGCGTAGACACACCGCCCGAGGCAACAACGTCCATAGCATATTTTTCACCGATTTCTTTATACAACGCAAGGTTTGCCCCGCGCATAGCGCCGTCTTTGGAAATATCCGTGCAGATAATCGTTTTTACGCCCAAGCCTTGCATTTTGCTCAAAAATTCGTCCGCGGAATAGTCCGATTTTTCACGCCAACCACGAATTGCTATCTTCCCGTCGGCAATGTCCGCGCCCACGGCTATCTTTTCGCCGTATTTATCCAACGCCGCCTTTAAAAACACCTCGTCCGTTACCGCCGAAGTGCCTAAAATCACCCGACGCGCGCCGCGGGAAAGGTACGCCTCCACCGTTGCAAGATCGCGCACGCCGCCGCCCGTTTCCATAAACAAGCCCGTTTCGTTCGCAATCCGCTCCACAACGTCCAAATGTGCAGGCGCGCCGTTTTTTGCCCCCTCTAAATCGACCACGTGGATATATTTAGCGCCCTGCCGTTCAAAATCACGCGCAACGGAAACAGGATCTTCACTATACACCGTCATCTGCGCGTAATCGCCTTTATACAGCCGTACCGCTTTTTTATCGTATAAATCTATTGCCGGAAAAATATTCATCTCTTCTCTCGCTCTTATTCGTCTTACGCTCTACACCTTTTGTTGGCGCGCTTTATGCCTCGCAAAACGCTTTTAATATCTTCAAACCGACGTCGCCGCTCTTTTCAGGGTGGAATTGACACCCCAGCACGTTATCCTTTGCCACCGCCGCCGTCAGTTCCTTGCCGTATTCCGCCGTCGCAATCACGCTGTCGGCGCAATTACTCGCAAAATACGAATGCACGAAATACACGCAATCGTTTTCCTTACAGTCCTTAAACAAGAAATGCGGTTTTTGATAATGCAAGGCGTTCCAGCCGATATGCGGCACTTTCAGGCTATCGTCGATATAGCCTTTCATAGGCACGACGCCGCCTTTGAGAAGCCCCAAGCCCTCGTGCTCGCCGTATTCATAGCTTTTCTCAAACAACATTTGCATACCTAAGCAAATGCCCATAAGATATTTACCTTTTTTCACCTCTGCCTTGACGACCTCGTCCAAACCGCTGTTTCTCAGCTTTTTCACAGCGTCCTCGAACGCGCCTACACCAGGCAGGAGTATTTTATCGGCGTTTTTTATCACTTGCGCGTTAGACGTTACTATCGTTTCCGCGCCCACTTTTTTTAAGGACGAGTGCAACGAAAACAAGTTTCCAACGCCGTAGTCGATAATCGCTATCATACCTTTCACCTCTTATAAAACGCCTTTTGTGGACGGCACTTCGTCCTTGCGGCGTTCGTCTATCGCCGTTGCTTTTCCAAGCGCTCTTGCAACCGCCTTAAACACACCCTCTATGATATGATGCGAATTTTTCCCTGCGAGCTGCGTAACGTGCAAGGTGAGCTTTGCCTCACGCACGAACGCGATCCAAAATTCTTCGCAAAGCTCCGTGTCAAAATCGCCTACTTTTGCCGTAGGGATATCCAAAGAAAACGCGATAAAATCACGGCCGGAAATATCCACCGCCGCCATAATCAGCGTTTCGTCCATCGGCAATAGAATATCGCCGTAACGGGTGATGCCTTTCTTGTCCCCGAGCGCCTCGTACACCGCGCGGCCGAGCGCGATACCGATATCTTCCGTCGTGTGGTGATAGTCCACCTGCACGTCCCCTTTACAGCGCACGACAAGATCGTAGCCTGCGTGCTTTGCAAACAGCGTCAGCATATGATCGAGAAAGCCACAACCGCTGTCAATCTCGCTCTTACCTACGCCGTCTATATCCAGCCGTAAAAAGATATCCGTTTCGCCCGTTTTTCTCGTTATTTCGGAGACTCTCATACCTCGTTTTCCTCCAATATCTCTTTCACTTTTTGTAAAAATACGTCCATTTGCTCTTTCGTGCCAATGGTGATACGATTAAAATTCTCTATCCTTCCGCCCTTGAAATGTCTTACGAGCACGCCACGCGCTTTCAGCTGTTTATACAGCTCTTCGCCCGTGATTTTATCCGTCTGCGCGAATACGAAATTCGTTTTGGAATCCAACACTTCAAAGCCCAGTTCCTTTAACGCGCGCGTCGTATATGCACGCGTTCGCATAATATCCGCGCACTTTTCACGGAAATATTCCTCTTCGCAAAGCGCCGCGCATCCTGCCGCCATCGTCATACGGTTTACGTTATAAGGGTTGGTGGAAAACCGTAGCGTGTTCAAATCGGCTATCAAGCTCTCACAGCCAAAACCCACCCCCAAACGGCCGCCTGCAAGACTGCGCGATTTTGAAAACGTTTGCGTGACCAGCAGATTGTCATATTTATCAATCAACGGTACGCAGCTCTCGCCGCCAAAATCCACGTACGCCTCGTCCACAATCACAACGTTGTCGGGGTTAGACCGCACGATTTCCTCTATCTGCGCGCGAGAAAGCGCCAGTCCCGTAGGTGCGTTGGGGTTTGCAATCACGATATTTTTACCTATCCCGACGTACTGACGATAGTCTACGGAAAAATCCTCTTTTGAGGGTATCGTTTCGTACGGAATCCCGTTCAACTGCGCGAATACGGAATAAAAACCGTACGTGATATCGGGGAATACAATCGGGTGATTTTTATCGCAAAACGCCATAAACGCGAAATTCAACACCTCGTCCGAGCCGTTGGTGGCAATCACCTGCGTCTTTTTCACCTGCCAAGTCTTTGCTGCGTGCTCGATAAGCGGCGTACATTCAGGGTCGGAATACAGCTGTAATTTTCCTGCCTCTGCCGTTGCCGCCTGCACCACCGACAAGGGCGGTGCAAAAGGCGATTCGTTGGTATTCAGTTTTATATACTGCGCGTCTTTCGGCTGTTCGCCCGGCACGTACGGCGTCAACGCCGCGTATTTATCTGAAAAAAACTTACTCATACGTTTTCCTATTTTCTTAGGTTATTTGTTTTTAGTTTCCTTGCGGATTACCGCGCTTTTTGCGTGCGCCTGCAAACCCTCTTTGTTCGCAAAATACGCCACTTTATCCGCCACCGCACAAAGCGCGTCTTCCGTATAATATATATACTGCGATTTTTTCACGAAATCGTCCACGGAAAGCGCGGAAGAAAAGCGCGCGGTACCGCTCGTGGGGAGAGTGTGATTGGGACCTGCAAAATAATCGCCTAACGCCTCGGGACAATGTTAACCAAGAAATATCGAGCCTGCGTGCTGCACTTTGTCCAAATACGCAAACGGCTCGTCTACGCATAATTCTAAATGCTCGGGCGCGATTTCGTTCGCTATCTCGATAGCCGAATACAAATCGTTAGCAACGATAATCTTCCCGTTGTCGTCGATAGATTTTCTCGCAATCTCTGCGCGTGGCAACGTCGGAATTTGCCGCTCGATTGCCTCGCTCACCGCTTGCGCGAACGCCATATCGTCGGTGACGAGCACCGCACTCGCCATTTTATCGTGTTCTGCCTGCGATAAAAGGTCGGCGGCGATATGCTCGGGATTGTTCGTGTTATCCGCCACGACGAGGATCTCGCTAGGGCCTGCTATCATATCGATAGACACCTTACCGAACACCTGCTTTTTCGCCTCTGCCACGTACGCGTTGCCAGGGCCAACGATTTTGTCTACTTTGGGTACGCTCTCCGTGCCGTAGGCAAGCGCCGCCACCGCTTGCGCGCCACCGATTTTGAATATCCGCGTCACGCCTGCGACCTTTGCCGCCGCTAAAATGTTAGGATTTACGCCGCCGTCCTTTGCAGGGGGCGTCACCATCACTATCTCTTTACAGCCTGCTATCTTTGCAGGGATAGCGTCCATCAGCACCGTGGAAGGATACGCCGCCGTACCCCCAGGCACGTACAGACCTACCTTTTCAATCGGCGTGATTTTTTGACCGACAACAACGCCATTCGCCTTACGAAGCTCAAAGCCCTCGCGGCTTTGTTTTTCGTGGAACGCACGGATATTTTCAGCCGCCTCTTCCAGCACCGCCGTAAATTCTTTATCCACGGCGTTATACGCCTTGTCGATTTCCTCTTTCGTTACTTCCAGCGTCGTCAACTCTACGCCGTCAAATTTTTTCGCATACGCTTTGAGCGCCGCGTCTTTATTTTTCACGACTTCGGCGATAATCTCCGACACAACGTCTTCCACGCTCGCCGTCGGGCTAAACCGCGCAAATATCTCCTTGGGCGACACTTCGCCGTATTTGTATATCTTAATCATATCCTTTCACCTACGCTCATTAGAGCAAACTCTTCACCTTTGCCTCCAGCGTTTCGATTTCCGAAGTCTTGAATTTAAAGCTCGCCTTGTTCGCTATCAACCGCGCGCTGATAGGGAAAATCGTTTCTTTCACTTCCAAATCGTTTTCCTTTAACGTCGTGCCCGTTTCCACGATATCCACAATGACGTCGGAAAGCCCTAATATGGGCGCGATTTCAATCGAACCGTTCAGCTTGATAACGTCGATATCTCTGCATTTAGACGCATAATATGCCTTGGCGCAGTTGACGAATTTCGTCGCTACCTTTAAGGTCGTTTGTCCGTCGTCGTACCAGTCCTTTTTCGCCGCGACTGCCATTTTGCAAATGCCCGTTTTTAAATCGAGCAATTCGTACACGTCGGGGGAATATTCCGCAAGGATATCCTTGCCGCAAACGCCCACGTCCGCCACGCCGCGTTCTACGTAAATGGAAACGTCGGAGGGTTTTACCCAAAAATACCGCACGCCCTTTTCAGCGTTTTCAAAAATCAGCTTTCGGTTGTTTTCTTTGATGGACGGACATTCATAGCCCGCTTTTTCAAACGCCAAATATATTTTTTCACCCAATCTGCCTTTGGGAAGAGCTATATTTATCATACCTTACCTCCCGTGAGATCGACGATATTGCGATAGCGCAACGCGTTTTTTGTCTTTTGCGCGCTGACGCTTGCGCCATCGTTTACGAGCGCTTGTACCGTCTTTATCAGGCTCGCCTTGTCCGTGCTATCGTCGTATAAAACGAGCGTATCTACGTCCGTTTCACGCTTTTGCGCGCCAAAGCTCTCCAAGATATCCAAATATACCGCAAAGCCGATACCGCCTGAACTTCTGCCCATTTTTGCAAGCAATTTGTCGTATCTACCGCCCGAAAGCACTCCCTCGCCGATACCGTCCACAAAGCCTTTGAACACGATATCGTCGTAATAATTCATATCGTTGACGACGGAAAAATCGACGCGGATATTGTCGGCGTATTCGGTGGCTTTTAACAAATCCCACAACGCCAAAAGGCTATCGTACGCCTTTTTCGCGTCGCCGTCCTTGCACACGGGCGCTAATTTTTCAAGCGCCGTTTCGGGCGCGCCGTACGCGGATACGATAGTGAGCAGTTTTTGCGTGTTTTCTTTGGATACGCCGTACTTTTCACACAGCGATTCCGTTTCGTGTAAATTCTTTTCGGCTATCTTTCTCATAATCTCGCGGCTGAACAATTCACCGCAACCGATTTCATTTAGCACGGCGGACACAATCCCAAGATGCGAGATATCCAAAACGAACGCCGAGGACACCGTAGCAAGGCTGCCTGCCGCCAGATACACCGTTTCAAATACGTCGTATTCGTCGATATCACCGACACATTCCAGCCCCACCTGCACGATTTCTTTAAACTGTTTGGTCTTATCCGAAATACGGTATACGTTTTCATTATAGCACACCTTGCGTTTTCCCTCGCCGTCCACGCCGTTTTTTAAAATGGACAGCGTTACGTCGGGCTTTAAAGCGAGCAGTTTTCCGTTCGTATCGTTGAACGTAATCACGCCGTCGCCTACGAGAAAATCTTTGTTCTCCACGTATAAATCGTATTCTTCAAACTTGCTCATTTTATAGGAAATATAGCCGTATTTTGCATACAGCGAGCGCAACGCCAACGCAATCTTTTCCTCTTGTTTTAACATCGTTTGGGACATTTTTCGTCCTCCTTAGCACAACCTATTTTGCTTTTCCCTTTTTACGCAAACGTTCTTACGCCGAACACGCCCTCGATTGCCTTTAATTTTTCCACTATCTCGTCACTCGTCACAACGTTGGTTTCTACAATCGTATACGCCACCTCGCCCTTCGAGCCGTTCGCTAAATTTTCAATGTTGATATTTTGCGACGAGAACACCGAAGTGATTTGCGAGAGCATATTCGGAATATTCTCGTTCATAATACACACGCGCGGTTTATCAGACATAGGCACGCCTACCGTCGGGAAATTGACGCTGTTGCGGATATTACCGCAGGTCAAAAATTCGTCCAACTGCTGCGCCGCCATAATCGCGCAATGGTCTTCCGATTCAATCGTCGACGCGCCAAGGTGCGGGATTGCCGTAATCCCTGCTACGCCCACCGTTTCATCCGTCGGGAAATCGGTGATATACGCCGCCACTTTCTTTTCCGCAATCGCCGTCTTAATATCGGCTACGTTTACAAGGTCGGCACGCGCGAGGTTGAGTATTCTCGCGCCGTCTTTCATCTGCGCTATCGTCTTTTCGCAAATCATACCTTTCGTCTGCGGCGTTGCAGGCACGTGCAACGTTATATAATCGCAGTTTTTGAATATGTCCGCGTAATCGGACGCCTGACGAACGGACGGAGCAAGACTCCAAGCCGCTTTCGCCGTAATGTAGGGATCGTAGCCCATAACGTTCATACCCAGCGATATCGCCGCGTTCGCAACCATACCGCCGATTGCGCCCAAGCCCACAACACCGAGCGTTTTGCCTGCCAACTCGTGCCCGACGAAAGCCGATTTTCCTGCCTCTACTTTTTTGGCAACGTCCGTTTCGCCTGCCAACGTTTCCGCCCATTTGATACCGCCTACGACGTCACGAGAAGCAAGCACCAACGCCGCTATTACCAGTTCTTTCACGGCGTTCGCGTTCGCGCCGGGGGTATTGAACACGACGATACCCTCTTTCGTACATTTCTCCACGGGGATATTGTTCACCCCTGCGCCACAACGGGCAATCGCGCGTAAGTTTGGCGAAAACTCCATTTCGTGCAACGCCGCCGAACGCACCATCACCGCGTCCTCGTTCTCCACTTCCGCGCTCACTTCATATTTCAACGGCGAAAGTACGTCCGTACCCACTTTTGCGATTTTATTCATCAATTTTACTTTGAACATACTCTTCTCGTCCTTTCAATCCTTGGGATTGTTCTTGGCAAAATCCTTCATAAATTCCACCAATTTTTCCACGCCCTCGTACGGCATTGCGTTATAAATCGAGGCGCGCATACCGCCTACCGAGCGGTGACCTTTAAGATTTTTCAAGCCCTGTGCCGACGCTTCGGCTGCGAATTTTTTATCCAACTCCGCATCGCCCGTTACGAACGTGACGTTCATCATAGAACGGCTTTCCTTTTCCACGGGCGCGAGATAATAGGACTGACTGTCTAAATAATCGTACAAAAGCTTTGCTTTCTTCTCGTTACGCTTTTGCATTTCTTCCAAACCGCCCAAGCCTAAAATCCACTCGTAAACGAGCTTTGCAACGTAAATACAATAGCACGGCGGCGTATTATACATCGAATCGTTGTCTGCCATCACTTTATAATTGAGCATCGTCGGCGTTTCCTCTCTTGCGTTACCGAGAAGGTCTTCCCGAACGATTACCACCGTCAAGCCTGCGGGCGCCATATTCTTCTGCGCGCCTGCGTAGATGACGCCAAAGCGGGACACGTCGATAGGTTCGCTCAAAATACACGAGGACATATCCGCGATTAAAGGTACGTCCCCCGTGTCGGGAATATACGGAAATTTCGTGCCGTATATCGTATTATTGAAACAGATATGCACGTAATCGGCGTCCTTTCTAAACGACGAAGTGTCCGTTTTGGGCACGTAAGAAAAATTCTTATCCTTGCTCGACGCCGCCGCTACGACGTCGCCATATTTTTGCGCCTCTTGGTACGCTTTTGTGGAAAACTGCCCCGAAAGGATATAGTCCGCTTTTTTGTTCTTGTTCATAAAATTGAGCGGAACAGCGGCAAACTGCGTAGACGCGCCTCCTTGCAAAAACAGCACTTTGTAATTATCGGGGATATTCATCACACGGCGGAACAACGCCTCCGCGTCCTTGATAATCTTTTCGTATACGGGAGAGCGATGGCTCATTTCCATTACGGACATACCGCTGTCCTCGTAACACACCATTTCAGCCGCCGCTTTTTCTAACACCTCCAGCGGCAACATCGAAGGACCTGCTGAAAAATTATAAACTCTTTCCATATTCTCTCACTCCTTTTTTAAACGAAAAAATCGAATAAACAAACCGTTTTAATCAAAAATATTGATTAAGTAGTATTGTATCATAAACAAAGTAAAAAAGGCAAGGATTTGAAAGGGAAAAATGAATATTTTTTCAGGATTTTCTCTATATTTTTCAAGGTTTTGCGCGATAAAAAACAAAAAAAGACGAATTGCGAAAATGCAACCCATCCTTTTTACTTTAATTTTCATTAAAACGGACGAAACATCAATCGACCTCTAACATAATTCTGATAATTTCTTTGTCCGTTTCTCTCATACCGTCCTGCGCTAGACGAGATACGCTCTTTATCGTGTTTTCCACGCCCTTTTTCACTATCCCGTCACCAGCAAAAAATTGGTTGCCGTTATAATACATATTCAAGCCCAAAAGTCCACTCTCCACCGCCGTGGCAATCTTTGCCGCACAGCTTGCTTTCGCGCCGTCGCAAATAATCCCTGAATCGATTGCAAGCGCGTTGACGAGCGCGTGCGAGATTTCCTTTTTTCTGCCGCCCAACAAATACGCTACGCCGCAAGCCGCCCCTGCGCCTGCCGAAACGACGCCGCAATAAGCGGATAACGCCCCGATACCGTCTTTTAAATGCACGGTAACGAGGTTGGAAACGCACAACGCGCGATAGAGTTTTTCCGTCGAGCAATGCATACCGCGCGCATACACGATAACAGGCACGCTCGCCGTGATGCCTTGATTGCCACTGCCTGAATTGATAACGACGGGCAATTCACAGCCGTTCATACGCGCGTCGCTCGCCGCGGCGGCATACGCCTTTGCCGTGATTTTGATGTCGGGCTGATAGGAACGAAGCAACACTTTGCCTACGTTCGCGCCGTAGTTGTTTTTCAAGCCCTCTTCCGCAATCGCCATATTATACGCGATTTGTCTATCCAGCACCTCTTTCACGTCCTCGGGACGCACCTCGTCCGCAAACGCAATGATGTCCTCGACGTTTAAAATACTCCTATCCGTGCGTTCGGTTTCCTGCGGAAGATTTTCATACAGCGTTTCGCCGTCGCGCTTGATACACGCGATATTCGTATGCGCGTTGGTGATACGTACGTACGCCGTATGCGCTTTGGAACGGAGCGTAACCCCGATATCGAATACACGCGCGTTTTCGGGCGTGACCACTTCCACGTCAAACTCGTCTTTTGCCTTTTGTATCTCGGCGATTTGTTCTTCGGAAACGTTGGAAATTACTTCCAATTCCGCATCGGCGTTGCCTGCCACAAGCCCTGCCGCAAAAGCCGATTTTATACCGCGCATACCGCCCGTATGCGGTACGGTGACGCTCTTGGCGTTTTTAACGATATTGCCGCTCACCTCTACCTTGGCGGAAATAGGCGTATCGGCAAGCACCGCGCGCGCCTTTGCCGTTGCGTAGGCAATGGAAATCGGCTCGGTACAGCCCATTGCGGGAACGAGTTCTTCTTGTAAAATTTTTACGTATTTCGTATAATTTTCTTTCGTAAGCATATATTTCTAGTCCCTCGCCCGCCCGCCTTTTATCGGCTTTATCGTAGCTGTATCTTCACGTTAATTTATTTAGTCGTTTATTCGTTTAGTCGTTTAGTCGTTGCCTGCGGCTTTCGTGTTTTCCGCCGCCGTTCTCATAAACTCCACCGCAGGACTTTCGCGCCTATCAATGGTGTACGTAGGCACCAATTCTTTCACCCAATCTTTCATACTATCCGTTTCGCTGTATGCCGCTTCGTACAATCTATCCAGCGTCGTCCACAGCCCGTCCTCGTCCATGGGGATAGGTTTTGCAATATTGATAAGCCCGTTGGGCGTTTTTTGCAAGCCCTCTTCTTTCATCAGGCGTTCTTCGTACAATTTTTCACCCGGTCGCAAACCCGTGCATTTAATTTCAATATCCACGTTCGGTTCGTAACCGGACAGCTTGATAAGATTGCAAGCCAAATCGTAAATACGAACGGGTTCGCCCATATCCAATACGAAAATTTGACCGCCTTTTGCGTATGCGCCTGCCTGCAATACGAGCGACACCGCCTCAGGAATCGTCATAAAATAACGAATAATATCCTTATGCGTCACCGTTACGGGACCGCCTTCCGCTATCTGCTTTTTAAAGAGCGGAATTACCGAGCCGTTCGAGCCGAGCACGTTCCCAAAACGCACCGCTACGAATTTGGTATTTTTGCTGTGCTTGCCAATCGTTTGAATAATCATTTCGCAAATACGCTTGGTCGCGCCCATGATATTCGTGGGATTAACGGCTTTGTCCGTGGAAATCTGCACGAACGTTTCCACGCCGAATTCGTCTGCCGCTCTTGCGACGTTCAGCGTGCCGAATACGTTGTTTTTCACCGCTTCGTTCGGGCTCGTTTCCATCAACGGCACGTGCTTGTGCGCGGCGGCGTTGAATACGATGTTCGGTCTGTATTTATCAAACACGTCGCGAATCTTGCCCTTGTCACGAATACTCGCAATCAGCGTCAACAAACGAAGCTGTGGATACGCGCGTTTCAATTCCTGCTCAATCTCGTACGCGTTGTTTTCGTAGATGTCGAGAATAATCAATTCCTTGGGTTCGTGCGAGGCAATCTGACGGCAAAGCTCGCTACCAATCGAGCCGCCACCGCCCGTTACCATAACGATTTTATCTTTTATGTAGCCCATGACCTCGTCGAGGTCCACCTTTACTTGTTCTCTGCCTAAAAGGTCTTGTATTTCCACGTGACGGAGCTTGGACACCGTAACTTGACCGCTCGCCAACTGATAAATCCCGGGTAACACCTTAACGGGACAGCCGCAATCGCTACAACGGGCAATAATTTCACTGCGCGTCTTTTTGCATACCGACGGCATCGCGACAAAAATCTCCGATACGTCGTATTTTTGCACGATTTCTTTCACGTCTTTCGTCGTGCCTGCCACGCGTACGTCGTAGATGTCTTTGCCTTGTAATTTCAGGTCGTCATCCACGATACAAACGGGCTTATACAGGCTCTTTTCGCTGAAAATCATTTCTTTAATCAGCGTCAGCCCCGCTTCGCCGCCACCAACGACCATAACGCGTTTTTTCTTGTCGTCTTTCTTATGGAACGTGCGCTTAACAATCGAGAAAAAGCGCTTGATAAAACGCAGTGCCATCGTGCCTAAAAATTGCAATGATATGTATACGATTACATAACTAAACCCGATATTATGCGCTCTACCGATAAACGCCGCCGCAACCAAATTGATTGCGCCGAGGATGATAATGGAAAAACAAATACGTATGGCGTCGAGCACACCCACCGACGAGAACGCCATAGTATATAAACCGAGGAAAACAAACACGACGAGCGTCAACACGACGTTTGCAGCAATCCACAAAATCAAAGGCAACGGGAACGTGATGCCGTGGCTGAGCCACGTCAACATCCAAAACGCCGCCAAAGACGCTAAAAATACGACGAAAATATCCGCTATCGCCAGTAAAATTCTCGGGGCTACGTTACATTTTTTTGTTTTCATTATCAAAACCTCCGTCCAGTAATGAACGAGTTCATTATCATTATACTCCCTACATTATAACATGCGCGAACGTAAATGTCAAGGTTTTAACCGAAACAAATTCGTTTTGCGTAGTCTGCAAACAAAAGAAAAGACGGACAAACCCACAGTTTAGCCGTCTTTCGTTCGTGTTCATATTGTTTTTTTGTTTATTTTTGTTGGGATACGCTCACCACGATATGTTCTGCGTACGCCGCCGCAACGTTGACGCCCGTCGTCTTTTCCAAGCCCTCAAAAAAGGCGTTGGAATTCACCTCGCAAAGGATAGGGCCTTCGTCCGTTTCCAATAAATCGACGCCGCAATAATCCAGCCTAAGCGACGTTGCCGCGCGCTCTGCCGCCGTGCGATATTCCTCCGTCAATGTTATGTTTTTTCCTACGCCGCCCAGCTCGATATTTGAACGAAACTCTCCCTTTTGCGCCACACGTTCCATAGCGGCAATCGCTTTGCCTCCGACCACGATTACGCGAATATCCTTGCCTGCCGACGCGGAAATATACTGCTGAAAAAAGTGCGGCTCGTATAGACAATTTTGCGCCGCTAAACGCAATTCGGGCATACCATGTACGAGTTGAACGCCTGCGCCAAACGAACCGTAACTCTTTTTTACCACCAACGGAAAACCAAGTTCGCTCGCAACAAAATTTAAGAATTTTTCCTCTACCACGGCGTTTGGCGTATAGCAAAGAGGCGCGGCAATCGTCTTAATCAGCCGTACGCCTGCATTTTTTAACGCCAGATACGTCAACATTTTATCGTCGCATATCTCTACGGCGCGCGCGCTGTTAAACAGCCGAATACCGCTTTCTTCCAACGTTTTACCCAAATATTTATCCTTGTCCAGATACACGACAAAATCGTAACCTTGAACGTTCGTTTTCCGCTCGCCGTGCTCGTCCACAAGCGCGTACACTTCGCCGTTTCTCTTAACGTCCGCCTTTACGCCAAGACTGCGCAACGCCTCGGCTATCCTTTCGCCTTGGCGTATAAATTTTTCGCCGTTTGGATAAGCGTTGATGAGTATCAATCCTTGCATTATTCCCTCTCCTGAAAAGAAAGGAGGCGATGTTCGCCCCCTTTTTATCGTTTACGCTTCTACTCGGATTACCGATTCTACGCAACCCAGCCCGCTCGCGTTAATCTTCGCCACAGCGTTCTTCATCTTGTTTTCCGACGTCTTGTGCGTGATGATAATCAAAGGCACTCTTTCTTCGCCCGCCGCTTTTTCTTTCTGCGTCAGCTTGACGATAGAAATACCGCACTTGCCGAAAATACCGCTCACTTTCGCCAAAACACCCGCTTTATCATCTACCAACAAACGTACGTAATACGCGCTCTCAAAGTCGGAAATAAACTTCACGTCGCTATCCGCCGTCGCCGTGTTTTTGAAAGTGGAATACTTGATTTCGGAATGCGTTGCCGCATAAATAACGTCGCTCACCACCGCGCTCGCCGTCGGGAACGCGCCTGCGCCACGGCCGTACAACATAATATCGTCTACGGCGTCGCCTCTCAAATATACGGCGTTGAACGAATCGTTTACGCTCGCCAAAGGATGCGACGAGGGAATAAACGTGGGATGCACGCGCACTTCCACGCCCTTGTCCGAATTTTTACCGATAGCGAGCAATTTGAGGGTATACCCAAACTCTCTACCTATCTCGATATCCTTGGAATCCACCGCCGAAATCCCCTCGCGGTGCACTTTCGTATACGGCACTTTCGTATGGAACGCCATCGAGGAAAGAATAGACAGCTTGTACGTGGAATCAAAGCCCTCAACGTCGTTCGTGGGATCGAACTCCGCATAGCCCAAACGCTGCGCTTCTTTCAGCGCCGTTTGATAATCCGCGCCCTCTTGCGCCATCTTCGTCAAGATATAGTTCGTCGTACCGTTGACGATACCCAGCATTTCCGTAATATGGTTTGCCTGCACGCCGTCTAACAGCGTACGGATTATAGGCACGCCGCCAACACAGCTCGCCTCGTAATACAAACCGCAAGCATTTCTTCTTGCAATGCGTTCCAATTCGTGCGAACATTTACTAATCATTTCCTTGTTCGCCGTGACGACCGATTTACCCTCTTTGAGCGCCATCATTACGAATTCTTTTGCAACGCCAACGCCGCCAATCGTTTCAATGACGATATCGATAGCGGGATTTGCCACGACTTCCGCAATGCTCTTTGCAATACATTCGTCGGGCACGCCAAGCTCTTTCAAACGCGCCGTGTTTTTATCCAACACGCTTTCCACAACGATATCCACGTTTTGCGTTTTTAAATAGAACTCTCTGTGGTCTACCAGCGTTTTGTACGTGCCGCCACCGACGACACCCAAACCTAAAATCGCAACGCCTACTCTCTTTTTCATGATGTTATATACTCCTTTTATCCATCAAACGGGCGCTCAACGCATACCTGCCCCGTCCTTATTCACTTTTTTCCGTATTCAAATCGTATAAATATTTAAGACCTTTCAAGGTCAACAATTTATCCACGACGTCAATCCCGTCGATTTCTTTTGCTATAATCGTGCTAAAACCGCCCGTCGCTATCGTCTTAACGTTCTGATTTTTCAGTTCTTTCTTAATTCGTCTAACGATATATTCCACCAAACCAGCAAAGCCGAACACAATCCCTGCCTGCATATTCGTTACGGTGTTTTTGGCGATAATGCTCTTGGGTGCTTCAATTTCCACTCTTGGCAGCTTTGCCGTGCCGTTGACGAGGGAATCAAGCGAGCCTTTAATCCCCGGTGCGATGACGCCGCCGATAAATTCATTATTCTCGCTGATGATATTAAACGTCGTCGCCGTACCAAAATCCACGACAATCATAGGTGTTCCGTCGCCGTAGCCAACAATGGCGGAAACGCAATTTACGATACGGTCTGCACCCACTTCGCGCGCGTCGTCACAGCGGATATTCAAGCCCGATTTCAAGCCGGGCGCGATATGCAACGGCTCAATTTCAAGATAAATCGCGCACATTTTATCAATCGTATAATCGAGCGAAGGTACAACGGAAGAAATGATACCGCCCTCTACGTCCGACGCGGAAACGCCGCGCGCTTCCAGCATACCCGTCAGTTGTTCGCCGTATTCGTCCGAAGTCTTTTTAAAATCCGTCGCCACGCGGAAGGACATTTTCAGCTCGTCCTTGTCGTAAATGGCGTATTTTATATTCGTATTACCGATATCTATACAAATAATCATTGTTCTACGACGTCCTCCGTCTTTTTCGCTTGTCCGTCACAAGGCGCGATGTTTTCGTCCTCTTTTATATCTATTTTCACGTTTTTTCTGCCCGTTATTATGTTGATTACACGATATATGGACGGCGAGGCAACCAAATTGATTGCAAATTCCACCAAAAAGTTTACGCCAGCGCAGACGATAATCAAGAAATACAGTACGGAAGTTCCGTCCGTAAAATTCGCCTGCAAGGTATCTTGCAAAAACGCTAACGCACCCAATACAAACAATCCCGTATTCACGATAGGCGCGCACACAGCCGCACTAATAACAGCAACGTATTCGTTCTTTTTCGCGAGCCAGCGATAAACCAACGCAGGCACGACGCCTGCCGCTACGCCTTTGCCCATACAAAGCAACGCCGTGTATATGGGATGATCTTGTATCAAGATCGCCGTAAAACCGTCAACGCCCGAAACGCCTTGCATAAATACGATAAAGCCAAACGCAAAGCCTAACAATCCGCCTGCAATCGGCCCGTACAGCACCCCGCCTAATACGATAGGCACGAGGATAAAGCTCAACGGCGTTGCGCCGATTTTGATATAACTACCAAACAACTGCAAAACGATTACGAGCGCCAAAAGCACTGCCATACCCGTAATGCGCTTCGCCGAGAAAAAACCGCTCTTTCTCATAAAAAGCCTCCTATCGAGTTCTTTTTCAAGATACCCGTAGCAAAAATAAGTATTTCTTCGTTTGTACGGTCGCGCGGCGAACGCCTACGCGCCACGAAGCTATCTCTATTATAACGCATTTTTTTAATTTACACAACAAAATGAACGCACTAATCGCACAAACCTCGCAATTTTTTCTTCCAATCTCCGCCATTTTCGGGCACAAAAACCGTAATTTGAGAATATTATGTAATAGAAAGACAAAACCGCAGGCGCGCTTTCCTAACAAGGAGTCGATTACATATCCCCTGCGGCGAAACACAGGAGGTTTTTTATGAATTGTTGCACCCGGGGTAATAACGTCACCCTTTGGATACTCATTGCGTTGCTTATTCTCGGCTCGAAAGACGGCGTTTTCTGCTCGAACGTTTTTAGCGGATGCGGATTGCCCATCATTCTTGCCCTGCTCTTCTGCCTTTACAAAAACGGTACGCTGTCCGCTTTGCTGACGCCACCTTGTAATTGCGGCTGCAACTGCTGCCAGTAAGTTTTTTTCTTCTTTTCTCCTTAACGCTTTACTCTAAAAGAGCGGAGTCGGTATTCCCGACTCCGCTTTTCGTTGTATTCGTTATAGAGGAATCTTCCGCCTTTTTTCGTTGTTTCAACTGTTTATTTAGGCTGTTCTTTCGACTATTATTTGGACTGTTCCGATAAGAAATACGCCTGCAAGGCAATAATCGTTTTACCGTCCGTAAATTCGCCCTTTTGTAGCATTTCACGGACGCGCCCAACGGGTATCCACTCGGCGTCTAAAAATTCGTCCTCGTCCAAGTGTGCCGCTATTTTTTCGCCGTCGTAGGCGCGATAGATGTATATTTTTTCATCCGTATACCCAGGCGAGGGGTACATAACGAACAGCAATTCCAAACGCCCTGCCTTTACGCCGCCTTCTTCTTCCAACTCACGAAAAGCTGCGTGCTCCGGTGCTTCGCCTTTGTCGAGTTTGCCTGCGGGCACCTCGTAAATACTCTCGCCGTACGGATAGCGAAACTGCCGAACGAGCAATATTTTCCCGTCCTCGACGTACAAAACGCAAGCGCCGCCGTTGTGTTCGATTACCTCGCGAGTGCAAGGCTTGCCGTCGGGCAATTGCGCGTCGTCACAGCGCACCGTAAGGATTTTTCCTTTGAAAACATAGTTCTTTTTTATCGTTTTTTCCGTATAGTCCATACCATTTCTCCTTTTCTATCCACGCAACGAACGCAAAAGGGACAAAATTTGTCAAAATCAACAAGAATTATTCGATTTGTTATCATTATAGCACAAATTAAAAAAATAACAAAGATTTTTTTACAAAATATCTTGATTTTACCAAAAATTTTATGTATAATATAGGAAATATTTCAGTGGAGGTAAAAAACTGACTATGAGATCAATTCAGATTTCGCTGGAAATGGCGCAAAGAGTAAAGGAATTCGTAAACATCACGCAAGACTACGCGTATGAAATTCTGCTCAAGAGCGGCAAATACGTCGTTGACGCAAAATCTATCCTCGGTATTTTCTCGTTGGATCTTTCCCAACCTATTACCGTGGAAGTGTATGACAACGACTGTGACGACCTTTTGGAAAGATTGAAGAAATTTGAGGCGTAAGCCCTTTCCAAAAATTTACTCTTAAAACAAGAAAAAGTCGCAACGCCGTACCCTATCGTACTCCTGCGGCTTTTTCTCAATTTTTACAAACCGACTAAAACACAAATGCAGCCTCTTTTTGAGGAATAAGGAGCTTTCATGCAAATACAAGGAGAAACGTCCGTCAATAAATTGATCGTGCTTTTCGTTTTCGATAAAATGGAGAGCGCGTTATCCGAGCGCACGATTGTAGAAATGTGCACTGCGGGCAATAATTGGCTGAACTATATGGATTGTATGGAACTGCTTCCCAAGCTCCTTGACGACGGATTTATCTGCCGTATTTCCTCTGCCGAAGAAGAGCCGTTGTATACGATTACGACTGACGGCAGGGAGAGCCTGAATAATTTTTATATCAATATCCCAAAGAGTATTCGTGACGAGATTGCTACGTTCATTAAAAAGAACAGCGGAAAACTGCGCAATCGTCAAGAATGCAAATCGGACTATTTTCAAAACGTTGACGGTACATACACCGTGTTTTTGAAAATCCTCGCGCCCGTACAGCCTATGTTAGAGCTGAAATTTGTCGTTCCCGACAAAAAAACGGCGCAAAATATCTATAAAAATTGGGAAAGCAAAGCGTCGGAATTGTATTCCGCTATCTACGAAACGTTGGTGGATTGATTACTTCGCTCAATCGGCGCGAGAAATCGGCGCGACGTCCCATGTATCAATCAGTTATTAAAAGTGAGGTCTAAATATCATGTTTACTTATTCTACCAAAGGAACTTGCTCCAAAGGAATCGTTTTCGACGTTGACGCCGAAAACAAAATGCACAACGTACGTTTTATCGGCGGCTGCGGCGGCAATCTGCAAGGAATTGCTCGTCTCGTTGAAGGAAAGGATATCGACGAGATTGAAGCTTTGCTCGCAGGGATTCGTTGCAAGGGCAACACCTCTTGTCCCGATCAGCTCTCTCAGGCTATCGGTGAATATAAAAAGTCTAAAAACGGCGCTGAATAATTATAGCGTCACCCATTGCAATTCTATACCGACAAAGTGCTATTTCTTTGTCGGTATTTTCATGAAACGGGCATACCAGGTATGCGTTGAATGCATTTTTACGTATTTTTAAAGCACTATTCGCAGACAAAAACGCGGCTGTTTTCACAGCCGCGTTTTTTATTATTTTTTTACTTTTGATTAGTGTTTGAAATGTCTGTCGCCAACGAAAATCATAGCGATCCCTGCCGCGTCGCAAGCGTCGATGGAAAGCTGGTCTTTAATACTGCCGCCTGGCTGTACGATTGCCGTGATGCCCGCCTTTACGCATTCCTCTACGCAATCGGGGAACGGGAAGAACGCGTCGGACGCCATCACCGAGCCTTTCACTTCTTCGCCTGCATGCGCGATTGCCTGCTGTGCCGCCCAGATACGGTTGGTTTGTCCCATACCGATACCCGTCGTTCTGTCCTCCTTGCCTACTACGATTGCGTTGGATTTCGTGTGTTTTACCACTTTCCAGTTGAACATCAACGCTTTCATTTCCTCTTCCGTAGGAGCGCGCTTGGTCACCACTTTGAGTTTTTCAGGCGCGAACAGCGTTTCGTCGTAGTCCTGCACGAGCAGACCGCCGTACACTTTCTTCATATCGTACGCCGTCTTTTCACGCTTTGCCTTAATGTCAGGCAATTCCAAAAGGCGGATATTCTTCTTCGCTTCCAAAATCTCCAAAGCGCCTTGGGTGAAGCCTTCCGCGATTACGATTTCGATAAAGATTTTGTTAATCTCCGTCGCCGTCGCTTCGTCCACGATACCGTTGATAGCGAGAATACCGCCGAATACGGATACGGGATCGGATTCGTACGCCTTAATATACGCCTCGTAAATCGTCTTGCCAACGCCTACGCCGCAAGGATTTGCGTGCTTGCAAGCCACTACGCAAGGTTCGTCGCCAAACTCTTTCACAAGCTCCAAAGCGCCGTTTGCGTCGTTGATGTTGTTATAGGAAAGCTCTTTCCCCCACAGCTGTTTCGCCTTGGAAAGCGAGCCTGCACGGATAAATTCTTCGCTGTAATAGGACGCGCCCTGATGAGGATTTTCGCCATAGCGCATATCCTGCGTCTTTTCATACGCAAACGTGATACTATCGGGGAAACGAATATCCAACTGCTGTGCAAGGTAGTTGGAAATCATACTGTCGTACACAGCCGTATGCGCGAATACTTTGTATTGCAGATATTTCTTGGTGTCGAGGGTGATTTCCCCTGCCTCTAATTCCGACAATACTCTTCGTAATCTTTGGGATCGACAACAACGGCTACGTCCTGATAATTCTTCGCCGCCGCGCGAATCATGGTCGGACCGCCGATATCGATATTTTCAACGGCGTCTGCAAACGTAACGTCGGGCTTGGAAATGGTCGCCTTGAACGGATACAGGTTTACAGCGACGATATCAATCGTGTTGATACCCAACTTTTCCAGTTGCTGCATATGTTCGGGATTGGAACGCATCGCCAACAACCCTGCGTGTACAATCGGGTGCAACGTCTTTACGCGCCCGTCAAGACATTCGGGAAAACCCGTCAATTCGCTGATACCGATAACGGGCAAACCAGCGTCTTGCAACGCCTTTGCCGTGCCGCCCGTGGAAATGATTTCGTAATCACACGCGATTAGTCTTTTACAAAACTCCACGATACCCGTTTTGTCAGAAACGCTTACCAATGCTCTTTTTTTCATAATATTATATACCTCTGTATTTTTTTTGCTATTTTTTATCAAACTGTTTGTATGGTTATTTTATATTTATTACTCGTTGCCTATATCTTATCCATCAATTTTTACGCGTATCTGCTCGTCAAATCGTTGCGGGATAAGGAAAAACAAGCGCAGGCGTTGAAAAATGCCGAAAATAGCACGATATCGACCTCTCAAACGCCCGTAAATACTACGTCGACAAACGCGCCAAACAACGCGTCAAACAACGCTATACCGCCCGAAAAACAAACGGGAAAGCTGTGTATTACGGGTTTGCTTGGCGGCGCTATCACCATTTACGTTTGTATGTTTTTATTAAAATACAAACGCACGGATATGCTGCTGATGGTGTTAATGCCCATACTTGGCGTATTGAATATTTATCTTTGGGTATTGTTGTTTAAATCGGGGTTTGGGTTCTTGCTCATACGATAATAAGCGGAACGTTTGCCCTACATTTTTATATATTATAGCACATCTTTATAAAATAAAGCAACTATCAAAACGCTTTTTATGAAAGAAACGCCGAAGAATTTTTTTCTTTTTGGGCGTGTTTTTTATCTAAAAAAAATAATTAAAAAATTTTTTGAAAATTTTGAAAAAACCGCGAAAAAGTGTTTGACAATTTTTGCGAATAATGCTATTATATACAAGCGTTGTCGATGCGGTGGCGAAATTCGAAAGATGCGGGTGTAGTTCAATGGTAGAATTCCAGCCTTCCAAGCTGGCCGCGTGGGTCCGATTCCCATCACCCGCTCCACTTATCCAAGAGGTAGCGCGTAATCGTATGCGCCTGTAGCTCAGTTGGATAGAGCAACGGCCTTCTAAGCCGTGTGTCAGGAGTTCGAATCTCTTCAGGCGCACCAAAATATGGCGGGCATAGCTCAGTTGGTTAGAGCGCCAGATTGTGGCCCTGGAGGCCGTGAGTTCGATTCTCTCTGCCCGCCAACTTACTTTTGCCATTGGGGTGTCGCCAAGTGGTTAAGGCACCGGATTTTGATTCCGGCATTCGTAGGATCAAATCATGCCACCCCAGCCAAAGGTGGCTTACGGCGCAAAAAAACTAAATATCGCCCACTAAAAATTATGGCCCATTAGCTCAGTAGGTAGAGCACTTGATTTTTAATCAAGGTGTCCGGAGTTCGAGCCTCCGATGGACCACCAAATGGACGATTAGCTCAGCTGGTAGAGCAATTGACTCTTAATCAATGGGCCTAGGGTTCGAGTCCCTAATCGTCCACCAGCGAAAAAGCACCTCTTTGGGGTGCTTTTTTGTTGCGTTGCGTTGGGACGAGAACCCGTAAAAGGGTTCGCGCGAGGATAGGTTAGACGAAAAAACACTCTACACATAAAAGACGGAGCAGCGTATATTGCTCCGTCTTTCCTTATATTATTCAGGACTATTCCCCTTTTCTATATTAGTTTTTTATTCTTATACTAACGATTTTCTTCGAGGCTACGTCATATTCCGTTACCCATTCTTCTTGTAAGTTTTCCGCAAGGTTTGTTTGCGAAAATTCTTTTGCCGACGAAATATACGCCGTCTCTTGCATAGGATTATACATTCTCACAATCACGTCGTCGTTTTTCTCCGCTTTCTTCACCGCGGAAAGAAGCAACGTCCCTTTCGTTTCAAAGTTCACGCCCGCAAGCTTATCTTTACCTTCGTGTCTTGCTTCCTGCAACGCACAAAGCTTGGGATAACTAAAATCATAACCGCTACGTACTGCGACCGAAAAGTCCTCATCGAAAGGAATCATGCAATAAGAATACTCATACTCGCCTTGCATTTGCGCGGCGGGCGTCGGGAAATAGAACCAGTCCCCCATTTCACCAACGGCGCGAAGCAACGTAATGCCTACCGTATTCTTACCGTCGCGATATACTTCGTATTCATACAACCCCTTCGTTGCCACTAACAAACCGTTTCCTTCATCCTTGCCGACTGTGCAAAACGTATTCATGCGTTGACTGTTATCGGGATTTTGCCAACTTTTTGCGGGTTGAATATTTCTTCTTATCAAATCAAACTGCCCTTCCGCATATACGTATTTTGCCTGCGCATTGCTTTCAAACGTGGCACGAAGACGGATATTCTTCAAACGATTATTCACTTTCGTTTGGAATTGGATTTCCTTCTTGTCTGCATAAACCGTTACCGTAGAACGAAGAGAAATTCCTTCCGCTTGAATGGTAATTACGTACACCGCCTTGAAGGAGTCCTTTTGGGCAAGCTCTACCATTGCGGTATCATCATTTAAAACTCGCGTTTCGCCGTTAGGTATAAAATCGTATTCGTTGCCGCAATCGGGCGTAATTTCAAAGCGGTTTTGATTTTTATACGTCGTGCCACTCTTTTTATTCAAAAGCTCAAACGTTCCGTCTTTACAAAATTGCAGACGAAGATATTCGTTTTCGCAATACTCCGCCGTCGCAAGCAACCCGCTGTCCTTCTCTTCTTTGCAATCGCAAACGTAATAGGTAGCCGTAGACAACCCCTCTTTCACCTCTGCAAGAAATTCCACTTGCATTTCATAGGTTTCGTAAACAACTCTAAACGAATCGTAAGGAAGCTTGAATTTTTTCACTCTTTGAGGAATAGAGAAATGTGCATTTATACGATTCCCATCCCCATCGAATAAAGCAGGATTCTTCGGCAAATCTTCTTCGTTATATTCAAGCGTCGCTTTTACAACGCCGTCCGTCCCTCTTACGTCCGTATTGAACACAACAATGCAAGCGCCGTCCTGTTTTTGCGTGTTGAGTAATGCGGCAAGTTCTTTTTGAATATCCGCGCTTAAACAAGCCGCAGTATCGTACGCTTCCGAAAGACGAAGCTTTACCTTGTCGTTGACCTCGTCGCAAGAGCAGGAACAAATACTGTCGTGAGGAAAACTTTTCAACAAAGTTTTATGTGCAAAATTCAAAACGTCGCTATCATAACGAAGTCCGTTCCACATCGCCATAACGCTCAAAGGCTCAGCCATAGTTTGCAACGCGTGCGTTGCGCGATGGGAAATCGTCTTGATGTCCGTCCTTGCGCTCGCCGTGTTTATCAGCGTGCCGTAGCCGTTGCCGTTTTGCCCTGCAATCTCCCCTTCATACACGTAAAAATCAGCCTTGTAGGGGCGCACCTTCTCAATATACTGCTCCAAAGTAGTATGGCTCACCTTAAAATCGCAAACCTCGTTTGCTTTTTCAATCACCTCGCCGATATTCTCTTGCGCGGGCTGGTGGTCGCAACCGTTAAAACCCAACAAATACGGCGTTTTAGAGCATTCCGTCAAATCCGAGTGTATCGCCGTCAATTTTTCTCTCAAAGCCTCTCCGTCGGACGGCAATTCCATACAGTTAGAATACCATTGTACAAACTGAACGCCAACCACTTCGCTTCCGTCCGCCCCTCTCCAAGTGATTTCGGAGTAGTTTCTTGGCATTTTGAATATCTGATTATCCGCGGCCGTCAAAGAAATACCCCTGCCAAAGAACGCATTATCCATTCCAAACCCATGCAGGATTTGCGGGATTTGCGAAACGTTGCCGAAAGCATCGGGAAAATATCCCACCATGGCGGGTTTTCCGTATTTTTCGCATACTTGCATACCGTAAAGAGCGTTTCTAACGCTCGATTCTCCATTGATTAAATACTCGTCTTGCAAAATATAGAACGGACCGATTTCCCATCTGCCCTCTGCAATAAATTTTTTAACCTTTTCTTCCATTTCAGGACGGACCGCAAGATAGTCCTCAATAATTACAATTTGCCCGTCCAAATGAAAATAACGGAATTTTTCATCTTTTTCCATCGCATCTATCAGCGCGTCGAAAAATTTTACTAGTCTATAATTATGCTTGGCGTGGCTCAAATACCACTCTCTATCCCAATGCGTATGCGATACGATATGTAATTCTTTCTTCATAATTGTATTTCCCCTTTCGATTACTCTTTAAATTCGGTGAAAAGCGTTGCTTTCGCTTCGCTACTTCCTTCCTGCCAAGACCAAATTCAAGCAGGATCAAGATGCGCATTACCAATCATGAATACTTTTTGCTTTCCCATAGTACTACACCTTCTCAATTCATTTTCGCAAACGAAAGTTTGCAGTTTATTTATTCTCTACGATTAGTATACCATAATCGTAAGAGAACTTCCAGTCATTTTTTTGTCTTATTTTTCTAAATTTTTAACATAAATATTTTCGAAGAAAACAATAAAATGCCTTTTTTAGCTATTCTCATATTCGTTCAGTTCATCTTTTGTTGCGACGCGCAGCACTTGCTTTACTCTATCCACGGGATACGGCGACGTTTTCTCGTTAAAATAGCGAATGCTGTCAACGTATACGATTTGTTCAGTATTATGCGAGCCCATTGTCACCCATACGTATCCGCCTGTTTTCGACTTGCCCGAAGGATCGAAATACCAATAATTACAACCCGTATATCCCAACGGACTAACCCCGACAAACATATATTTACCGATACCATGTACGCGTTTAACGAAAATTTCATCGTACTCTTTTCGAAGTTCGCTAGCGAAAACGGCTATTTCCTCGCGGTGTAATAAAAGAGTGTAAACGCCGCCCAAAAAACCGCCCTTATCCGAACGCATAAGCAAGCGAATCGCCATTACGCAATCGCGTTTCCTACGCTCCTCTCTCGATACGGGATTTCCATTCTCAGTATGCGGATACAAGTCGATTGCAATCCCCGCCTCTTCAAAGGATAAAGTGTACTCCCGTTTATACGCCCCAGCAAGCAAACGAAACATGGCAAATATCCAGTCTTCCAAATCCGCACTTGATATCTTCTTTTCCGTTTGTTTATACTTAATGAATTCGTTTTCGATTGAAATTTCCGTTCGCGCCCAAAAGTCTCCCGCTAAAAATTTTATCGGCAAAATCGAAAGCCCAAACTTTGTCTCTTGTAAAGTAACCGTCGGCATTTTCTTCCCCTTTTATCTACTCCCCTATATTGTACCTCAAACTACTCTTTTTGTCAAAACTTATTCGCATATATTTTAATATGATAAAAATTTATCGATTTATCGATTTTTAATTTTATTAAAAAAGCTCTAAATATTTGGCGTTGGGAAAAAAGTATGATATAATATAATTGACGATTATGCGCAAGCATACATATTTCTACATTTAAAGGAGGCTACTATGGCTCATTTACAAGAAGCGGCTGTCAAAAAAATCAATGAGATTTGCGACAGATATATAAACGAAGAAACGCCGCTTATGATGATTTTGAGTGACATTCAAAAGGAATATGGGTATATTCCCCTTGAAGTACAAGAAATCGTTTCCGATAGAACGGGGATTTCCGTTGCGGAAATTTACGGCGTCGTTACTTTCTATTCCTTCTTCTCCCTTACCCCTAAGGGAAAATA
>JAFWBT010000016.1 GCA_017507005.1 Clostridia bacterium | reverse complement strand
GTGAAAATATCCGTACGCTGTCCGATAACAACAGAACGAGCAACACTTATCCCGTAGATACGGCAAGCGGTTGGCTGACGAATAGCGACCAGTGCCGTCCCGTATTCGTGGAAACGGTAGCAGATGGTATTTACGTAACGGTATTGCATGCGTTCTCTACGACGAAGTATACGATTACGTTGAAAGCAGGTTTTGAGATTTTGAACGCAAGCGGGAATATTTCGACGATTGACGAGGACGTGAGCTTTATCTATAAAGCGGGCGCGGTATCCAAGGTGATTGAAACGGAGGACGTAACGGAAACGATTGCGATTGAAGGCGCTTCGTGCACGGACGTACAATCTATGTTTAAGATTGTGTTAGCCCCTGCGACGACGCTCACGAGCAACGCTTGGTGGAACATTAGCGGCGATGAATTGACGGCGGCGAACAACGGCGTAGATATTATGAACTATATCTATATCAACGGCGAAAATATCCGTACACTGTCCGATGAGAATAGAGCGAACAACACCTATCCCGCAGGCGAGGCAAGCGGTTGGCTGACGAATAGCGACCAGTGCCGCCCCGTATTCGTGGAAACGGTAGCAGACGGTATTTTCGTAACGGTATTGCACGCGTTCTCGACGAAGAATTACACCATTACGCTGAAAGCAGACTTTGCGCTTTTGAATAATGAAGATAAGGCATACACGCTCAGCGAGGACGTAGAGTTCTTGTATAATGCAGGCGAAATTGTAAAAGTGCAAGACTACACCCTTTCGTTTGATGGTTTGGCAGAAACGCTTACCACGACGACGGCTCAGGCAATCGGTGAACTGCCCGCAGTGCCTGCAAGAGAAGGGTATACGGGCGTATGGACGATTGACGACGCGGAAATTACGGCGGAAACGTTGTATAATTACGGCGATAATAAGACGGCGGTAGCGAAATATACGATTCTCGAATATACGATTACGATTATCAGAGCAAGCGGCACAGAAGAAACCTTGAAATTCAACGTTGAGAATAGAGCAGACGTTTTGGCGAGCGTAACGTTGACGGAGGAAGATTACGAGTATGCGTACGCTTGGGCGGAAGATTTGCCGCAGACGTTGGAATTGACCGACTATACCTTTACGGAAGTAGCGACGAAGAAACCGGAAAGATCGAAATTTATCAGCCAGAGCTTGTCTATCGGCGCGAAATTCACTATGAATATGTACGTTAAGGTAATCGGTGACGTAGCGCCTACGGTGCAGCTTTCGTTTGACGGCGCGGAAGAAACGTTAAACGGTGTGCTGGTGGATGCAGAGCTGAATAAATACGTTTATAAAGTGAAGAATATTTCCGCAGAAGCCCTTGCCGTTTCCTTTACGGTAAGCCTTTTCGAGGGTGAAGAACGTGTAGACTCTATGGTATATTCGGTGGAAGAATATCTTATCGCGTTATCACAAAAAGAAATTTCTAACGAATTAAAGACGTTAATTGGCGACCTTGTTTGTTACGGTCAGGCAGCAGAAGAGTTGCATGGCAAAGAAGACGGTATTCAGGCGATTGCAGGTTGTACGGCTACGGAATATACCGACTTGACGGAAACCGACAGCAAGAAGACCGAAGGCGCGAAAGAGGGCGTTGAAATCACCTCTGCGTTCCTTTCTTGTGGCGCAGACAATTGTCTTACGATTCGCTTTACGGCAGAAACCGTTGAAAATTTGGTTGTAAAACTCAACGGCAAGACGATTGCGTATAGCGAAGTGGAAGAAGGTAGCGGCGTATACGAGGCGCAGGCGGAAGCCGTCGCTGTTATGGGGTGCAACGATCGCTTCAAGTGGACGATTTCCGTAGGGGATAGTGTGGTGCAGACCTTGATTTACAGCGTGAAGTCGTACGTTTACGAAAAACAAAACGGTGATAATAACGAGGCGGTATATGCAAAGGCACTGTATAATTGTTCGCTCTCGTTAAAAGCTTACGCGGAAGGAGTATAAAACCATGAAAAAGAAATTCTTGATTTTGTGTTTGGTAATATCGGCGTTGACGGCTGGGCTTGCCTTTGGCGGCTGCGGTGTGTTTGATGAGGAGTCTGAAAAATCTTCGGTAGTTTCTTCTTCTGAGAACTCTGTTTCCATAGAAACTTCTGTGGATATTTCCTCTGAAACATCGGAGACTACGTCTGAGGGTACGTCCGAGGATACTTCCGTAGAAACTTCTTCGGAATCGACGTCGCAAGGCCCGTCTTGGGAAGATGAAGATATCAAAGACGTGGAGCATAGCGAGATTGAATTACCCGAGGTTGAAAGACCGTAAATAAAAGAAAATAGGTGGGAAGCCGTGTGTTTTTTGCGCGCGGCTTCTAACCGTACAATCCCTCTCTAATTGGAGCACGAGCAAATAGGAGAATATAATGAAGTTTGTAGATTTGGTTAATATAAAGCAAGGAAGTGATTCTTGCAGAAGATTTTCGCAAGGAAACACGTTGCCTTTGGTATGCTTGCCGAACGCGATGAATATGTTTGCGCCGCAAACGGACAGCACGAGAGGCCCTTGGTATTATCATCCAAAGGATCGAAGTTTTGAAGGGGTGCGTCTTACGCATCAGCCTAGCCCTTGGGCAGGGGATTTTTCATATCTTTGTTTTATGCCTGAGGCGGACGAATTGATTGTAGATCCTGCCCTTCGTTGGTCGGGTTTTCGTCCTGAAAACGTTACGTTAAAGCCTTACGTAATGGAATACGAGCTGTTAAGACATAAGACGCATTTTAAATTAGCGCCTACGGAAACGGGCGCGATTATGTCGGTGGACGCTTCTAAAAATAGTGGGAGACCGTTGTTTGCGGTAATCCCGTTTAATTACGCTACGAAAATTGAGGTAGACAAAGAAAACGGAACGGTTTTCGGGTACACCTGTTCTTATACGGAAGCGCCGTTTAAAGACGATTTTAAGATGTATTTCACGTTGAAGTTCGATTGTGATATTGAGGACGTGACGACGAAAGCCGTGGGCGATAAAGCGGCGGCGACGGGGGTGTTTTTGTCTAAAAACACGTACACCGTTCGCGTTGCTTCTTCGTTTATTAGCTTGGAACAGGCACAGCTCAATTTGGAAAGAGAGATTGATGGCAAATCGTTCGAGGAAATAGAAAAACAAGCGGAACAGCAATGGGAAAACCTTTTGTCCCGCCTGCGTATAGAGGCTTCGGAGGAGATGAAGCGTACGACGTACACTTGTTTGTATCGCGCTTTCGTATATCCGAACAAATTTTATGAAATAGCAAAAGACGGCAAAGCCTATCACGTCGTTCCGCAAACGGGCGAAGTGAAAGAGGGTGTTGCGTATACGAATAACGGATTTTGGGATACGTACAGAACGGTATATCCGCTGTATTCTATTCTTCGTCCGGAATTTATCAACGAGATGGTGGAAGGGTATTTGAACACGTACGACGACACGGGCGTATTGCCTAGATGGCTGACGCCGTCGGAAGTGAATTATATGCCCGGAACGTTGGTGGAAGCGGTGTTGGCGGACGCCGTTTGTAAAAATTTGCTGACGGAAAGAAACAAACAACGCGCGTACGAGGCGACGGTGAAAAATTCGCAATGGATTTCCGAGGGCTGGCGCGTAGGCAGAAAGTGCGTAAAAGAATACGAGGCGCTTGGCTACGTGCCGTACGATAAGTGCAACGAAAGCATATGCGAAACGCTGGATTGTGCTTACGGGGATTTCTGTATTTCCGTCCTTGCGGAAAGTTGCGGCGATACAGCCGTTGCGGAAAAATATTTCCAACGCAGTAAAAATTACGTCAACCTTTTCGATAAGGAGAGCGGTTTTATGCGCGCGAAAGATTCCAACGGCAATTTCAGGGCGAACTTTGATTGTTTTGCGTGGGGTGGAGATTACACCGAAGGCGGTGCTTGGCAAAATTCCTTTGCCGTTCCGCAGGATTACATAGGTTTGGCGGCGTTGTACGGCGGCAAAGACGCGTTCTTGAAAAAGATTGATGAATTGTTCGTAACGCCTCCGTATTACACGGTGGGTGGATATCCTTTGGAAATCCACGAAATGACGGAAATGGCGGCGGTAGATTTTGGTCAATGTGCAATTTCCAACCAACCGTCTTTCCATATTCCGTTCCTGTACGCAGAATTTGGCGAGCAGGAAAAATCGCGCGCAATCGTAAAGAAAATGGTGGACGAGCTGTTCTCGTACGCAGATAATGGGTATCCCGGCGACGAGGATAACGGCACGATGGCGTGCTGGTATGTTTTCTC
This sequence comes from Clostridia bacterium, assembly GCA_017507005.1. Lineage (GTDB taxonomy): Bacteria > Bacillota > Clostridia > Christensenellales > Borkfalkiaceae > Scatosoma. The sequence goes on along the minus strand of JAFWBT010000016.1, from coordinate 61,657 downwards.
CGTTTTGGGGTTCTATCCTATGTGCCCTGGCAAGGCGAAATTTACGGTAAGCGGTGCGCTCGTGCAGTCGGCGACGCTTTGTTTGAACGGCATGGAAACGGAATTGACGAGCAAAATTATCGGTAAGGATAAGGTGGACTATTTCGAGCTGATGGCAGATTGTAGGCTTTGTAAATAAGCGGGCGACGGCTGGTATATAAGGATAAGAAATTATGAAAGAACTGCATTTAATCTGTAACGCCCATCTTGACCCCGTTTGGCAATGGGATTGGAACGAGGGGGCAACGGCTGCCCTCGCCACGTTTTATGCCGCTTGCGAGCTCGCGGACGAATACGATTACGTGTTTTGCCACAACGAGGCGTTGCTGTACGAATACGTTGAGAAATACGATCCAAAGCTGTTTGCCCGTATTAAAGATTTAGTGAAAAAGGGAAAATGGCATATTATGGGAGGCTGGTACGTTCAGCCCGATTGTAATATTCCCTCGGGCGAGGGGTTCGTGCGCCAAATTGAAAGCGGTTTGACCTATTTCAAAGAAAAATTTGGCGTAAGACCAACCGTCGCGCTCAATTTCGATTCGTTTGGACATACGCAGGGTTTGGTACAAATCTTGAAAAAGTGCGGATACGAAGGGTATATTTTCTGTCGTCCCATGCCCAATTTAATGCAGTTGCCTGCTATGCTCTTCGATTGGGTGGGCTTTGACGGCAGTACGATTAAGGCGGTGCGTTCGGAGGATGATTGGATTTATTGCTCAGAGCTGGGCGATTCCGTAAACGCTGTCAAACGCAAAATGCGGCCTTGGGAGAACGAGGATATCGCCATTGCGCTCTGGGGCGTAGGCAATCACGGCGGCGGCGCGTCGAGAAAGGACCTCAACGAATTACAGCCCTTTATGCAAGAACAAGCGGCGGCAGGCGTTACGGTGTTGCATAGCACGCCCGAGGCGTTCTTTAAAAAAGCTATGCCCAAGGCAGCGTTTGATAAAGCGTTACAGCCTTGTTTAGTGAAATGCTACACGTCGATTGCGCGGCTGAAACATAAATATGCAGAGCTGGAAAATAAACTATTATTGACGGAAAAGATATGCGCCTATGCGGATAAAGAGGGCGTGTATTCGTACGATTTTGAGGCGTTTGCCAAGGCACAAAAGAATATGGCGGCGATTCAATTCCACGACGTTTTGTCGGGCACGTGTATCATCGAGGGCGAAAAGAGCAGCCTGCAAAAGGCGGATTACGCGTTAGAGCTTCTCGACGAGCAGTTTACAAAGGCGTTTTTGGGGCTGTGTAACGATTACGAAAAAGCCGTGCCTATGAAGTATCCCATTTTCGTTTACAATCCAAATCCGTACAAAGAGGAGTTAGTGTTTAGCGGCGATATATTTTTGCTTGCGGGGATTGTTTCCGATACGGAAGGGTACGAATTCACCGTGCGTAAAGACGGCGAGGAAGTACCGTTCCAAGTGGTGAAAGAATCGTCCTGCATCAATATGGATAGAAGCAAGCGTTTTATGATAAAAGCAGAGCTGAATCCATTGTCGCTTACGCAGTTTGTCGTGGACGTGCGTAGGGGCGAAAAGAAGTTTATAGACAAAATTTTACAACCTGATTTCCTTTCTTCAAAAGGCGCAAAAGCGTCGTTTGACGTGAAAAAAGGCTGCTTAAACTCGTACATGGTAGGGGGCAAGGCGTATTTAGGCGGAAACGCGTTTATGCCTATCGTCTATGACGACAATCCCGATCCTTGGGGCTGGAATCTGCGCGTCGTTGGCAGTAACTATCGCAAGGCGGATGTAAAAACGGCGTTGCGCGTAGTGGAAAAAGGGGATATTTTGACGACGCTGGAAACGGTATACGAAACGGGAAAATCGGAAATTCGCGTGGCGTATACGCTGTATAAAGATTTCGATTATATTGACGTAAAGGTGAACGTTTATTGGAATGAGGCTGGCAAGGGCTTAAAAATGGAAATCCCCGTTCAAGAAATCGGCCGTTTTATCGGACAAACGTCCTTTGGTACGCAGGAATACGAGCAAGGATTAGAGCAGTGTTCGCAAAGATTCTGCGGCGTGGAAACGGGCGATAAGGTATTTGCCGTGTTTAAGGACGGCACGTACGGTTGCTCGATGGAAGACGGAAAGCTGTATATTACGCTGTTGAACGGTTCGGTATATTGCGCGCACCCGATTGGCGAACGTCCGATTATCGACGAGGAACGTTTTAACTATTATATCGATTTAGGCAGACACGAATTTTCTTTCCGTATAGAGGTGTGTAGGGAAGAGGAGTTGGAAAAGAAAGCGGCGGCATTTACGCAAAAACCCTACGCGCTCAATTTCTATCCTCACGGCACGGGAACAAAAAAAGAAACGAGCCCGATTACGCTTTCGGAGGAAAATATCGCGCTGTCGTCGTTTAGGAAAACAGCGTTCAACGCGTACATGGTACGCCTGAATAACAATTCTAAACGTGAAAAGACGTGCGTTTGTACGGTGTTTGACAAGTCCATTGCATTGCATTTTGGGAAATACGAGGTAAAGACGTTGCTCTATAAAAACGGCGAGTTGATAGAGAGCGCATCTATGCTCGATTTATAATGAAGCAATAAAGGAGGATATCGCATGGATATTAAAAAGAATTCGCGCAGAATTTTATCTTTTGGCGTAGCTTGTATGTTAGCGTTTTCTTTCTGGGGCTGCGGTGGCAACGAAAATGCGAAGGGCAGTGTTTTTGAGAACAGCTCAGCTTTGACGATGACGGAATTTAGCGAGCCTGTTTCGCTGACGCCTTACGTAGTGGATTGGTATTTGCAAGCAGAGCCTTCCGTGCTCGTGACGGAGTTTACCAACTATGGAACAGACCGTTTGGATAAGGGAAATCCCGTCAGCGTGGAATATGCTATTGACGTGCCAAGAACGGAAATTGCGGAAGAGAAATTGGAGGTTTCTTTAACGGAAACTTTTGCGGAAATTGAGCAAACGTTATATTTTTCAGCTAAGCGTTCTTCCGTGGATATTTACAATTTATTGCTCGATACAACGTATTACTATCGCGTTAGCGTACAGCTGGAAAACGGCGACGTACATACGAAATCGAGTTCTTTTAAGACGGCGGGTCGGCCGCGTTTTATCAGCTTGGAAGGCGCATGTAACGTGCGCGATATCGGCGGTTGGCGAACGGAAAATGGCAAAACAATTCCGCAAGGCTTGCTCTATCGTGGCAGTGAGATTGACGGCGGAAGAAATGCAGAAAATGCAGACTTTTGTTTGACGGATAAGGGGATAGAACAGCTACGCGCTTTGGGAATTAAGACGGATTTCGACTTGCGCTCGGAAAAAGATAAGGTGAGCGAATACAGCGTGTTGGGCAAGGACGTTTCCCGTACCTTTTATAACGCGCCGCAGTATAATGAATATTTAAGAGCGGAGAATAAGGAAACTGTCCGCAAGATTTTTTCCGACATCGCAAAACCGGAATCCTATCCCATTTATTTGCATTGTACGCACGGGGTTGACCGCGCAGGCTCTACCGTTTTGATTTTGGAAAGTCTTCTTGGTGTATCCAAGGAAAACGTGATTCGCGATTATGAATTGTCTGCTTTTTATTACGGCTATAAGCAAGTAAATAGAACGCATAACAACAGCGGTATCCTTGCTCTTATCGAGGGGATTGAAGAATACGAGGGTGAAACGTTTGCGGATAAAACGGCGGCGTTTTTAAAATCCGTCGGCGTTACCGAGGCAGAAATCTCTTCCATACGCGATATTCTTCTTCAATAAACTCGTACATGGTACTATCAAATTTTATAAAAATTGTTTTTGAAATGAGGCTATTTTATAAGAAAACAATGGGGCATGTACGCGTTGAACGTATAAAATAGATAATAAAAAACAAAAAAACGGAAATGCACAACAAAGCGTTTCCGTTTTTTTTCAATAAATATGGAAGTTTTACCAAAAAAGTCTTAAAATGGCGAAAAAAATTGTAGGCAAATCAGTCGGGATAATGACTTTTTTAGAAAAAACGCAAAAAAGGTCTTGAAATTATCAAAAAAATTTGTTATAATGCCTATTGTAAAGACGATAAGGGAGGTGGACGCATGCTGCATTATAAGGCGGAAGAAGAATTTCAGAGCGACGCAATGGTTGCTATAAAAAAGATATGCGACCGCCGCAATGAAGAACTGCACGATCATGACTTTGTTGAAGTCGTCTATATTATTGAAGGGGCGAGCAAGCATATTATCAGCGGTGAAGAATTTTCCGTAAAAGCAGGGGATTTGTTGTTCATCAATTATGGCTGCACGCACTCCTTTACGTTGGAAAACGAGCTGGTGGCTTACAACTTGATGATTCGCGTCGATTATTTTACCAAGAATATGATTAAGAACGACAATTTGTTCTATATCCTTGCGTTGACGTCTTTTGAAAAGCTGCAACACGAGCTGAACGATAAGAGCCCGTTGGTTTCTTTTGATTACAGCGAACGTGACGATATGTTCAATCTTTTTAGGAATATCGAAGCGGAGCTGAGCAATAACGAGCTGGGCAAATCTCTCGTTTTGGATTCGTATATCAACGTAATTTTGTGCAAGATTTTCCGTAAAATCTTCGTAAAAGACAGCGAAAAAGACCTGCTGATTCCGCAGGATATTCTCGATTATATCAACGCGCATTTCAATGAAAAAATTTCCTTGAACGATTTGTCGCAAAGATGTTTTTATAATCCCGCATATTTTAGCCGTTTGTTCAAAAAAGCGTTTAATATGAGCTTTACCGACTATATTATGGACATCCGCTTAAAACATTGCAGCGAGCTGTTGAAAAATAGCGATTACACGATTGATAAAATCATCAGCGAGTGCGGTTTTTCGGATAGAAATACTTTCTACGAACGTTTCAAGAATAAATACGGTTGTACGCCGAGCGAATATCGCAACACCTGAAACACAAAAATATCTAACGTTTAAATGATAAAAAATCACCGTCGTTTGCAGAACGCAAACGGTGGTTTTTTCTATGCCAAAATAGGGACTCAAATAGGTGCTTTTCGACGCTTTTTCTTACATTATATTATCGCGTGAGCGCGCGAGCGATACAATAATATATCAAAAATAGTAAAAATTCCTTATAGAGTGGGGGGAAGAAGTAAAAATTTCCTATTGAAGTAAGACGAAAAATATGATAAAATAAAAGCATATAAAGGGAAAATACACCTTGGAGGATGTTATGAAAAAATTTATTAAAAAAACTTTACCCTGTTTACTGTTAGCGTCCACGACGCTTTTCTCGACGGCTGCGTGCAGCAGTGGCGGCGGGAACGATGCTGACAAGAATAAAGCAAAGCTTTACGTGTACAGTTTCACCAGTGGTTTTGGCGACGAGTGGCTCACTTCGCTCATTGCTGATTACGAAGAAAAAATGAAAGACGTGGAAATTGACGGCAAAATCGGTATCGACGTAGAGCCGACGGCGGAAAAATCCGACGTAGACGGTTCGCAGATGGCAGGCAGAGCGGAATCGGTTTATTTCTTGGAACAGAAAGACTATTACGATTTGGTTGCAAAGAACTATATCGCAGATATTACGCAGGCGGTTACGTCGGTTAGCCCTTACGACAACAAGACGCTTGAAAGCAAGATGTTTGCTGATCAAAAAGCGTATTTCGCGCGTGAAATCAACGGCGAAACGCACTACTATGCGTTCCCGCATTACTTCACGAGCTTTGGTATCGTTTACGACGTAGAGTTGTTTGATGAAAAGAACTACTATTTCGCAGACGGTTACAGCGAAAGCGCAGGTCTTGAATATATGTTTATCCAGAGCGCAGACGAAACGAAAACGGCAGGCCCTGACGGTGAAAAGGGTACGTCGGACGACGGTTTGCCTACGACGTATGAAGAATTTTTGTGGCTTTGCGATTATATCGCAACGATTGGCGGCGACAATCCCTTGATTTGGTCGGGCGAGCACAGAGATAGCTATCTGTCCCATTTCATCAACGCGTTGGCGACCGATTACGAAGGTCTTGAACAGATGCGTTTGAACTATTCCTTCGACGGCGAAGCGAAAAACCTCGGTAAGATTGAAAACGGCGAGTTCGTAAAGGACGCGCAAACGACGATTATCGACGGCGCGAACGGCGCAGAGCTTGCACGTCAAGCAGGTAAATACTACGCGCTGGATTTCTACAGTGATTTGTATGCGAAAACTTACGTAAACAACGCAGAAACGGCAAAGACGCTGTTCAGCAGTACGTATTCGCACCTTACCGCGCAGAACGATTTCTTGTTCAAATCGGGCAAGAGAAACGCAATGTTGCTCGACGGTAGCTGGTGGCAGATGGAAGCAACGGAAACCTTCGATTATATGAGCAAGGGTAACGAGGCGAACTCCAAGCAAAACAGAAAGCTCGGCTGGATGCCTTTGCCCAAGCACGAAGACAAAGTCGGTGAAAAATCGACGATGTACGATATTATGTATCCTTTGTGCGTTATGAAGAACGGTTTGGATCCTAACGGCTGGGAATACAAGTACGCGTTGGATTTCATCCAGTTTGCAAACAGCGACGAACAGCTCGCAAAATTCACGAAGATTACCGGCTGTACGAAATCGTTGAATTATACGCTGACGGACGCGCAGTACGATAGCTTGTCCTATTTCGGCAAAACGTTCTACGATCAGTATAAGAAATCGGATATCCTCTTCCCGTACAACAACAACCTGTTGTTCGCAAACAACCAGCTCACCTTCCAGTCGCTCGCACCCGACGGACACAACAGTCCTTTGTATAAATCGCAGTTCTTAAATTGCTTTATCGGCGCGATTGAAAAGAGGGAAGCGACGGCAGAGACCTACTTTACCTCTATGTATAAATATTTCAGTGAAGATTTGACCATCTGGAAAAAAGTAAAATAAGGAATCGATATGTCTAACGCAATCATGACAGAAACGAAAAAGAAAAAAACGAACAAAGCGGAACGTAGAAGTAATATCTTCTACGCCGCTTTGATGGCGTTTCCGGTTATACAGTTTTTGATATTTTACGTGGGCGTAAATTTCAAATCTTTCGGGTACGCCTTTATGGTGCAGGAAAAAATCAGTGATACGGAAATCGTTTGGCACGCAACGCTGAACAATTTTGCGGATTGGTTTTCCAATTCGACGAAATTAAGAGATTTGCTGGCGACGACGAAAATGTCGTTGGTATATTACGGCGCGTCGTTGTGCGTGAGTATACCTTTGGCTATGCTGTTTTCCTATTACATTTTCAAAAAATGTTTAGGCGCAAAGCTCTTCCGTATTTTCCTGTTTATTCCGTCCATCGTGCCTGCGGCGGCGTTCGTTTTGACGTATAAAATCGTCTTTAACGACGTCGTGCCCGAGGTGTTTAGCAGCGTAAGCGGATTGCGATACGACGAAAATCAATTAACACACATATTGTTCTATAATTTGTACGTCAGCTTCGGTACTTCCGTTTTGATGTACGCAAATAAAATGTTCGACATTTCGCCCGAAATTATCGAGGCGGGGGAGTTGGACGGCGCAACGGGTATTAAAGAATTTTGGTATATCGTTTTGCCGTTGACGTTCTCGACGCTTTCCGTGTTCTTAATCACGGGCGTGGCGACCATTTTTACAAACCAGTACAATTTATTCTTGTTCCAAGGCGCGCCGGAATATCAATCGCTCGGCTATTATATGTACGTTTTGGCGGGCGCGACGGTGGGGCACGAACAAGAAATTCCCAACGTTGCAGCACTGGGCATGATTTTGACGGCGGTAGCGATTCCCTTGACCTATCTCGTCAAGTATTGCCTGGAAAAATTCGGGCCGTCGGAAGAGTGAGGGGGTGAACATAATGGCGATGTCTAAATCAACAAAAGCAAAATTTTCACCGCTCACCGTTACGTTGTTCGTCTTATTGACGGCGTACGTACTGTTTATGCTCGTGCTCTTCTTCTGGGTAATTTTAACGGCGTCTAAGGCGTATTACGGCGACTATATCTATCATCCAACGGTAGGCAAAAATATCGTCGGCTGGCCGTTAAAATTTATGTTGTTTGAAAACATAAAAGAAATCAACACGGGCTTTGCGGATGCGACGCTACTGAGTATGGCGTTCAACACCATCTTGTATTCGGGCGGATGTTCGCTGTTCAAGGTGGTAGTCACCTGTATCGTAGCGTATCTTTGCGCGAGATATAGCAACTGGTTTTCACGGCTCGTGTATACCGTTGTCGTCGTCACGATGATTATTCCCATCGTAGGCAGTCAGGCGGCGGAAATCCAAATGGCGAAAGAGCTTCTTTTATACGATCAGATTTGGGGTATGTGGCTTATGCGCGCCAACTTCCTCGGTATGTATTTCTTGGTGTTCTATTCCGTCTTTAAATCGATGCCCGTAGGGTATTACGAAGCGGCAAAGATTGACGGCGCGAACGATTGGAAGATCATGTGCAATATCGCGCTTCCACTCGTAAAATACACCTTCTTATCCATTTTCTTGATTATTTTTATCGAGTATTGGAACGACTATCTGATTCCAAATTTATATTTGCCGCATTACAAAACGCTGTCGTTGGCGTTGTATCAGCAATCGCGTGGGCAAGAATTGAAGATTACGAGATTGCAATACGTGCCTTACGTTATGGCGACCGTTTTGTTGGTGACCATACCCGTCATCGTATTGTTCTGCATATTTAGCGAACGCTTGATGGGGAACTTGTCCGTAGGCGGATTAAAAGGCTAATTTCGGCAACAAAGGGAGTAAACATAATGAGAGATTTGGCAACAAAACAAAAACGTTCCGTTTTCGCGGGGATAGCGGCGCTATTGGGCTTGGTGAGTATCCTGCTGGGCGCGCTCGGGATAAGAGAACTGCAAATCAAACGGGCGTCGGGACAAATAGCAGTGGAAATGGTGGAGGAGCTTTCGGACGAATATGCGTTCGGGGACGTGTTCACCTTGCCGCAATGCAAGTTTATCAAAGACGGCGAAACGGCGCTGGGCGCTGCGTCTTTGCAGTATCCCGACGGCACGCAGACGGGGAAAACGGAAGCGACCTTAAATCAAAGCGGTAATTACGTTTTGAGATATCTTGCCAAGATTGGCGGAAAGGTATATACGAAAGAATATACCTTCAAGGTATACGGAAGATTGGCGTCGTACGAGAGTGAAAAGACGTCGATGGAATACGGCTTGTGCACACACCTTGGCGCAAACAGCGAAGGCTTGATGGTGCGTATAGCAAACGGTGACGCGCTCGCCTTCGATCACGTTTTCGATATGACGAAAATGACGAACGCGACGAAACTGTTAGAAGGATTCGTTGTGCCCAACGTTTCGGGTACGGCGGATTTCACGCGTATGGTATTCACCTTTACGGACGTGGAAGATCCTTCCGTGCAGCTCGTTTTTAACGGGAATTTCCACAACGACGCTAACGCATACGGCTTGACGTATTTCACAGCGGCAGGCAACGGTCAGCTACAAACGGGTTTGGAAAAAGCCGGTACGCTGCACGTCGGCACTACGCTCGGGTGTATGGTTCCCCACAGCTTCGTAGCAAAAGATACGGGCTTGTATTGGGGTGCGCAAAAGCCGGTGGACACCGCGCCCGATTCCAAAACTTTCTGTATTAGCTACGACTATAAGAGCAATCAGGCGTGGGCAGGCGGTAAATTCGTCTCCGACTTAGACGACAGCAATTATTACAATTCCTTGTGGTTTGGTTTCCCTAGCGGCAAGGCAAAGCTCACGATTAGCGCTCTCAATTATAACGACGCTACGGCAAATATGTGCTTTACGAGTATTCTCGGCGTGGATCTTTCCGCAAAGAATTATGTCGACGACGAAGCGCCCGTCATCACCGTAGACAACGAATACGAAACGATGCCCAGTGCCGTGGTCGGCGGCACCTATCCCGTGCCTAACGCAACGGCGTTCGACAGAGTGAGCGGCAACAGCGACGTCAACGTTTCCGTATGGAAAGATTACGGCGCGGCTACGCAAAAGATGGTGGACATTAAAGACGGTAAGTTCGCCGTAGACCAAGTGGGTACGTACGCAATCGTTTATCAAGCAAGCGATTACGCTGGCAACGTCGCGCGTGAAGTATTATGGGTGCGCGCGTATTTGAGCCAGTATATTCCCAAATTAAAAGTTTCTATTGGCGACGTGCCGCAGCAAATTGAAGTGGGTACGTTGCAAGACTTGCCGCAGGCTTCGGCGAGCGGCGGCTGTGGGAACGTGGACGTAACTTACACGCTGACGAACGGTAAAAACACTTGCGAAATCGTGGACGGGAAATTCCGTATCGAGCTTGCAGGGGATTGGGTTCTCACGTGTACGGCGACGGACTACGTGGGGAACGTAGCGGTGCAGCAGAGCGTAATACAGGGCGTTACGAGCGGTAAACCCGTATTACATCAAACGCCGACGTTGCCTATCGGGTACGTATCGGGCGCGACGTATACGTTGCCGCTTGTTTACGCTTACGATTATAGCGACGGCGGAAAAACGGAAAAGGTATGTAACGTGCGCGTGACCTACGGCGATAACGTAGCCACCTATCAGGCGGGCGACGCGTTCGTGCCGAGCGTAGCCAACGACAAAGATTTCATCAAAATCGCCTACGAGAGCGACGGCGCGACGTTGTACGAAGAAGAAGTGCTCGTGCGCGTAGTGCTCGGCAAAGAGCGTATTCCCGGCGATACGGAAAGATACCGTGACGCCGTGAACGTAGAAAAGTATTTCTATTCCAAGGACAATCTTTCTATCGTCAATAATTACGCATTGGGCGAATATCAAGGCATTAAAATTTCGGCAAACAGCCAACTGGACGACGCCAAAGTATATTTTATCAATCCGCAAATGGCGAACGCGTTCTCGTTGTCGTTTTTGACCGTGCCTGAACAATCGAAGTTTACGCGGCTCGACATCACGTTGACGGACAGCGAAAACAGCGCTGTCAGCGTCCGCGCGAGCCTGCAAAAGGCAGACGAAAAATCGGTGCTTACGGTAGGGGATACGGCGATTGACCTGTTGCTCGATTTCGACGGCGCGCAGGCGACGCCTTTCATAGTCGGCTATGCAGACAACGCCTTTATCGTCAACGCAACGACGGCGATTGATATTGACAAAACGCAGGCAGGCGAAGCGTTTAACGGCTTCCCCTCGGGTAAGGTATATTTCGATATCGAGCTGTATGACGTACAAGAAAATGCAGCGATTTTCCTGCATAAGATAGGCGATGTCAACGCAAGCAACACCAGAGATAACACCCGTCCGAACATTTCGACGGCAAACGAGATTATTACCACAGCCGTTAAGGATAGCGTGTATACGGTGCAAAGAGCAATCGTGTGCGACGCGCTGTGTCCAAACGTAACCTCGGCGCTTACGGTGATTGCGCCCGACGGTATGCCCGCGGTGAGCGTAGACGGGATACGTTTGGAGAACGTAGACGCGAGCAGGGATTATCAAATCCAGCTTTCGAGCTACGGCGAATATATTGTCAGCGTAGTGGCGCAGGAAGCGTCCTCGTGGAAATTCTCTAATAAGGGGTATTTAGAATATACCTTGGTAGTCGTGGACGGAGAGAAACCCACGTTGAACTTTAACGGCGCGTTTCAAACGGAATTGTCGGTGAGCGGTTTGTTGAAGATTCCCAAGTACACCGTTTCAGATAACTATACGAAAGCGGAAGATATCCACGTGGTAAAGATGATTATCAATCCGATGGGTATGCCTATCTATCTCGACGAAAGCTCGAACGCGTTACAATGCGAATACGCAGGCGTTTATAAAATTTATTTCTACGTATACGACCAAATGGGCAACTTGACCATTTTCCAAACGGACGTAACGGTAAAGTAAGGAGAAACACATGAAAATAGTAAAAAGAATAACGGCAATCGCTATCAGTATTATCAGTGTTTTTTCCTGCGCTGCGTGTCAGAAAAATAACGCCGACGTATCGACGGCGACCAAGGATAATACGATTCATTACGTCGAGGGCACGTTACATAAAGTAAACGTCGCCGACAGCAACGTACCGTTCGTTGTCAACGGACAAACGGAGTACGTTATTTATGCAGACAACAGCCAAGAAACGCTCAATGGTGCAATCAATAAATCGGTGAGCTTTGTCTGCGAACAAATCGCGAACGTCACGGGCGCAGAACTTTCCGTTTCGCACGAAATACCGCAGGGCTTGACCGAGCAAACGAGCGCGATTATCTACGGTCATCGCGAACTGCTCAGCCAGTTTGGTTTGTCAATGCCTCAAGAGGATATCGGCACGTCGGGCTATTATATAAAGACCAAAGGGAATTTGGTGTTTATCGAGGCGAACGGCGGCGACGGATACCGTATGGGCGGTTTGGCGTTTTTGAAAGCGGTGCTCGGTTACGATATGCTGAGTGAAGACTGTATCTATTTTGACAAGAACGGCAGAACGATGCCGACGATGGATATTATTGAAAGACCAGACTTTGACTATCGACAGATTTCCAACCTGCACACGTCGGCGGAAACGTACGGTATGGGTATGCACTCGCATACGGATATCTGGATTCCCGTCAACGGCTGGGATATGCATAACACGCTGCATTATTTGCCCGTAGAAAAGTTCGGGGAAGAACACCCCGATTGGTATCGCGCGGATAAATTGCAGGTATGCTACACGGCGCACGGCAATTTAGCGGAATACGACGCAATGCAACAACAGGTATTCAGCGTAATTCGTGAATTGATGCAGACCTTCCCTACGATAGAAAACATCTCGTTTACGGCGATGGACGGCACGGGGCAAGATTCCTGCACCTGCGATACGTGTTTAGAATATAAGAGCTTGTACGGCACGCCCGCGGCTACGTGTATTTATTTTATGAACGATTTAAATAAAATAGTGCAGGCATACATAGCGGAAACGAACCCGGGCAGAGTATTAAACCTTACTTTCTTTGCCTATCACGATGCAGAACCCGCACCCGTGGAAAGAGTGAAACACACCGATTCCAACGGGAATGTGATTTGGGGTGAACCTATTCAGGACGAAAACGGCAACTATATGCCCTTGAAGCGTTACGCAAGGGATGAAGAGGGGAAATTCATCAAGGACGGCAACGGCGAGTACGTTTACGAAATAGATAAAAACGGCGAGTACGTTTATCTGTTGTGTGACGAGCACGTATCCCCTTGGTGCGCGCCCATCTATTCCAAGTTTACTTCCTCGTTCTATGAAGAACGAAATAAGACGTACGCGCAAAACATTGCGCTGTGGTACACGGTAAGCTCTAACGTTTATATTTGGATATACGGCACGAATTTCTGTTATTATTTATATCCGTACAATTCGTGGAGCTCGGTAGTGGAAACGTACCGCTACTTAAAAGAGTGCGGTGTAACGTACGCATGGAATCAAGCGCAAGAGCGTAACGAATCGACGGCGTTTGCACATTTGAAAGACTATATCGATTCAAAATTTATGTTCGACTTGAACGCAAATTACAACGAAGTCGTGAACAATTATTTTGAAAGATATTATTTAGAAGCTGCGCCGTATATGCAGAGTATGTTCCTTCTCGAACAAGCGCAGAGCGCATATTTAGAAAAGACGGTGCCGACGATTTCGGGCGGTATTTACGACGAAATCGGCGACGCGAAGTATTGGCCCAGACAGCTCTTGGAAGAGATGCTGGTTATGGTGGAAAACGCCTATAAAGCGGTGGGCAAATATAAGACGAGCAATCCAAAATTGTACGAAAATTTGGTGCGGAGAATTAAGCAGGAAAGTATTTTCCCTCGTTACGTAATTTGTATGTATTACGGAGAATATTATCCGAATATTCGTCAGCTTCGCGAACAGTTCCGTGACGATTGGAACGAATTAGGTTTCTCGATATATAGAGAGACCGGTGGCGATATGCAATCTGTCTTTACGAATAATTGGGGTTTATAACACAGAAATATGTTAAGGAGAAATAAAATGAAGGAATACGTAACGCCAAGTATTGAACTTTGGCAATTAGGCAACCAAGACGTTGTTACGGCATCAGATCCGAACGACAACAACTACGGCGATATTGATTGGGGGAATTAACGATTATGAAAAAGACGTTGAGAAACATTTTACTTTGGATTACTTCGACGATGATGTGTCTTTGCGTGTTGGGTTTGGTAACGTTGATGCCCAAGACGGAAAAGGCGTCCGCTGATACGACGTGGCAAACAGGCGTTTTTGAAATGGACGACGGCGCTTCGTTGAAGCTTGGTCAAGTAGGCGGTTTGCGTTTCATTGTTCGTATGGACGAATCGGTGTATAGCTTTATTAAAGACACGGCGGATGCGGAATACGGCTTTGTAATCGCGCCTAAAAATTTACTGCAAGCGGCAGAGGGCGATTATTTGAATATGCCTTTAAAAATCGGCGGCGCGGCGGATAAAGCTAAGCTGTATAAAGACGGCGATTATTGGTTCGCAAACGGCTGTGTTACGGACGTAAAAGCGGCAAACCTTGAACGCTCGTTTGCGGCAGTTGCTTATATTAAGTATAACGGCGAAGTTCGTTACACCGAATATAACGATTTGGCGAGAAACAATCTGTACGACACCGTAAATATGGCGGTGCTGTCGGGCGGCTATACCGAATTGCTGTTCGGTGAAGAAAAGGCAGGCGGCTACGTGCAAAACGGCGAGGGCGTCGGCTGGTACGGCTCGGAAGCGTATCCCATCGTGGTAGAAAACACGGCGGAATACACCGCTTTGGTAGAAACGGTGAACGAAACGACGAACGTGGATTTTTCCGATTATAACGTCGTGGTTAAAAACGGCGCAACGGCGGAAAAGGTTTTTGCAAACGCTAGTACCGCGCCCGTTGTTAAATCGGAGAGCGTAGACGAAATTAACAAGCTGATTGACGCGCTTCCCGATGCGGTTGCAATGCCCGACGCAATCGGTATGATTGGCAGAATTAGAGAAGTTGAAAAGAAATACAACGCCCTTACCGATACGGATAAAGAGTCGGTGGAAAACTACGAAAAAGTGCAGTCGTTGCTGATAACGATTGAGGGGTACGACCGCGTGTATATGAACGGCGCGAACGACGGCTCGGTAATCGCGTCGTACGTACCCAACTATACGTCGACGAAAGGCGGCAGCGCAACGACGAGAACGGACGACGTGTACGGCAACGTATTGACGGTTACGTCCGAGGCAGACGGTAAAGCGGCGGTACATATTCAAAACTTCCCGTCCGTTAAAAATTATACGAAACTGTATTTCTACGTTAAAACGAGCGTTGGCTGTGATATCTATTTCTCGGACGGTATCACCAACGACGGTTGGGGCGCGGATTGGAAGAACAGCTGGAGTTTGAGCGGCTATTGGTGTAACGCAGATAATTGGAGATTGGTGGAAATCGACCTCGCTGGCGGCTACGTTGGTACGGATTTCGCTCTTGGCTTGCGTACTGCATCCACGGGTTTCAGCTTTGAAATTTCCGATTTCTATGCTATAAATGCAGGGAAAGAGGTGCAAACGAGCGTTTCCTTTGGGAATATTACCGATACGGGTACGAGCAACGAGTACGGCCCCGTGTACGATTTCACGCAAGGCTGGGGCAGCAACACTGACTTGGGCGCGTTTAACGTAGGCGTTTTGAGCGCGGCTTTGAACGCTGGCCACGATTCGTTGTGTTTCAATATCTACAACCCCAACGATAGCGACGTTACGTTCTATCTCAATGAAAATGAAACGTGGGCAAGAACGGACGTTACCACGTTGAAAGCAAAGGCTTGGACGGAAGTGATTATTTCGCCTGAACTGATTGAAGCCAACAAGACGTATTTGTTGTATTGTTGCGTAACGTCGGGCGCAGGCATGGCAGGCTGGCAGATTTCGCCTATATATTCGTTCGCATCCGTAGAGAACCGCGTGGTGACGAGCTTGCAGCTTGGTGTCCACACCGAAACGGGTACGACGAACGGGTATGGTGAAATTTATAATCTCACGCAAGAACAGTATTATATTGATTCTAACATTGGCAACGGTATGGGTACGTTGTCGAAGAACGAACTTGCAGACGCATTGCCCAGTGGCTACGAATTCTTCTATTTCTGGATGTATAATCCTACGGATACGGCGTACAACTTCCATTTGGCAGGGGACGTAAACGGCACTTGGACGGATACCCCCACCTCGACGAAGAACTTGACGCCGAAGGCTTGGACGAAGGTTACCATTTCCGCAGAGGATATCAATCTGAACGCGCAAGGTCAGTGGTACGTATATATCACGGGCGGCGACGGCGCAGGCGCAACGAAAGCAGGTTGGCAGGTTTCGTCTATCTATGCAGGCCCTGCGAGCGTGTCCAAACCTCAGCTTAACTACGTCGATCACGCAGACGTGAAAGCGGTAATCAATGCAATCGACGCGCTTCCCGATACGCTCGCGTTGACGGATAAAGCGACGGTGCAGGCGGCTCGCGCGGCGTATAACGCGCTGACGAGCGAACAGCAAACGCTGGTGACGAACCGTTCGGCTTTGACGGCGGCGGAAGCAAAAATGCAGGCAATGGATGAGGCGAGCGCGGTAATCGAAATGATTGACGCAATCGATGCCAAAGCCCTTAACGAAACGGCGGTGGGAAATGCGCGCAATGCGTATAACGCATTGTCCGACGCGGCAAAGGCTTACGTAACGAACTATGCGACGTTGCAAGCGTACGAGGCGGAAATTGCAGCAGGCGCGGCAGCGCAGGCGAGAATCGACGACGTAATATCGAAGATCGCAGCACTTCCCGAAAGCGTAGTAATGCCCGATCATCTCGTATTCGTAGCAAGAATCGAGGCGGCGGAAGCGGCGTATAACGCGCTCACCGATGCGGAAAAGGGCAGGGTTACCAACTATGCGAGATTGAGAACACTCGTAAGCACCATCAAGGGTTATGATACGTTGTTTATTCAGACGGTTGAAGGTGTAGACGTTATCCCTTCGCACGTACCGAATTTCACGTCTACGGTTGGCGGTACGGCAACGGTTGATTACGACAGTTATTACGGCAATTATTTGAGAGTAACCCCTAACGCGGGCGGTAAAGTAGCGATTCAGTTTAAGAACTTCCCCGACGTTAGTATGTATACGAAGATTTACTTCAATATTCGCGTCGTAGGCACGTCTTGCGATATTTACGCATCCGACGGTGTCACCAACGACGGTTGGGGTGACGGTTGGCACAATACTTGGTCGATTGGTGGGTATTGGACGAACAACGGTAACTGGATTCAAAAAGAAATCGACGTATCCACGGGCATCGTTAGCCCGAATTGGGCGTTGGGTTTGAGAACGAACACGACGGACGTTTACTTTGAAATCACCGATATCGTGGGCGTAAGACCTGACCTTGGCGAACAGACGAACGCGTCGTTCGGTACTATTGTCGACAGCGGTACGTCCAACGTATACGGTCCTACGTATAACTTTACGCAGGGCTGGGGTAGTGATACGGACTTGGGCGCGTTCAATATCGGTATTATGAGAAGCGCGCTTAACGAAGGGCACGATACGTTGCATTTCTATATGTATAATCCTAACGAAAGCGACGTTACGTTCTACACAAATGAAGACGTAACGTGGACGAGAATAGATTGTGCAACGTTGACGGCAATGGCTTGGACAGAAGTAATCCTTACCCCTGCCATCATTGCTGCGAACGATACGCATTTGATATATATGTGCGTAACGAGCGGTGCGAGGACGAGCGGCTGGCAGATTTCCCCGATTTACTCCTTCTCGCAAGGCGATATCGTGGATAGCGTACAGGCGCGTATCAACGCGTTGGACGAAAACGCAATCGACGAATATAAGGTACAGTTGGCGCGTGAAGCGTTTGAAGCGCTTAACGAAGTGCAAAAGTCACTCGTTGTGACGGATAAGCTGATTGCTTGTGAAACGAAGCTGTACGGCGACGTTGAAAACGCTCCGTTTATCGTAGACGGCGCAACGCAGTATAAATTGTATATTTCTCAAAACGACGAATGTGAAAAGGCGGCGAAGTTCGCAAACGAACATTTGGCGGCGGCAACGGGCGTAACGCTTATCGAAGTCGTAGAAACGCCTCAAAACATTTCCAAATATCGCTATGCAATCGTATTTGGGCATTGGGACGCATACGCAGCTGTCGGCGGAACGAAGACGACGGGGGATATCTCCGGCTACGCTGGCTATATCATTGAAAAGATTGGCAGAACGGTATTCGTTTTGGCAAATAGCGCAGACGGCTATCGTATGGGCGCGTTGAAGTTCTTGAACGAAACGATTGGCTACGATATGATGTCGGACGATTGTATCATTTACGATTCCGCAAAAGCGGCAACGTTGCCTGCGTTTAACGCTATCGGCAATCCTTTCGATTATCGTCAGAAACAGACGGCTATGACGGACAGCGAAGTGTACGGTATGGGTATGCAGTCGAATACGGATATTTGGATTCACTCCGTAGAAGGCTGGGATATGCACAACACGTTGCATTATTTGCCCACGGCTACCTATCAATCGGCGCATCCTTCTTGGTATTACACCTACATCGATTCGATTAACGTAGAAAGAACGCAAATCTGTCCTACGGCAGGCGGTTCTTCGACGGAATTTAACGCTATGGTCGAGGCGGTTGCGGCGAACTTGGTAGAGAGAATCAATATGTTCCCCGAAAAACAGAACATCAGTTTCTCGATTATGGATACGGGCGACAACGACGATTGTCCTTGCGCGCGTTGTAGCTTGTACGACACGCTGTACGGCGAAGGCGGCTTTGCGGCGGCTTGGATAGACCTTATGAACGCTATCAACAAAGCGGTACGCGCACAGCTTCCCGCAGGCAGAACGATTAACATCGCGTTCCTTGCTTATCGCGCAACGGAAAAAGCGCCTGCAACTATCGATGCGAACGGCAACGCGACGTTGTTGAAACGTTATGAAATCAACGACGACGGCAGCTATACGCAAACGAGCGAAGACCTTAAATGCGACGAGGGCGTAACGGTATGGCTTGCTCCTATCAACGCGCTGTACGCGGAAAATCTTAACCACGCCGATAACGCTACGCATTTGGCAACGGTGAAGAAGTGGTGTGCAATCTCCGATAGCGTATATATGTGGTTGTACGGTACGAACTTCAAGTTCTATATGTATCCCTACAATACGTGGAAATCGTCCGCAGAAAACTATAAGATTTTGAAAGACCTTGGCGTGGATTTGGCGTGGAGCCAGAGCAACGAAACGGAAGCTACGGCGTTCTCCGATTTGAAGAGCTATATCGATTCCAAGTTCATGGCAGACGTCAATGCGGATTACGAAACGGTATTGACCAACTACTTCAACGGCTACTTCGGCTCGGCAAGCGCAACGATGCGTTCGTTGTTTGATAAGATTGTTGCAAAATGCGAAGAAATCGAGAACGATTACGACGGTTTGGGCAGAGGTATCTACGATGAGATTGAAAACACGTCGGGCTTCTTAGGTATCGGCGCGAAGACGTACTGGTCGAAGACTTGGATAGAAGAATGCGTAACGCTTTGCGACGAAGCGAAAGCGATTATCGACGCGGATACGACGCTCACGGACGCGCAAAAGACGGCGATTAAGAGCAGAATTACCAAAGAAAGTTTGTTCCCTCGTTACGTACTGTGCACGACGTTCGCTAGCAAGTATTCGACGAGCAATAAAAAGGCAATGCGTCAGGCGTTTAAGGCCGATGCAACCGCGCTTGGGTTTACGCTGTATTGCGAGGTGGACGGTGAGTTGTCCGATTTGTATGGCGATTGGGGTGTATAATCCACAAACGAGAATAAAGAGGTCTAAATGAAAAGCAAATATTTTATTTTGACAACGATAGCGTCTTTGCTGTGTGTTTTGGGGATTGCTTGCAACGGCGGGCAAACCCAAAACGGTAGCAACGGCGGCAATAGTGTAAACAGTGGCAACAGCGGCTTTACGCCGCCTGCCTCTGAGGATTCCGTTTTGCCAGAGGACAGCGCCGTTGTTTCTATCAATCAAAGCTCGGTAACCTTTGGCGTAGGCGAAACGTTTACGCTGGTTGCGGAGGCGGAAAATATTCCCAGCGCAGTCTTTTCTTGGGCAATCGACGGTGATGCGGCAAGCGACGTCGTCAGTCTGTCCCAGCTGGAAAATACGGCGTTGATTACGGCACTGAAAGTGGGCGAAACCAAGCTGGTGGCGTCCCTTTCGCACGAGGGAAAAACGTACTTTAAGACGGTGGACGTAATCGTCACCGAGCAAAGCGACGTGAATTTGGTGGTGAGCAACAACGTAGGCTTTAACGACGAGGGATATTTCGTGCAGTTGTCTACGCTCTCAACGGGCGGCGAAACTTCCGTGATACCTACCGTGTCCGTGTATAAAAACAATAAATTAGTCCCCAACGTTGCGTTTAGCTGGCAGAGTGAAAACAGCGAAATCGCGAAGATGGAAGGGAACAAAATCGTTTCCGTAGGGGAAGGCTCTACGTACGTAGTGGGCGCTTGTCAAATCGAGGAGCAGGAATACGTTGTCCGCATTGCGGTGGACGTTAGCCGTCCGACGATTGCGCTGGAAGAACGTTTCGTAATCGAACGGGAAAATCTTACCACGTTGAACGTGACTTCCACCCTGAACGGTATGGCAACGGACGTGCTGTATAACGGTAAATCGGTTGGCTCGTACGATATGCAGAGCAAAACGATTACGCTGGAAAAATCTAAACTGCCCACGTACGCGGCAGAGCTTGGCGAGGATAAACAGCTCGTTATCAAAACGAATTTGGCAGATTACGCGCTCAGCGTAGATATGTATACGAAAATTCTGTATACGAAGTCGGATTTTGAGAATTTTGCAACGATATCCAAGCAAGCCTGCGCTACAAATGCAGCCATTTGGGACGGCTATTTCGTTTTGGGCGAAGATATCGCCTATAACGGCGAGTACAAATCGAAGATAGCCGATATCGATTCCTTGTGGGCTGCGGTTGGCGGCGATTGGTCGAACGGCGGCTTGTACGGTTTTAGAGGCGTGTTTGACGGCAAGGGGCACAATATTGAGGGCATTTCCATTGAAAACGGCTCGCAGTTGGGCAGTATTTTTGGGGTGCTTCATATCGAAGGCGTCGTTAAGAATATTTCCTTTACGAAAGCAAGCGTTGCGGCGAACAGCTCGCTCGTTTGCGGCGCTGGCGGCGGCTCGGTGGAGAACGTGTACGTGCAGTACGATTCCGTTGGCGCCGGCGCACAGCATTACGAGGGCGACGGTATCTCTATCAATACCCATTGCGCGACGTTCTTTGGCTTTAAAGAACCTACGATTACGGCAAACGTTTCAAACTGCGTCGTGGACGTGCTCAACGCAACGTTTAACGAATCGACGTCGATTAAGCTCGTCGGCAGTGAATATGCGACGATAAAGAACGTGTTCGTCATCGGCGGCTCGAAAGAATTACAGAAAAAATCCAACGCAACGATGCGGTTTGATTCTATTATCGATTTCGTGCAGGACCAAAACGCGCAGGTGCGTTACCAAACGTTTGACGAGGAATTTTGGTCGCTAGTGAAAGGCGTACCCGTTTCGCAGGCGGTTTATAACGAAATTAGTACGCAGGGCGTAAACTTTGTCAACAGCACCGATTGTTTGGTGTCGGGTACGTCCTATAAATTCCCCGTAGATAACAATTACGTCAAAATTACGTCGAGCAACGCAAACGTTACGATAAAGAGCGGCGTTGCAACGGTGGCGCAGGAGCTGACGAGCGGCGAAACGGCGGTCATCACGGCTACGTCCATTTTCGACGAATCGAAATCGGCGTCTATCACCTGCTCGTTGGCGTTCGTAGACGCGTCGGCACTCACCGATTTAACGGCGAGCGGCGAAACGGCGTATTACGATATCACGCTGGGGAAGATTTATTTTGACTTTACCAACGTAGTGGCGGATTTTGAAGCGTTGTATTATCTCAACGAAGACTATTCAATGGCGACGTTTGGGAAAGACGGCGACAAGGCAAAGCCGCTGATTGCGGTTACGAAAGACCGTCTTTATAAGATTAACTGCACCAGCGTAACCAAAGTCATTGAAAAGGCGGAAGATTTGCAGTATATCCGCAGGGATTACACGGTGTCCTCGTATGGCAACAAGGGCTGTTACGACGGCAAGATTTTGGGCACGTTCGTGCTCGTGAACGATATCGACTGCACGGGCTTAACGCTGAAAGATTCGGGTAAGTACTGGGAAAATTCCCGTGGCTTTGGCGGTACGCTTGACGGCAGAGGGTATACGATTGCAAACCTGACGGTGGGCAAAAACGGTTTGTTTGGCGCACTCGCGCACGCAACGATTAAGAACGTCAATTTTACAGGCGTTCGTTTGGTGGGTGCTATGGACGACGGTTCGACGGTGTCCTTGTTTGCAACGCGCGTATTTAATACGACGGTGGAAAACGTTACGGTAGAATTCACGGAATTTACGGCAGGGGGCAATATTCACGCAACTAGCGGTTTGCTGTTTTACGAAACGTCTTTCGATAACGTGTTTAAGAATATCACATTGGATATTTCCAAGATAAGCGGTGTCAAATATTTGACGGAGTGCTATTACGATTCGGAAATCCCTTATTTATCGGAAAACAAATCCGTTTATAAGAACATTACGGTAATCGTAGCCGACCTCAACCAAGTTCCCGTGTTCGCTTATAAAGAGGCGGAAGGCACGCCTGAAGACGTCGTGGAATACCCCGAGGGTTGTTTCACGTTCCAGCAGGCAGAGGCGTAAAAGGATAACGTTATGAAAAAGATAAGTATTTTAACGGGCGTATTGTGCTTGGCGTTGACGGCTTGCGTGGCTTGTTCAATACCTATTGAAAACGTGTCTAGTTCTTCTCAAGACAGCGTTAGCTCGTCCGTGAGCGAAGAAAAAGTATCGTCCTCGACGGAAATCTCGAGTGCGTTGGCTTCTAGCGAAACGGCGGTTTCGTCCGACGAGGTGACGAGCGAGAATAGCTCGATAACCGAGGAAAGCTCGGACCGCGAAGAAGTTTCGTCCGACGAGGTGGCGAGCGAGGAAAGCGTGCGTGTTGAGGAAAGCTCGGCCCACGAAGAAAGCTCAACGAGCGAAGAAAAAGAAACGTACTATACGGTAACGTTTGATACGGACGGAGGCACGGCTATTGCCGACGCCAAAGTATTAAGCGGAGAAAAAATATCTGCGCCTGCGACGCCTACTAAAATCACGCATGCGTGCGAATACGTGTTTATCGGCTGGTTTTATAACGGCGAAGCGTGGGATTTTGACAACGGCGTCGTAATGCAAGATATGACGCTATTGGCGCATTGGGAAGAGGGGGAACGGTTCACCGATGTCTTTTTACCTAAGGACTAATTTCAATTTTTAACGGCGATTACGTCGTTTAAAATAACCAAAAAAAGAATAATAAAATGTAGGAGGAAACTATGAAAAAGAAAATTCTGTTAGTATGCTTGTCGTTGTTTGCAGCAATTTCTTTGGTGGCTTGCGGGACGAACCCTGCCGACCAAAGCGGTAGCTCTGAAAGCAAAACCCAGAGTAGCGTAGAAAGCAGCGAAAACGTTGTTAGCAGCGAAGAAATCGCAAGCAGTGAAGAAATCACGAGTAGCGAAGAAGGCACGCAGCCAGAAACGCACAACTACGTGGAACACGACGCTGTGGACGCGACTTGTCAGGCAGAAGGTAACGCAAAATACTACACCTGCGAAGATTGCGATAAGATTTTCGACGAAGACTATCAGGAAATCGAGGCGATTCCCGTTACGCAAAAGGCAGAGCACGTTTACGTATTGCAGGAAGAAATTGCTGGCACCTGTAATGAAAAGGGTACGTTGGCGCATTATACCTGCGAAAATTGTCCTACGCTGTTCGATTTAACGAAGGTTGAAATCGAATCGGCGGAAGGCGATTACGACGCAACGAATCACTCGGCGGATGAACAGCTCGTAGCGACGACGCAGCCGGAAAAGGTAGCGTACGCAATCGGCGAAGAGTTTGATTCGACGGGTATGACGGTTTCGCATAAGTGCGAAAACTGTGAGGGCGAAGTAATCGACAACCTGTTCTTGACGTATGAATACCAAACGGCAGACGCTACGGCGTTCGCTTTGGGCGATACGAAAATCACGGTAAAATTCAACGACTTGGCTTTGGATGTCGCTGTTACCGTTTCCAAATTGCAGGCGCAAATCACGGGCGTAGAAGCATCGTACACAACGGCGTGCGGCGTTGCGCCTACGATTTCGGCGGTTTCTAATATTCCCGAATTGCCTATCGACGTTAAGTATTTCGCAGGCGAAACGGAAGTGACGGCGGAAGATTTCGTAGCAGGTAATTCGTACACGGTAAAATTGTCCGTTGAGGACACGGATACGGTAGACGGCACGGAAACGACGGCGGAAATTGTCGTAGAACATAAATACGCTTGGAAAGAAGACGCTGCGGATTGGAAAAAGCTCAACTACGTTTGCAACTGCGGCGATGCGAAAGATTTCTATGCGTTGAACTATCAATCTCCTTACGTAGACGCTGACAATTTGGGTATTGATTTGTCCAAATTCGTTGTCGGCGCGAACGCAGAGGTTGTTTCCGTTCAGCAAATCGTTCGTATGAAAGACGGCACGTACGTAGGTGCGAACGACGGTGATGTAGTGGCGATTGAATACGTCGTCGACGGCTCGATATATTCCTTTGCGGCTAATAAATACGAACAGCCCTCTGGCGAGTGGAAACCTTACATTTTGACGCTTTCCGTTGCATATACAATCGGTGGCGTAGAATGTAACGTTATCGTAGAGGCAAAGCTCGTTGATAAATTGATTAAGACGGCGGAAGATTTGCTTTCCGTGCAGTATAAGGACGGCAACACGGTAGCAGGCGGCGGTACGATGGATAGCAAGTATTACGTGCTTGCAAACGATATCGACGTGAGCGGCGTGGATTTTGGCGCAAGTAAGGTTGCGTTCCAGCAGGATATCGGTTTCCGCGGTACGTTCGAGGGCTGTGGCTATACCATCAGCAATATGAACATTACGGGCGGATTCGGCTTGTTCGGTGCAATCGGCTACGGCGCGAAGATTAACAACGTAACGTTCACGAACGTGAAGTTGAGCGCAGAATACGCGTTGGCGTACGCGGTTAGAGCGGCGCATTTTACCAACGTAGATATCCAGTTTAGCTTGGATTCTGCTCGTTATGCAATCGCGTACTCGATGAACGATTGTACGTTTAATAGCGTAAGCATTTTGACGGACAAAAACGTGGCGGCGCCTTTCCTTGTCAATGAAAATCCCGACACCGTTATTCCCGATACGGTAACGCTTAACTATTTCACGCAGTACACCGTAACGTTCAATACGGACGGTGGCAATGCAATCGAGCCTGCAAAGGTGACGACGGGCAGAACGGTAGACGCGCCTGCGGAACCCACCAAGACGAGCGACGAGTGGGATTACGTATTCCTTGGCTGGTATAACGGCGAAACGCAGTGGAATTTCAACACGTCCATCACCGAAGACGTTACGTTGACGGCGAAATGGGAACAGCTCGAAAAGGTAAACGCTGAGACGGTTATCAATCTTATCGCGGCGTTGCCCGATACGCTGGTAATGCCCAAAGATATCAATTATCTTAACGCTATCCAGTACGCAAACGAAAAATATAACGGGCTTTCGGATGAAAACAAAGCGGCGGTAACCAACGCAAGCAAGCTGGAAAATGTATTGAGCGCATGCAAGGGCTACGCTACCGTTTATACGCCTAACGTAGCGGGCGTGAAAGCGGTGCCTGCTGTTCTGCACAATTCTAGTCCCGACGTGGCTGTAACGGGTGCGGTTTCGACGGACGAAACGCAGGGCGCAATCTTCACCGCTACGGCGGAAGCGGGCGGTAAAGCGGCAATTCAGTTCGTTAAATTCCCCGCTGTAAGTGCGTACGAAAAGGTATACTTCTACGTAAGAACGGACGTAGCAGACTGCAAACTGTATATTGCAGAAGATACCGGTAGCGACGGCTGGGGTAGCAATTGGGTGAATAATAGCGGCACAATCAATTCGTATTCAATCAACAATGCAAACGAGTGGACGTTGATTTGCGTGGAAGTTTCTTCTAACTTGATTAGCTCGGATTGGATTATGAGTATTTACACTACGGAAAAAGTGAATACGACGTTGGAAGTCGGCGCGATTATCGGCTACAAGACGCCTGCTATGGAAAAGATAGAAACTTCCTTGCAGTTGGGCGTGACGGCAGATACGGGTACGACGAACGATTACGGAAAAGTATACAACCTCACCCAAGAACAATACTATATTGATAACAATCTTAAAAATAGTATGGGTACGTTGAGCGCGAACGAACTTGCGGACACTTTGCCTGCAGGCTATTCCTCGTTCACGTTCTGGATTTATAATCCTACGGATACCGTATACAATTTCCACTTGGCAGGTTCTTGTGGCGAAGATTGGGTGGATTCGGCGGATTCGTATGCGTTGGCGGCAAAAGCTTGGACGCAGGTAAATATTTCGGCGGCTGATATCGAACTGAACAAGGGCGGTCAGTGGTACGTTTATATCCTCGGCGGCGCAGGCGACGGCGCAACGAAGACGGGCTGGCAGGTTTCGACGGTGTATGCGGTGAAAGCGGTATAATCGCGAACGGTTGGCTAAAAACTAAAAATTAAAACGTAGGTGACTTGGGACGATTTGTCGTCCCAAGTTGCCGACACGTTTAAAAAACGAGAGAGAATAGAAAAAAGCTTGCTAAAATTTGGGCTGTGTCTACTGATGGAAAAACGAGGCGTAAATAATCGTTGGAAGGGGGCATGGTCGAGTTGAATGTGAAAAAATTAAAAAATATTGCCTAAAAGAATTAGGAAATTTTGCGTATGATAGAATATGGATTTCACAAAGGAACGGCAGTCGCGATAGACGTTGAACGCGGCGAGATAGCAGCCGTTTCCCATTATGGGCAGTCCGTTACGAGCGGACGAGTACCCATTTTTTGCGTCAAACTGCGAAAGAAAACGGGGGAGAGTTACACGCTTTCGTCCGAGATCTTTCGTTTTGTTCGTTTTGCAGATAACGTTGCGTCGTACACCTGCGAGGAGCTGGATGTGGACGTTATTTTCCAACCGCAAGCAAAGCGTCTTGTTTGTCGCGCGAACGTTAAGAATAAAACGCCCGATTTGTTGGAGTGGATTGAATTGATGTCCTTTTCCGTGCCTAAAAAGCTCAAAGACGAGCAGGACGGCGTTGGGGAGATTATCTATCCCTATAACGAAGGCTGTCGGGTGACGAATATGGCGTATCGGGAGAGTATGCCCTTTTGCTACGCCGAGCCGGATTACCCTAGCAAAAATTCCTATTCCATTTTCCCGAATATGGTGTTTGCGCAGT
This sequence comes from Clostridia bacterium, assembly GCA_017507005.1. Classification (GTDB taxonomy): domain Bacteria; phylum Bacillota; class Clostridia; order Christensenellales; family Borkfalkiaceae; genus Scatosoma. The sequence continues at coordinate 34,191 of JAFWBT010000016.1, read as the reverse complement.
TCATCGCGTACATGGTGGGGGGATTTGGTATATATTTGGGTATGCACGACGAGGAAAGAACGACGAAGCATATCGATTTTTGTTATCAAAACGACGGGATTAAAATTTTTATGCGCGCCTTTTGCGACGTTACCTACGGACAAGATTACGAGATGCCGTTCGATTGCGTTCTTTCCTTTTTCGAGGGGGGATGGCACCAAGCGGCAGATATTTATTACGGCTGGTTTCAATCCCACCTGCCTAGCGGCTTGACAAAGATAAAGGACAACGCTACGTTGCCTGCTTGGTATCATCAATCGCCGCTTATCGTTGCCTATCCCTTGCGCGGCAAGCGGGACACGGATATCAGCGAAAACGGCTTGTATCCATACGAAAATGCTATCCCGTATTTAGAAGAAATTTCTAAGGCAACGGATAGCAAAGTGATGGCATTGCTTATGCATTGGGAGGGTACGGCGCCTTGGGCTCCGCCCTATTCTTGGCCGCCTTATGGCGGCGAACGGCAATTCAATCAATTTGCCGACAAATTACACGAAAAAGATATGCTGTTGGGCTTGTATTGCAGCGGTTTTGGCTGGACGCAGCAGAGCCATACGAACGTGGAATATCATTGCGAGGACGCCTTTGAACGCTTACATATCGCGGCGAGCCTTTGCGCGGATACCAGCGGCGAGATAAAGAGCACAATTTGCACCGCTCAGCGCGACGGCTACGATTTTTGCCCTGCCTGCGAGCAGACAAAAGCGATTTTTAAAGAGGAATTTGAAAAGATTTGTTCGTCGAAAATCGATTACGTACAGGCACTCGACCAAAACCACGGCGGTGGACCGTATTTTTGTTACAGCGACGGGCATAATCACGTACCTGCCCCTGGCAAATGGCAACAAATCGAGACCAACAAGCTGTTGAAAAACATAGATAAAAAGGGCGTAATATTCGGCTGTGAATCGGCGGCGGCAGAGCCGTTTTTGGCGCAACTGCAATTCAGCGATAAACGCTTTGAGCTGAATTATTACGTCGGCACGCCTATTCCCGTGTACGAATATTTGTATCACGAATACGTGAACAATTTTATGGGCAATCAAATATGCGCTATGCTCGAAAAGAGCGAAAATAATTTCACCTATCGTTTGGCGTATTCGTTCACGTCGGGGGATATGCTCACGGTGGTTCTTAACGGCGACGGCGATTTACAGCACGCGTGGTGCGATTACGTACAGCCGAAAGACAAACATCTTGATAAATCGGTGGTGTTGTCCTTTATCAAAACGCTGAACGATTGGCAACGTAAGGGCGGATATGAATTTTTGCATTACGGAAAAATGCTGCCGCCTATTCTCGTCCATTGCGGCGTTGAAAAATTCTTGTTAGAGGACAATAAAACGTATTTGCAGACGGACAGCGTCGTAACAACGGCGTTTCAATGCGGAAACCGTCGGGCGCAGTTCGTCGTCAATTATAATTTGCACGACGTAGAGGTGACGTTTGATAAACCGCAAACCGTATACGTAGACAGCGACTTAAAAACGAGTATCCAAACGGAAAAACTTACGCTCAGCCCCTTGACGGTGGTTATGATAGATTTAAAGGAGTAAAAATCGTGGAAAAAGGAAGATTTACATTGCCCGCGGACAACGCGCTTGGCGAAAAGACGAAGGAAATAGCGAAAAGATGGGGAGCGGACGCAGTGCGCGATTGTGACGGCACGGCGCTTCCTGAAAATCCCAAACAGTACGGAAAGGTATATAACACCTATTTTATCGTGCGCGGCGATAACGAGTGGGGTAGATTGCACCCCGAAGAAGCGCAGCGTATTTTCCTGCTTTCCGAGCGCACGCTCGCTACGTCGGACACCGTCGAGATTGAGATTATGAAAGAGTTTCTCAAAGACGAATTTGATCCCGATCCCACGTATTTGGATAGATGGGAAGTGTACGACAGAACGGAAGGCGTCTTGGTTAGCGATTGGACGTACGACGAAAAAACGGGCGTTGTGACAGTGAAAAACGTTAAAAAATTCCACGAATACACGGTATCGTTCTTGGCGCGCATCACGTGGCACCCCGTTCAGATTTATAACTATTTGACGAACGAGTGGACGTGCGAAAAACAGCTCACCTACGATCCCGCGTTCCCGAATACGAAGGAATATATCAAACGCCATATGGAAGAGTGGTGCCAGCAAAATCCCGATACAGACGTCGTGCGCTTTACCACGTTTTTGTATCAGTTTACCTTAATTTTCAATTCATTGGGCAAGGAAAAGCAGGTGGAGTGGTTTGGCTATGGGCAAACGGCGAACCCTATCCATATCGACAATTTCTATCAAAAGACGGGGATTAAGCTGACGGCGGAAGACTTCGTGGACGACGGGCATTATAATAATATTTTCCGCACGCCCACCGAGAAATTCAAAAAATATATGGAATATATCGAGGAATTCGTGTGTGAAACGGTTGCCGAGCTTGTAGATATTTGCCATAAATATAATAAAGAGGCTATGATGTTCTTGGGCGACGACTGGATCGGCAGCGAGCCGTACGGCGACCATTTCAAGAAAATGGGCTTGGACGCAGTCGTGGGTAGCGTTGGCGGCGGCGTAACGGTGCGTATGCTTTCCGAAATCCCGCACGTTAAATACCACGAAGGCAGATTTTTGCCCTATTTCTTCCCCGATACGTTCTTTGACGGCAACGAAGAAAACGCCGTTGCGGAGCTGAATAAAAACTGGCTGACGGCGCGTCGCGCGCATATGCGTAAACCGCTCGATAGAATGGGCTTTGGCGGATATTTGTCCTTGGCGGCGAAATTCCCTAGCTTTATCGATAGAGTCGAGGAAATTGCGGACGAATTTAGAACGGTGTACGACGCCATTGACAATAAAAAGCCGTATTGCCGCTTGAAGGTAGGTCTGCTCAATGCGTGGGGCAAGAAACGTAGTTGGATGAGCCACATGGTCGCGCACGAGCTGTGGTATCAATCCATTTATTCCTATCAAGGCATTTTGGAGGCGATTTCCGGTCTGCCCGTTGATATCGAATTTTTGTCTTTCGACGAAGTGAAAGACGGCGTACCCAAGGGGATTGACGTACTCATCAACGCAGGGGACGCGTACACGTCGTTTAGTGGCGGCAAGGCGTGGTTGGATGAGAAATTGCAGACGGCGATTCGTGAATTTGTGTATAACGGCGGCGGATTTATCGGCGTGGGCGAGCCTACGGCTTGTAGCGCAAACGGCAGATATTTCCAGCTTGCGGACGTTTTGGGTGTGGACGAGGAAATCGGCTATACGCTGTCGGTGGATAAATATAATGTCCAAAAGGTAGCGCACCCCTTGACGGCGGATATGACCGAGTTCGACTACGGCGAAGATAAGAAAAATATATACGCGCTGGACGGTGCGAAAGTGCTAGATATCACGTTCTCCGAGCGGTTTAAGAGAAACGTCAACGTCGGGGAAGTGAAGATGGCGGTGAACGAGTACGGCAAGGGTAAGAGCTTTTATATCACGGGTATTCCCTATTCGTTCGAGAATGCGAGATTGTTGTATAAAGCAATGTGTTACGTGAGTGGCAAGGATTTGAACGTTTGTTACGTAAACAATCCTTTGACGGAGTGTAATTATTACCCCTCGAGTGGAAAATATGCAATCGTCAACAATAGTAACGAGCCGCAAACGACGGATTTTTACGATATTGACGGTAAGAAACAAACCATCGAGCTTGCGCCGATGGAAATCAAATGGATTACGGCGTAAACGTCGAAAATATTCAACGGCTAAAAAAGTATAAAGAAGTATTTGACGGCTTAGGGCGGCTCTTGAAAAGAGCCGCCCTAAATATATAATACGGGTAAATTTTTTACGATAGCGGTTGTGTAAAAAACGCAAGAAATAAAAGAAGAAAAGCTGTTGACAGAAAGGGCTTTTTGTTTTATAATAATGCTATGCGAGGATTTGCGTACACAAAAACTTTTGGCGAATTTTCGTGCGAATAAGGAGAAAAAATGAATCGTATTTTGCTCATAACGAACGGTGATTCTGATTTTAGACGTCTTTTAGAGGCGCATTGTAACGTTACGGTGGGGGATTTGGACACCGTTAACGTAGACGTGGACGCGTACGACGCGTTTTGCGTGCTAGCAGGCATCGAGGACGTGCCGATAAATTTATCCGCGCCCTTGCATACGGCTATGAATAAATTCCGCGCGCAAGGCAAACCCGTATTTTGTGAATTTATGGGGCCGATTGGCAGGGTGAGATTGCGCGGTACGGTGGACACCACTCGTCAAAGAATGGTGTATTTTTCCGAGGAAAAAATAGAGGGCTTGCAAAACGGCGACCTTTTGGACGGGCAGAGCAACGATTGTATTAAATATTTGCCCATGAAAGATTCGCACGTGCCCGTGCTGACCTATCAAGAATATGTTTGCGCGCACTCGAACGTCGAGATTGCAAAGGACAAGCACAGAGAAGGACAATGGGCGCTGTGGTGGTTGGAAAAAACCACGCTCATTTCCTCTATCCGTCTTTGCAATTTCCAACGCGCGCGGTTTGCGCCGCAGGATAAATGGCAGGCGATTGTCACGAATATTCTGTCTTTCCTTGCAGGGGAGGCAATAAAGCCCGCGTTCTCGCCCGTGTGCTGTTATTATAAAACGACGGTGACGAGCGTAGAGGACACAAAAGGGGCTGTGCGGCTTGGTCTGGATTGGATTACCAACGCAGGTATGCTGAAAAACGGCGGTGCGGCAGGCTCGCACGAGGGGTTTACCAACCGCATTTACGCGAAAAGCGGCGTACATACGAAAAATAAAACGATTCGCACCGACTGTACTTGCGAAATCGGCGGCGCGTTGTTATACGACGCCTATTTGACGGGCAACGAGCAATCGAAAAAAGCGGCGGATGCGCTGTTTAAATTTGCGTTCGATTGGTTGCAGGTAAAGGACGGACCGCACAAGGGTATGTTCCGCTGGTCGGAGGACGCTTGGGAGACTTGTTATCAAGACGACGTGGCGCGCGCGATTTTTCCGTTGTTGCTCTGTCAGCATTTTGATAAGGAAATCCCGTATTTTGAGGAGATTAAAGCCACGCTCGACTATATGCTGATTGCAACGGGCGCGGACGGTATGCGTATTGCCGCGACGGAAATCGAGGATATGACGCCCGAATGGACGGCGGAGCTGAAAAAGGCGGGTATGGCAGCGCCCTGCGCGCATTTCAATTCCTATTATCACGCCGTATTACTGCTCGCGTATCGCGCTTGCGGAAAGGAAGAATATCTGCAATATGCGGAAAAGGGCTTGGCTACGTTGATGGCGCTCTATCCCGATACGCGCCGCGAAACGAGTGAAACGGAAGAATATTGCCGTTTGATTTTCCCGTTGGCGGTGCTGTACGGCGTAACGGGCAAGCAAGAACATTACGAGTGGCTGTGCCGCGTTGCGGAAGATTTGCAACAGCGCCGTCACCCCTCGGGCGGTTATGCAGAGTGGGATACGGGCTATACGGCGTTCTGTTCGAGAAATCATAAAGGGGAGTGCGCTCTGCTTGCGGAAAACGGCGATCCCGTTGCCGATTTGTTGTATTCCAACAACTGGTTGCCTTTGGGCTTTGCATACGCGTATCTCGTCACGGGCGAACAGCGTTTTTACGATTTGTGGCTGAACACCGCGTCCTTTATTCTCTCGGCGCAAATGCACAGCGAGGACAAGCTGTTAAACGGCGCGTGGGCGCGCGCTTTTGATATGGATCGCGGTGAAAACTACGGTATTCCGCACGACGTTGGTTGGGGACCGTATTGTATCGAGAGCGGCTGGACGGTCGGCGAAATTTTGATGGGATTGCAATTTATGCAGCTCGCCGTACAAAAACAAGCAAAATAATATGAAATAAAGCGAAACTTATGCGAAAACGCCTCTAAAAAACGAGGCGTTTTGTTTTATATTTTTAAGGTTGAAAAATAAGGGAAATTATCGTTCGGCGCATACCTGGTATGCCCGTATTTAATTTCAACGCGTACACGGTGTGCTGTGTTTGTGAACGCGTACACGGTATGGTGGTTTATAATTCAACGCGTACACGGTGGGGTGGTTTTAACGTTGAAGCGATAGAGGACAATGAAATATAAAAAACGCAACGTTATTGTAGAAAAAGGTATTTACAAAAGAAAAAAAATAGTATATAATACTATCACAAAAACAAAGACGGTATCGTCAGCATTAAAAAGGCAAAAGAGGATGATTATGAAAAACGTAACGTTGGAATTTCCCGCGGCAGGTGAGAGCAGATTGTACGGCTACGGCGGCGAAATGATTGAACATACGATTGAAAATCAACTGCTGGACGCAGAAACTTGGGCGCTTCTTGTCGAGCAATTTCGCGTGCAAGACGACAGCGATAATTACGGCTGGCGCGGCGAATATTGGGGAAAAATGATGCGTGGGGCGAGCCTTACCTATCGCGCAACCAAGAACGAAAAATTGTACGCGGTGTTGGTGGCGACGATTCGCGATCTTTTAACGACGCAGGAAAAATCGGGTCGTATTTCCAGCTATTCCGAAGCCACGGAGTTTAGCGGCGGTTGGGACGTTTGGTCGAGAAAATATATTATGCTGGGGCTGATGTATTTCTTGGACGTTTGCAAGAGCAAAGCGTTCGCAAAAACGATACTTCACTGTATAAAACGTCAGGCGAATTATATCATTGCGCGCATTGGCGAGGGCGGAAAAAGGAAGAGCATTTTCGATACGTCGTGGAACGTCGGCGGTATGAATTCCGCATCCATTTTAGAGCCGTTCGTAAAGCTGTACGTTTTAACGAACGAGCAAAAATACCTCGATTTTGCTACCTATCTCGTCAACACGGGGCTTTGCAGCGACAGCAATTTGATTTCGCTGTGCCTTACCAAAGAACTCTATCCCTATCAGTTTACGCAGACGAAAGCGTATGAAATGATGAGCTGTTTTGAGGGCTTGCTCGAATATTACAAGGTCGTAGGCAATCCCGACCATCTCCGTGTGGTACAAAATTTCGTGGATATGATTGTCGAAACGGACTATACGCTAATCGGCTGTTCGGGCTGTAAGCACGAATATTTCGACAATTCTTCTAAAACGCAGACGGAGCCTGCGGTGCAGGAAGTGATGCAAGAGACCTGCGTCACGGTAACGTTTATGAAGCTCTGCGCGAAATTGCTCTCGCTTACGGGCGACGCGAAATACGCGGCATACGTGGAAAAATCGGGCTTGAACGCTATGTACGGCGCAGTGAATAACGAAAAACAAAAAATGTTACGCACTCCTGCTAGAACGTGGTTGGAGGGCGGCAAAATGGTCGTCGTGAACGAGCACGAGCCTTTCCCGTTCGACAGTTACAGCCCCTTATATCAGGAACGTCGCGGCTATCGCGTAGGCGGTTTTCAGCTACTGAAAGGCGGCGAGAGGGGGTATAGCTGTTGCGTGTGTATCGGCAGCGCGGGTACGGCGATTATGGGCTTGTTCGCGGTGATGAAAGGCGCGGACGGCGTGTATGTGAATTTGTATAACGATTGCCGCTTTAAAACGACAGCGTTTGGCGAAAAAGTCAGCGTGGACGTGTACGCAAATCCCTATCGCTATCAGGGCGCGAAAATCAACGTAAACGGCAAGGGGCAGACCTTTACCTTGGCGTTGCGCGTGCCTGCTTGGGCGGAAGATTTCACCGTGCTCGTCAACGGCGAAAAGGCGAGTGGCGAGAAAAAGAACGGATATTTGCTCCTTCGTCGCGCTTGGGGCAAGGACAAGATAACGCTCCGCTTTAAAACGCCGGTAAAAGCCGTCGTACTCAATAAAAAAATCGCCTTTACGCAAGGCCCGATTACGCTCTCGCGCGATTGTCGTTTGGACGATATCGCAAAACCCGTAGCCATCGGCGCGCGTAACGGCAAAAACGTCCGTGCAAAACGTATTAAAAATACGGCTTTTCATAGCAACGTAGCCTACGAGATTACGACCAAAGCGGGCAAAATCACCCTTTGCGATTACGCGCAGGCAGGCAAAAATTACGACGAGGAAAACAGCAAAATCACCGTTTGGCAAGACCGTCAATAACTTGTCAATAAATCGTCGATAAAAAAGAAAAAAAGACCGTAAAAAACGCAAAGAAAAGTCACTATTCCCTACGCGGAACAGTGACTTTTTTAACGGTATTTTTTTGTTACGTTTAGTTTTTCTTCACCCAGATATCCTGTGGTGATTTGCCGTAGAACGCCTTGCAGGCGCGATAGAACGCCGTGTAGGTGTTAAAGCCGACAAGACGGCTCGTTTCGTTGGGGGAAAACCCTGAAATTAGATAGGCGTGCGCCTCTTGTAAACGCTTTTGCGTGAGATAAGTTTTTGGCGCAATGCCCAAGGCTTTATTAAAGATTTCGTACAGATAGGACGGGCTGATAAACAGCGCGTTGGAAATATCTTGTACGTTTTTGATAGTGCTCCAGTTTGCGTCGATATATTTCAGTGCGCTTTTGAGGAGATTGTCCGACGTGTCTACTATATTGTTTGCGGAATTTTTTGCAATTTGACAAATGCATAAAAATTCTTCTAGCAAGAATTGCGAAAACTCGGAAAATTGTTTTAACGGCAACTTTTCCGAATAGAATTTAAACCGTTCGATAAAAGGCAACAGTTGCTCTTTGACGTTCACGTTAATGGGCTTTAAGTCGCTGAATACTTCAAAGGCAAGCTTGTCAAAGCGCGGGGAGGGTTTTATAGCCGCTACGACGCGTTCATAAGGCGCGTCGGAAAGGATTGTGACGCCGTAATAGGACAGCGCGGGATTAAAACAAACGTCGCCCGGCTGTAACACGTGTGAATAGTTGTCCGTGTCCATCCTGCAATCGCCCGAAAGAAAAATCAATATTTGGTGTTTTTCGCTGGTATGGCGGAAAAAGTTGTATGCATTCGCGTCGAGCAGCAACGGATTTTTTGCCAACGAGATACCGAAATGTAGGTCGTTTGTTGCGATAGAATCTTGTAAATCACAATTATTTTTAAGTAATAAAGACATAGCCGTTTTCCCCTTGTCATTATACAAATTGGATTATAGCACGCATAATTTTTTTTTGCAATATCAAAATTTTAATTGTGGAGAAAACGCAATAGTATTTGTAAAAAAAGCTATTTACAATTTGCCGAAATTACATTATAATAAGGGAGAAAAATTAAGGGAGGAATAGGTGTCTTATGGAGAAAAAGAAATTTTTCAAGAGAACTTTAGCTTTCGTTATGGGCGCTGCGACGTTGCTTTCTACGGGGTGTAATTTTGGCAAACCAACGGGAAATAACGGCGATAGCGTAACGAGCGGCGCAACAGGGCATCAGCACGAATACGTTTGCAAAGTAAACGAGGCAGATTACTTAAAATCGGAAAAATCGTGCTCGGCGCCGGCAACGTATTATTATAGCTGTGCTTGTGGAGAAAAAGGCGAGGAGACTTATACAGTCGGCACGAAAGCCACACACGATTACAGCGCGGAAGTGGCGGCAGAGGAATACTTGAACACGGCGGCGACGTGCCAAGCGCAAGCGGTGTATTATCGTTCTTGCGTGACGTGCGGGAGAAGCAGCGCGCCTTATGGAGTGACGTTCTCGGCTGGCGAGCTTGGCGATCACGTATACGATCAGGAAAAGACGGGCGGAGAATATATAGCGACGGAGGCTACGTACGAAACGGCGGCGACGTATTATAAATCTTGTCTTTGCGGCAAGGCGGGTACGGAAGAAACGTTCAGCTACGGCGATCCGATTAAACAGCTGACGGAAGACGAAAAGAAAAATTACGTGCCCGTATCCTTGACGATGGGGCTGTACGATACGGAAAATTCGATATACGGCTTTACGTACAATACGCAGGCAGAGCCTATGCGTCCCGTTATTCAGTATGAAAAGGGTACGCAGTTGACAGAAAACGCGTTAGAGGTAGGCTCGTATTTCTCTAAACACAGCTCGTATGCGGCAGACGATTCAAAAATCGATTATTATATCGTGAAAGCGGAGATTGAATTAGAGCCAGCAACGACGTACACCTATCGTATCTATGATAAATACGCAGACGTAGCGTCGGAAACGGTGACGTTTAAGACGAGAGACGCGTCCGCAACGTCGTTCACGTTCTCGCACGTGAGCGATACGCAGTCCGTTCCCAGCTCTGGTTTATGTTTCCGAGAGGTGCTCTCGCAGATGGCAGACAACACCGATTTCATCTTACATACGGGCGACGTAGTGGAATATTCCAAGTACGAGTACGAGTGGACGGATATGTTGCACGCGAATTTTGAATATCTTTCCAAAACGCCGATTATGGCGATTGCAGGGAACCACGACACCACGTATAAGAGCGGTGTAAACGAAATGTGGAAGCATTTCAGTAACAAGATTCCTACGCAGAAGTCCATTTTGGCAGGCTATTATTATACCTTTACGTACAGCAACGTGAAATTTATTATGCTGAACACCAACAATTCTAGCGGCGCTTTGGATAAAGAGCAATACGATTGGTTGGTGAAAGAGTTGGCTAATAACGACAGCGATTGGACGATTGTAGCAATGCACGCGCCCTTGTATTCGATTGGTCAATGGGGCGCGCATCCCGAGAAAAATCAGCAAAGCGTGGCGCTTCGCGCGCAGTTGCAATCAGTGTTTGCCGAATACGGTGTAGACCTCGTATTGCAGGGCCACGACCACTTGGTGTCTAAGACCAACGCGCTGGACGGCGAGGGCAAGCCCACGACGGAAACGAAAGAAACGGTGGCAGAAGTGGAATATACCGTCGATCCTAGCGGTGTTATCTACGTGATGGATGGCACGGTGGGTACGAACTTGAAAGGTGTCGTTGGTATTGCGGAAGGTATTTACGATTACGCGCAGGCGTGCGGTTCGCGTACTTGGGCGGATATTACTATCGACGGCGATACGTTGACGTACGAAGTGAAAAATTACAGTGGAACGCTCAACATCCTCCAAAAATGGGGTATCAAAAAGACGGGTGATTCCGCGACGGAAAACGCTTAAAAACGGCGGCGCTTTCGCACCGTAAAAAATGAAAACCACGGTGTAAAAAATGAAAACCTTAAAAATTCTCTCTTGTGAAAAAAAATCGCAGGGGAGAGTTTTTTTGTGTTTTGCATTATCATGGCGCGCGTGCGCGCGTGCATAGCGCCCGTATACGAGAAAAAAATTGCAAATAAAGAAAAAAAGCAATAGGGAAAGGAAAAAAAGATATTGACAATATAGCGTTTTTGTTATACAATGAATTGTGCAATACTGTATTATTGCCCCTTTTTATACGCGTTGGCAGGGATTTTGCAAGGACAACGTTCGTTTTAGTGTTTTTGCAGGTGAGCGTTTCGTGCGCGCGTGCGAGACGTAATATATTGGGCAACGGTTGTGTGGGCTATTTGTGCTAAGAAATATCAAAATTGCGCTAAAAAATATCAAAAATAAGCGAATACCATACTTTTTGATTGAATAGACCATTGAAATTAAAGCGGTTTTATTTTATAATTAAAAAACGAACAAGAATTAAGGAGAAAACGATGAGAAAGATTTTATTTGCAATACTGTTTGCGATAATGCCGTTCGTCCTTACCGCGTGTTTAGGAAAAGGCGGTGAATCGACGCAGGGCGGCGCGGCGAGTTCTATCGCGTCTATTAGCGATTCGGCTACGTCGAGTATCGAAGAAAGCAGTCAAGCGGAAAGCTCTGTGGTCAGCGACGCGGTTTCGGAAATCGAAAGCGTAGAGAGCGCGGAAACGGAAAGCTCGGAAGAAATCGTATCGAGTGAAGAAATTATTTCGAGTGAGGAAACTTCGGAAATCGAAAGCGTAGAAAGCGCGGAAAGTGCAGACGTGGAAAGTTCGGAAGTGAGCAGCGAAAAAACGAGCGAAACGGAAGAAAGTAGCGCAGAACAAAGTAGTGAAATCGAAGAAAGTAGTGAAAGCGAAGAAAGCAGTGAAGAAGAAAGCGTTAGCTCGGAAAACAAAAACAGCGGTTGGGCGGATATAGAATTCCCTCGTCCGTAAACGAAAGAAAAAACTAAAAACAATCGCAAAAGCAAATCGCAGCCCCATGGGGCTATTTGTCGTTGCTACGACAAATAAAAGACCTTTATGAGGAGCAAAAAAAAGGAGTTGCATCAGCGTTTTGCAATTTGCGTTTAATATATATTTTTAAGTACGAAAATTTATTAAAACTTAGCGCGAAGAGCGCGAAAGGAGGAAACTATGCAGCAAGGATATTCTTTTTACGAATCTCCTGAAATCAAGGTAACGTTATTCATTTTAGAAGACGTTGTTCGTACCAGCAACCCCGGAGCGGATGATAGCACGCCAGAAGGCGGCGCGCAGTTCCCTGGTGGCGACGATGGCTGGATGTAAGGAAAAGGAGGCAAACGATGAGAAAACAGATTAAAAAACGTAGTATTTCATTGGCTATCGTCAGTTGTTTGATGTGCCTCTGTGGCGCTACGGCGTTGTTGTTGCCCAAGACGTTGGGCTCGGCTCCTGCGAAGGCAGAAGTGGCAACGGTCTCCGCTAGCGATTTTTACGTTAACGCAGCAGGTGCGCGTCTCATCAACGACGCGAGCGGCGCGGGTGTGCGTTTCCACACGCGTATGACGGACGAGGCGTATGCAACGTTGACGGCAGGCAATTATAAGACGGGTACGTTGATTATTCCCGACTTCCGTTGTGACGGCGAATTGACGCTCGACGATTTAAACAACGAAGCGAAAAATCGTCCCGTACATATCGACACGACGAATATTTGGTGGGATAACAAGGAAAAAGAAGGCTGGATGCAGTCTACGGCGTATTTGTACGATATTCCTGAAATCGCTTACGGTGTAAGATACGTAGTACGTTCTTACGCGCAGTATGCGGACGGCACAACCGTTTACACGAACGACGTTCCCGACACTTCGTTGGCGGATATCGCGTACAAAGTAACGAACGGTTCTTCTTACGGCGAGACGGAAAAAGCGCAGTTAGTGCCTTACCTTATCGACGAAACGACGGTGACGTACGTAATGCCCGACGGCAGCAAGCAGACGGAAACGGTGGATTACGGCTCGAAACTCGTAGGCCCTACGTACAGCGACGCGTTCACGGTTACGAGCATGACCGACCAGTACGGTAACAAAGTAGACCTTTCCACGTACAGTGCAACGATTCCCGCAACGATTACGGTGACGCTTGAAGAGAATTTGAAAGACGAGGGAACGATTGCGCAGATTATTAAAGATGGCTACGCCGCTACGGCGGCGGAACGTGCGTTCCAAAACGGTTCTACGGCTACGCCGATAACGGACGCAGCTAATGCAGACCTTATTCTCGCTAAGGATAACGGTTATAGCTCCGTTCTTCGTTTGGATTGGTATCAGAACAGTACCAGCCTTTGGAAAGCGGGCGGCAATCCTTTCTATAGAAGCTGTTATAGCCAAAACGATATCTCTGGTTATAAAGGGGTACGCTTTGCGTTCAAGCTGGAAACGAGCGGTGACGCATGCGTTCAAATTTATCCTATGCAGACGAGCAGAAACAGCTCTGGCGTTATTAGAAACGAGTGGCTGGGCGTACAGCTTTTGCAGACCTCGGCTAACGTTTGGTCGGTGACGATTACCCGTCTTTCGGACGGTAGCGTTGTTTACTCGGCTGAAAACGTTACGAGAAATAATAGCGGTTTGAACGACGTCGATTCGATTGCGAGCTTGGTATTCCCTGCTTGTAAATGGGACAGCACGTCGCTTTCGGTTATGTTGCAGCCTTGTACCAGCGCGGAAATGACGGCGAGCATCTATATGACGGAAGCAATCCTTTCGGACGACGCTTTAATCCCTTCGATGGAAACGCCTATGGTTTTGGCAGACGCGCTCAACGGCGAGACTTCGTCGAACATCACGGTAATGTCGGATAACAACGGCGAAGCGGCTCCCGACGGCTTTAATAGCGTTACGCGTTTCTATTCGGATGACAAGACGTGGAGCAGCTATATCTTGGCAAGAGGCGACTACGACGAAACCACGGTGACCGATTATGAAGAACTGTGGGTAGCGCTTAAGATTACCAACGGTAAGATTACGATGACTGCGCCTGAATGGAAGGATATTGATAGCTACACGGTAAATCCTTGGGTTTATTTCCATATGACGCAGACGAGTGATGCTGTTTGGACGATTGAGATTATCAAAGACAACGCGGTGTGGTACACCATTGAGAATCAATCGGGTACTACGATTGCGCAGATTTTTGACCATACGGGAAATCCCACCGACGGCGGTCGTATCGTTATATATCAAGATAGAGACAACCTTACTGAACCCGTCAATATTTATTCGACGGAAGTACGCGGTATCTTGAAAGACGGCGCAGTTGCGCCCGACTCGGGGGTTAAAGAATTTACGCTTCCCGATAACGCAGTGGTTGCATCTAGCTCTATTTGGAGAGCAAACAACTACGCTTTGAGCAGCTCTACGAGCGAATCTGCTCCTAAGGGCTTTAAGAACGTCGAAGAATTTAATTGGTGTGATAACCCTGCAAATTGGGCAGAAACAGGAACGGATATGCAGGCGACTTGTTTCGACGAAACGAGTGTTGTTGGTTACAGCGATATTTACTTTGCTGTTAAATTTGTAGGCGGCAACGGTATCTATATCCGTGGCGCAGCAAAATATACGGGCGGCGATTGGCTGTACGCGCATTTTGCGAAATCGAACGGCACTTGGTCGTTGTCGGTACAGTCGGCAGACGGTCGCTACGTGCAAGAAAACGTACAGACGGGTATCACCGGTGACACGTTACTGACTCTGATGAGTTACAGCGGTTCTAACGGCACGACTGGCACCGGTTTCTATCCTACCAAGAACGCAGACGAAACGAACGCAATTTTCTATATGACGGAAATGTACGGCGTTCCCGAAGAAACGTTCGGTGAAAGAGCGATTTGGTCGGCAGCAGACGGCTCAACGAAATCGAACGATGCTATCGGTCTTCCCCTTGGCTTTACCTCTATATATAAAGTAGACGGCTTTGCTGCGGACGGCTTTGCATCGATGGATTTGACGAATACCATCTATCAAGAGCTTCGTTTTGGCTTCTTGGCAACGCAAGACTTTACGTTTAAATCTGCTTATAACTACACCGTTGCAGGCGAGGATACTCCTAGACCTACGACGACGATTATGAGCAAACCGTCAAACGCAAATATAATGAACCTCGTTACGCTCACGAAGAATGACGATGGTAGCTGGCACGTTGCGATAAACGCTAGACGTTGGGTGTCAGCGCCTGCCGGCGGTGGTAGCTCGGCACAGACGTCCGATCTTTTCGAGACAGACGTTACGGCTAACAGCTTGTCCGCTATTATGTCAACGCTTATGTCGCCAGCTAAAAATATGACGCTCTACGTTACGGAAGTACGTGGCACGCACGTGTGCGCGTACAATAGCACTAAATCGCTCGGCAATGGTTACTTGCAGGATTACTGTATCTGTGGCGAAGCGATGAGTGAGCCGTACGAATTTGCACACGGTATTGAAAACGAAGCGGTAATGGTAAACGACAGTATTTGGCGTGATAACAATTACGCGCTTAGTACGCCCGATCAAGAAGCTCCCGCTGGCTTTGACAATATCGAAATGTACCAATGGAACCTTAACAGCACGATGGCTAACGGTGTACCTTATGGGTCTACCTCTAAAGACATGCCTTTGACCTGTCTTGACGAAGCGGACGTTAGCGCTTACGACGAAGTATGGTTTGCAATGAAGAACGTAGGCGGTACGGGCTTCTACGTGCGTGGCGGCAATGCGTATACGGGCAGTGATTGGTTGTACTACCATTTGGTAAAGGTGGATGACGCTTGGACAGTGTCCCTCAGCTCTCCCGACGGCTACGTTGCTAACAACGTACAAACGGGTATTGTAGGCAATACGCTTAAAGATATTTTGTCGTATAACGCATATTCGGCTTCAAAACCTTGGAATAGTGGTGCATATCCTACCAAGGCAGAAGGCGATACGACAACGGACGTAAGAATTTACTTCACGGAAATACTCGGTGTTATCGGCTGTGAACATACGACGACGGAATACGAAAGCAACGGCGACGGCACGCATACGGAAGTTTGCGCAAGCTGCGGCAAAACCATGGGCGAAGCTACGGCGTGTGTAGGCGGCGAAGCTACTTGTACGGCGCAGGCGGTATGTAGCCTTTGCAACACCGCTTACGGCGAAATGGTAGCGCATACGATTGGCGATTGGGTACTTGGTAAACAATCGTGTACGGTATGCGGCAAGGTATTGAATACCGCGGCGGTAGTTGCGGATAGCGCGATTATCGACAGCACGAATGCGAACCTTACGCTTTCGAACAATGCAGCCGGCATTACGGCTCCCGAAGGCTTTAGCAAGGTTACCAACCTCTTCTCCGCTTCGGGCAACACGTGGGCTAACAAGATTTTGACCTCAGCAGACTATGCTGGCGCAACCCTTACCGCATTTAGCGAAGTTTGGTTTGCAATTGCAATTCAAGGCGGTCACTTTACCAATACAGCAGATAGTTGGAAGAATTTAGACGCAGACAACCAATTGGTTTGGGTAAACTTCCACTTGACGCAAACGGCGGAAAACACGTGGACGGTATCCATTTACGTAGACGGCACGTTGTATAAGACGTTTGCAAACAGACCTGGCGATACGATTTACGAGCTCACTGAAAACAACAACAATGGTTTGAGATTGGTTATTTATCAACAGACAGACGGTACGAATTCTACCGCAGACGTAAACGTTTACGCAACGGAAGTACTTGGCGTATTCAATACGGGTATTGCTTCCTATGCTACGAACGTTTGGGACCATATTTGGAACCCGTACTACTTCACTGGCGGCGGCGCAGCAGAAGGCGCATACTCTGATGAAGCAGCACCCGTAGGATTCAGCAAGGTAAGCGAATACACCTGGACTGGTAAAGACTTCGCCTATAAGTATGGGCACTTCAACGCTTCCGATATCAGCGCATACAGCGATATTTGGTTTGCAATGAAGACGAACGCACCCGCGAATATTTATTTGCAAGGTGCGCCCAACAGCGGTGCGATTACTGGCGAATGGGTATACGTGCATTATCATCAAGTATCCGACGGCGTTTGGACGAAGGATTATAGAACGACAAGCGGTTTCTACAGCCCTGCAACCAATCACACGAATATTACGGGTACGAAGCTCACCGATATGATCGGCTGGAAGTCTGGTATTAACCAAGGCTCGTATCCTACGGCGGCGGCTAGCGAAACGGCAACGGCATACTTCACCGAAGTAATCGGTGTACTCGCTTGCGACGGCACCAACCATACGGCAGACGTTATCGCAAGCAACGGCGACGGTACGCACAGCGAAACGTGTAGATGTGGTGTAGCGGTTTCGGCTAGCACGGCTTGTTCGGGCGGCACGGCAACGTGCACCAAGCTCGCGGTATGTAGCACCTGCGGCAGCACCTACGGCGAATTGGTAGCGCATAGCGCTATTAAATACGTAAGCAACGGCGACGGTACGCATAGCGGCATTTGCGCTTGCGGCGCAACGGTAAACACTACGGCTTGTGCAGGCGGCACGGCAACGTGTTCGGCTAAGGCGGTATGTACCACCTGTAAGACGGCATACGGTGCTACGCTCAGCCACGAAGGCGCGTGGAGCGGCGATGATTTCATTTGCAGTAATTGCGGGGAAAACTTCGGCAGTGTAGACACCGAGCTTGACAAGCAGACGAGCGCGTTGTTCACCGACGCAACGTCGATTACGGCGAACGAAGCTACGGCGCTTACGATTGATTTGACGAGCGCGACCGATTTGACGATTTCTGCGGCAACGGTAACGCTTGGCGGTAAAGAATACGCAGCTACGGTTGCGAACAATATTGTAACGATTGACGTTATTCCTTACAACGTATTCGGTGAATACGAAGCAGTGGTAGTGGCAACGGTTGAAGGCAGAACGTTTGAAATCACGGCTCCTACACTCGTCGTAACGAATATGATTACGAAAGCGGACACCATGTTGGCTATGAAATATATCCTTCGTGGTAAGACGACGACTGCGAAGGTAGCAGACACGAGCGCTCAAACCGAAAACGTAATTATTTATCAAGGCGGCACGGGTGGCGCAGGTACCATGCATGGTAACGGCTACTATACGCTCGGCAACGATATCAGATTGACGCAAGACGGCGGCGGTTATACGGACGTTTACGTATGGGGTACGACTACGGTACCTTTCGTAGGTACGTTCGACGGTAACGGTCACGTTATTTCCGACTTTGTTAAGACGAACTGGTTTAGCGGTCACGTTCTCGAAGAAACAGTGTCTACTGGTAGCTACCAGTTAGAATTAGAAGGCTCGTTGTTCGGTTACGTAAACGGTACGGTTAAACACGTTGCCTTTACGGGCGTTCAGCTGGGGATTTATGCGAATATCGTGCTTGACGGTAAAGGTATGTTTGAAGACGTTTACGTGGAAATTACCAACCTTCACCACAACGCAAACCTTTACATAGCTCCGTTCTTCTGGCGTAACGGCTCTACGGCGAACGGCGGTACGTTGAGAAACGTCGTATTCAACTTCAATAATCATAGTTCGTCTATTCTTAATGACGACGGTAATCATACCAATACTAGCAATACGCATTATCCTGCGGCTACGGGTAAATACTTCGCGGCGGAAAACGTTGGTGTGTATGGCTTCAACAAGAATTGGTTGAAGGCGAATGGAACGAGTGGTAACGTTTATTACACAGATGCGACTAATGACGGTAGCGCGGCAGGTATCTACGTTGAATATGTAGACGATACGACAAACGGCGCAAGCTTCTGGATTTCGGGCTTGGATTCCGAGCTTTGGAAGATTGTTGACGGCGTTCCTATGCTGAAGAACGTAACGGCAAGCGGTACGACGGTTGCACCCGACGATAACCAGTTCCAAGAACAGGGCGATTCGTATAATATCGTTTGGAACGACCACGAAAACGGCTCGTTCGAGGCGGTGGACTTCATCAACGACGTTACGAAGGCGTCTACGGGTAGCTCGCTTGCAATCTATGATATGCAAGAGCTGAGTACGCAGCAGATTGTTGTCGGTACGTATAATACCTATATGCATTATCTCACCGAAAAGTTTGCTTCGAACCCTGATCTTACTTTGAACGGCAACGGTAGTGCAAACTATGGTATTTACAGAGTAGAGAACACGATTTTCGTGCTCGCAGAAAACGAAGAAGCGTTTGGTTATGCGGCGAAAGAACTTTGCCGTCAACTGTACGGTTGGAACGAGATGCTCTTCGACTATTCCGAAGAAGTCGTAGCAACGGACGTAGTGTATAACAGCATAACGGCTGACGCTATGACGACGGCTCTGCAAGGTCTTGAAGACTACACCACGAACATCACGTTCAATCATCGTCAAGCAGCGTTCTCTAATGATAACACAGAAAAGGATTCGCTTGGATTTACTCGGATGAGTCACTACTCGACGTACGTTGCTATGCATAACTCGAAAGATTATTTCTATGCAGATACGACGACGTGGAGTGAAAGTGATACTACGTGGCAGGCAACGGATTCTTCAAATGCCATTCTTACGAGTACAAACGACGGTCAGATTTGCTACTTGGGACACGGTGATTCGTCGGTATTCAACAAGATGATCAATCACGTTGCGGCTATTATGGTGGCGGAAGCAGTGGCAAAACCTGCGATGACCACAATCAACTTCATGATTGAAGACAACGCGCTTTATTGTCAGTGTAGCGCTTGTGGGAATTTCTCCAACGCGTCTATCCCTCAGCTCATCTTCTTGAACAAGCTGGCTAGCGTTGTGAACTCGAATGCAGAATTGGTTGCAGCAGGCAGAACGCTGAATATTGAGTTCTTTGCATACTCGATGTTCCAGTACGCTCCCGTATTAGAATCGGCGGATCAAACGGCGCTCGCGAATATTAAAACGTCGTATGGTCATGGCGACGCAGCGGCAACGGATACGTTCACGTACAGCGCATTGAACGCAGCTGGCGCAACGTATGCGGCGGCAACGTCCACGACGGAACACGTTGTTCTCAAGGCGCATAAGAACTTGCGTTTGGATTGGACCTCTCATAAGGCAAATCACTCCTTCGCACTCTCGCATGAAGCGAACGACCATATGTACCTTGCCTTGTTGGCGTGGATTGCATCGGTTGGCGCAGAAAACATTGAAGTGTTTATGTATCAAACGCCTTATAGAGATTACTTCCTGCCTTTGAATACGTGGGAATATCAGGTGCTTTGGTATCAAGAATTGAACAAGCTCGGCGTGCACAACTCTATGTTCTCTCTTGGTAACGTTCACAACAAAGCAGGCGCGCAGACGGCGTTCATGGCGTTCAAGACGTATATTGACAGCCGTGCTATGACGGACGTTAACGTTACGTTTGATGAGCTGAAAAATGAATTCTTCGCAACGAACGGCTACTACGGCGAGGCTGGTCCTACGATGAGAACGTTCTTTGAAGAGCTTGTTTCGGCAATGGAAAGCAAGAAACAGGGCGAGGATAATGATAATGCGTTTATGAATCTTAAGGCGGGCTATTTAGATCCTACGGATCTTGTAAATTGGGATAATTCTTCGGATACTCAACGTCGTCAATCCTTCTTCAACGGTGCGTACGGTTACAATATGGATTCCGTTGTATTCCCCGACGCAAGTGCTGGCGCGACATCTGCTACGCTTACGCCCGCGCAAGATTTGTACGTACATAGCAAATATAGTGGGCAGCGTGCAACGTTGGAGGGCTGGTACAACTATTGTCAGACGGCGCTTAGCGAAGTTTCGGATGCGCAGTATGACGAGGTTGCAAAGGCGAAGTATCAAAAACGTATCAATGTGGAAATGATTTTCCCCGAATATGCGATTTTGATGTTGCATAGTACGTATACGACGAAGATGAAATATGCTAGTCTTACCGGTTGGAATAGCGGTACGATTACGGTGACGTTGTCGAGTGAGATAACGATAGAATCTATAAAATCCGCAGAGAACCCGTATGAAGACTTCTATACTAGAGTCGTAGCGCTTGACGTTGAAAAACCTTCTGAATTCTTTGGGTTTGATTCGAAGAACGTTCTCACTGTGGCAGGATACAAAAGTGTGCTTGGAACTACTACTAGCTTCGGTCTTTACGAATCCTTCTTCTCGAACTGGGGCGTTCTTTAAAACCTAATAGAAAAATCAAGGAAACTCACCCCTCCCTAAAAAGAGGGGAGGGGTGAGGAAAATTGAGGCAACAACTGCGCGAATTACGGCTAGCCGTTGCTCTAACGCGGCTGCCTAAAAACGCAGCGTATATATAATATTATAAATAATGTAAGGAGAAAATAATATGAAAAAGAACTTCTTTAAGAAAGCATTAGCTTTGGCTCTGTGTGCCTTGACGGCTACGTCTACGGTCGCTTGCGGCGGCGGTGGTAACGAAGGCGGCGGTATTGGCGGCGAAAAAATCGACGCAAACAAAACGCAGCTCAACGTATTCCACTACTTCGCAGGTTTCGGCGACGAATGGCTGATCGAGCTCAAGAAAAACTTCGAAGAAAAATACGCAAACGTATCCTTTGAAGAAGGCAAGATGGGCGTACAGGTACACCACAGAGGTGAAATGAGAGACTTCACGCCGACGCAGGTAAAGACGGAACAGTTTGACGTATACTTTATGGAAAGCCCTTCCGACTTCTTGAACATCATGGCAGAAGGCTCGGTAGAACCTTTGGATTCCATTATGGAAACCCCCAACCCTGACGATAACAATCAGACGATTGTAGAAAAAATGACCGCTCAGCAGATTGGTTTCTATAAATTTAAAGACGGACACTACTACGGTATTCCTCACTATGCAGGCAACTACGGTCTTATTTACAACAGAGATTTGTTTGAAGAAAAAGGTTTCTTCCTCGCAGCAGAAGAAGATGAAGACGGCAACATTTTGATTACGCCTGAAAATCCTACGAAGAGCGTTGGTCCCGACGGCAAAGCAGGTACGGAAGACGACGGTTTGCCTCGTACGTACGACGAATTCTTTGCGCTTTGCGAAGAAATCGACGCGCGCGGCGTTGACCCCGTATGTTTCCCCGGTATGTATACGCAGCAGCACTTGATGTTGCTTATGGACAACCTCGTTGCTAACCACGAAGGTGGCGAACAGATTGCTATCGGCTACACGTTCAGCGGTACGGCTGAAAACCTCGTTGTATTCAACGAAGACGGTACGGTTAAAAAGAACGCTGACGGTACGCCCGTAACGGAAAGCCTTGAAATCACGGAAGCAAACGCTTACGAATTGGCTCGTCAGGAAGGTAGATATTATGGTATGCAGTTCTTGGTAAAATTGCTCAGCAACAAGGCGTACTACAATGAAGCAGACGGTGAAAACGACCAGATTTCGCACACTGTAAACCAGCAGAACTTCCTTGAAAACGGTAAGCTTGGTCTTAGACAGAGCGCAATGCTTGCAGATGGTACGTGGTGGCAGATTGAGGCAGACGACGTATTCAACTACATGGCAGAAGAAGACAAAAAGTGGGCGAAAGAAAACCGTAAGTTCGGTTGGTTGCCTTTGCCTCAGGCTACGGAAGAAGAAGCAGCTAAGATTGCTAGCGGCGAAAAGAAATCGACGTTCTGCGACTATTTGAACGCAGTATCTTGTATTAAATCGGGCTTGTCCGACGGCGTTAAGAAAGCGGCTCTCGAATTCTTGAAATACACCTACACGGACGAAGCTCTTGCAAACTTCACCTACACGACGGGTACGACGGTTGGCGTTGAATACCTTGACGCAGTAGATCGCAGCAGACTCAACTATTATGAAACGAGCCTTGTAAACTATCTCGAAGCATCGGATATCGCTTACCACGTTCCTGGCAGCGACCGTTATGCAAGAAATATTAAATCGCTTATGCCTGCGGCTATGTATGGTAGCGGTATATTCACTACGCTTGAACGTGCGGTATGGGACGCAGGCGTTACTGCTGATGAGTACTTTATCGGACATCAGGCATTCTATAAGGGTTGTGCGTGGTAATATCTGCTTAACCTTAGGAGGTAAGTATGCGAAAAATGAAAAAAGCTGGGTTGGGACAAAATACGTTCAAGAGTAAATTGTTCTATACGCTCTTGGTTTTGCTCCCTTCCCTGCAATTTCTGTTTTTTTACGTATTCGTAAACCTCAATTCGTTTGCACTCGCGTTTAAAATATTCCCTACGGGTATTGCAAAAGAATTTGAATGGGGTTGGGACAATTTTACCTATTGGTTTACGAATCAAGTAAGAAATACGGAAATGAAACTTGCAATAGGAAACTCGTTAAAATCGTACGCAATATCTATGTGTACGGGGCTTCCTTTGGGCTTGTTTTTCTCGTATTATATGTTTAAGCGTATGCCGGGCGCAAAGTTGTTCCGCATATTGCTGTTCATGCCTTCCATTTTGTCGGCAGCCGTTTTGGCGACGATATACAAGAACGTTACCGGTCTTGTATTAGGCGGCGCAAACGGTTTGCTTAGCAAATGGACGGGCGAAGTCATCAATTTCTGGGACGCAGAGCATAGATACACGTCTATGATGGTATTCTGCGTATTCGCAAGCTTTGGTACGAGCGTACTAATGTATACGAATAAAATGGATGCGATTGCACCGGAAATTATTGAATCGGCTCATTTGGACGGCGCGAACGGCGTTAAAGAATTTTGGTACATCGTATTGCCGCAAATTTTCTCGATTATGCAGGTATTCCTTATATCGGGCTTTGCGGGTATCTTTACCAACCAGTACAACTTCATGATGTTGTTCGGTTACGAACAGCCAGACGTACAGCCACTCGGTTTCTTATTGTGGCGAGGCGTAGCAAGGGCAGGCGGCAACACGACGCAGATGGGCCCGTACGCGGCGCTTGGCTTGATTATCACTTTCATCATCGTACCGCTTACGTTCCTTTTAAGATGGACGCTCGGTAAGATTGGTTGGAAGGAAGAGTAAGGAGGGCGATTATGCAAGAAAATGAAAAATTGTTAGCAAATAGCGCTCCTGAAACGGAAGAAAAGCTGACTACGATATGCCCCGGCTGCTGTACGGCGATGCGCGTAAGCGATAAAAAATACGCGTATTATTGTCCCGTTTGTAGAAAGCTGTTCGCTCTGAAAAAGTATAGAAATTTGCGGGAAGTTGCTCCTGCAGATTTGGCAGAAGAAGAAACGATTGCGAGCGTAGAGGTTTGTGAAACGCCTGCGGAAACGCCTATGGAAATGCCCGTGGTAGCACCTGTGGCAATGCCTGAGGCAGCGTCCGTGGCAACACCTGCGGCAGCATCCGTGGCAACACCTGTGGTAACGCCTGCGGCGACCGTTACGCCTAAAAAGAAAAAGCGTAAAACACCTCAGCACGACAAATTCTCGCCGCTCACCGTTTCGATGCTTGTCATCTTGTCCGTTTACGTAGCAATCTTGCTCTTCTTGTTGCTGTGGGCTGTTATGCAGATTTTCAAACACCCCATGGACTTCAATAAGAACCCCATTTGGTTCCCGACGACGAAAAACGGGCAGAAAGGCTTTACGTTTGTAAACTTTAACGCCCTGCTTGCGTTCTCGGAAACGACGTGGATGGGCAGTAATTCGGGCCGTATAAACGT
Source organism: Clostridia bacterium (assembly GCA_017507005.1). Taxonomy (GTDB): domain Bacteria; phylum Bacillota; class Clostridia; order Christensenellales; family Borkfalkiaceae; genus Scatosoma. The sequence goes on along the minus strand of JAFWBT010000016.1, from coordinate 9,457 downwards.
AGGTTTCTTTGAGATTATTGTAAACTCTTTATCCTACGCGCTTGGCGGTTCGTTAATGAACGCGGCGGTCACCTGTTTAGTGGCGTACCTCGCGGCAAGATACAACTATTTCTATTCAAAAATCCTTTACGGCATCGTTATTGTTGTTATGGTAATTCCCATCGTGGGCGCGCAGGCGTCGGAAGTCGAAATATTGACGGCGATAGGGCTTTGGAATACCCGATATGGGTTCTTAGTCTTAAAGGCAGGCTTTGTCGGTATGTATTTCCTCGTGTTCTACGAAACGTTTAAGGGGATACCGATGACGTATAGCGAAGCGGCAATGATTGACGGCGCCAGCGATTGGTGCATTATGACGAAAATTTGTCTGCCGCTCGTTACCAACGTCTTTTTGACGATAACGCTGATTACGTTCATACAGTTTTGGAATGACTATCAGATGGCACTTTTGTATATGCCGAGTTATCCCACGTTGGCGTATTTCCTCTTCAAGGTACAAGAATCTTCGACGAAGATTGCCGTGCCTGGGGTGAAATACAAAATCGGTATGGATAGACCCCCGATTAAGATGATGGCGACCACGGTATTGATGACGCCAATCCTGATATTGTTCATTGCATTGCATGAAAGATTGATGGGTAACCTTTCTATCGGCGGTATTAAAGGATAAGCAGGTTTTTATAGCTAAGAAAATTAAGGAGATAGAAAATGAAGAAAAAATTATGGATAACGTCCATATTAGCGACGATGGCAATCGCCGCAACGGTAGGTGGTGGCGCGCTTGCATCGCAGCAAGACGTCGTTACCGGCGTTGCGGAAAATTGGCAAATCGGCGCGATGGACAATACATATGCGTTTGGTACTTCGTTTGACGTTCCTGAGGCTATGGTAGAGGTTGATGGGGAAACGGTGGCTGCTACGGCTACCGTCACCTATCCCGACGGCTTGACCGTGTCGGATGACGATATCAAGCTCAGCCAAGCGGGCGTTTATACGGTTACCTATCGCGCAGTAGTAGGGGATACTCATTACGTTGAAGAAAAGAATTTCACCGTAGAAAATAAAGCGTATTTCGTACAAAACGACGAAAGTAGCGCTGAATACGGTACGTATACGAATTTCGGCGCAAACTCTAACGGTATCCTCGTGCATATGAAGCAAGGTGACGTGCTTACGTTCTCGCAGCTTATCGATTTTGATAAATTGACGAGCGGGGATAAGCTGATTGAGCTGTTCGTTACGCCCGAAGCGCGTGGTGTTTACGATTTCAGCAGAATCATCATCACGCTCACCGATCCTACGGATAGCTCGGCGCAAATGCAAATACAGGTAAGACGTTGGCCTTCGGAAGTAAACGGTTTGCATATTACGTATACGGACGTAACCGTATACAATCAGTCGACTGTCGGCTGCGAAAGAGGGAAATATAAGTTTGATATTCCCGGTACGCCGCACAACCATACGTTCAGCGCAGTAATGAACAAGGATTTCTCGTGGAGCGGCGAACCTGTTGAGATTGCTCCCGACGTATATAAGACCTATATTATGTACGATCCTGCCAGCACGGAAATGAAGGTATCGAACGCGCATATTGCGAATTTGAACAACAAGGCACTCTTTGAAAAGCCTTGGGAAGGCTTCCCTAGCGGCAAAGCGAAGATGACGATTACGGCGACGGAATACGCTGGTACGACGGCAAGCTTTTGTATTACGAGCGTGTTCGGTATTGACGTCACCAAAAATTCGTTCACGGAAAGCGAACCTCCTATAATTGACGTATCGATGGCAGCGGAAGAAATGCCGCAAGGTCAGGTAGGCTACGAATATAAGATTCCTGCGGCAACGGCGTTCGATTTCTATTCGGATTCTTGTGCCGTAAAGACGAGCGTTTATCGCGATTACGGAAGCTCCACTCCCATCAACGTAGGCGTTAAGAACGGTGCGTTCAAGCCTAGCGTTGCAGGTTGGCATACGATTGTATACGAAGCGAAAGACGCATTGGGTAATACGGCGATTGAAACGCGTAACGTATATGTAGAGGAAGACCTTGGCTCGATTACGGTGAATTTGCCCACCAACGTCGTAACGGAAGCGACGCTTGGTTATTGGGTACCCGTAGAACAGCCCACCTATTTTGGTGACAGCGGTTCTGCAACGTTAAAAATCACCGCAACGTTAGGGGAAGAATCCTATGAAATCACGGACGGTTTCTTGCCCGAGAAGCAAGGCGAATGGACGGTTAAATACACTGTTACCGACTATATCGGCAGAACGGGTACGGCGGAATACGTCGTAAACGCAACGCCTGGCGATAACTACGTTGTTTTGGATAAACCCGTATTGCCGCAGATATTCGTATCGGATAGCGAATATACGTTGCCTGTAATCCACGCAATCGATTATTCGAGCGGCAGACCGGACAGCAAAGTTTGTAGCGTTGTCGTAACCGATAAGAACGGTGAAAAGACGTACACGGCAGGGGATAAATTCACGCCTTCCGTTGCAGAAAACGGCGATATGGTAACGATTTCCTACCAGTATAACGGCAAAGAGGTGCTCGCAAGAGAAGTGCCTGCCGTACTTGTAAAAGGTATGGGCGCGATTATCGCGAAAAACTATATCTACGGTGAAGGTTTCAGCACCTCGTATAAGGATGCAAACGACGAATGGCTGAGTGCAGGTATTGAAATTACGGCGAACGAAGACAGCGAAGTTTGCGGTTGGACGTTTGCTACTCCTCAGCTCGTAGACAATTTCAATCTGTTGTTTGAGGGTATTGCGGCGAAGACGAATTTCTCCGAACTCGTAATCACGCTCACCGATTCTCAGAACGAAAACGAACAGATTAAGATTTCGCTGAAAGTAAAGCCGACGGGTACGACGTTCACAGTAGGCGACGAATCTTTGGACATCACGAATACGACGCTGGCAGCGGATAAACAGTATACGGTGGCGTATAACAACGGCAAGGTTACCTTCGGTGGTATGAACATTTCTGTCAAGTCGACGGTAAACGGCGAAGCATTTACGGGCTTCTCGTCCAACCTTATTTACGTACACGTAGATATGTTAAACGCAAAGGCTGGCGCGGGCTATAAATTCCTCAGCATCAACGGCGCTAACATTTCGAGAAGAAACCTTGACGTGTTCGCTCCTGCGTTCAAGATCTTGGGCGACTTCGGCGGTAGCAAATCGTTGAACCAAGTCATTGAAATCTATCCCGCAGTTGCAAACGACGCGTTCGCACCGATTACGGAATTGACGTTGACGGTATACGCGCCCGATGGTACGATCGTAACGGATAACAACGGCGTTTCGTTGAATAAAGTAGCAACGGACGTATCCCGTTTCATTACGTTGTCGCAGTACGGCAGATATCAAATCGTGTATAATATCACGGAAAAAGATTGGGTTGTTAGCAATCCTCTTTCGCTCGTGAAAACGGTATTCGTTATCGACGAGGAAAATCCTCAGGTAGTATTCACCAACGCAACGCAGACGACGGCGAAGGTAGGCGAAACGATTACCTTGCCCAATTTCGTATATCGCGATAACATTTCCGCGAACGAAAACATACAGGTTATGCGCGGTGTATACAGCCCGATGGGTATCTTCTACTTGTTCGACGATATGCAAAATTCGATCGAATGTATGTACGAGGGCGAATATAAGTTCCTTGTAATGGTATTGGACGAACACGGCAATATGGCATCCATAACGCATAGCATTATGGTTACGAAATAATAGGAGGTATGAGCTATGAAAATTAAAAAATTAATGACAGCATTGTTATTAGCGGCTTGTACGTTCGCAAGTGCTTGCGGTACTCCTAATAATAATGCAGAAAATAGCGGCGCAGGCTCGACGGTAGGCGGCGTAGTCACCGAAAAGACGGAAACGTACGTAGAAGGCACGTTACATAACGTAAACGTAGATTTCGACGCACCCGTTAGCGATTACGTAGTAAACGGACAGAGCGAATATAAGGTTATTATCGGCGACGCAACACATTCAAAAGCCGGCGGTTATATCGCTACGCAGACGTTGGCGGCTACGGGTAAACAGCTCGAAGTTATTGAATTTTCAATGATGCAAGATATTGAAAGAGATAAACATTATATCTTCGTTGGCTGTGAAGAGTTGTTTATAGAATGGGGCGGCGAAATCCCCACGTATGAAGAAATCGGTATGTCAGGCTATCAGGTGCAGACGGTTGATAAAAACGTATTCATCAACGCATACACCGAAAACGGCTATCAGATGGGCGCGCTCGCGTTCTTACGTGAAGTGCTCGGCTACGATATGTTCGCAGAAGACCTTATCATTTTTGAAAAAGACGGTAAGGTGATGCCTGCAATGGATATCGTAGAACGTCCCGACTTTGACTATCGTCAAAACGGCGGCGCTCTTAGCAACGCAGAAATATTCGGTATGGGCTTTACCTATACGCAGATTTTCATCAACCCCAACAACGGTTCGTTCTGCCATAACTGGTACGAATTCGTATCCTTGGAAGAGGCGGATGAAAACCCGAACTGGGCTTCTAACGACTCTACGCGTTGGCAGGGTTGCTGGACGTCCCGTGGCGATAAGGAAACGTATACGGGGCTTATCAACCACCTCACCGAAAAGGTGAAGAAGTTCATGAAGGAGAACCCTCACGTGGACAACATCATGATTGCACAGCACGATATCGGCGGTAACACGCCGCAGGTACAAAACTGTAAGTGTACGGCTTGTCAGGCAAGCTTTGCATACTACGGCGGTACGATGGCAGGTGCATGGCTGTCCCTTTGTAACCGTGTAGCGGTGCAGATAGACGCTTGGTTGGAAACGGACGAAGCGATTGCAATCTTTGGGCCGGATAAAGACTTTAACATCCTCGAGCTTGTATATCATACGTCGGTAGCTCCTCCCACGGAAAAAGACGCAACGGGTAACTACATTTTGACGGAAGACGGCAGAGGTATTCCTAAGGAAGAAATGTGGTTCAATACGGACGGTTCGATGCAGACGTGGGAAGACGCGTGGACGGACGAAAACGGCGAATCGTTGGAAAGCGAATTGTTGACGGAATGGTCGAACACGCACGAACGTCTTTACACCGCTCCTAGAATCCAGTTTATGTGGGCAACGTCCGCGGCAGACTGGACGCACGCATATACGGAAACGCAGAACGCGTCTTGGGAAAAGATGGTAACGTCTTGGTCGGGCGTAGGCGGCGAATTCTACGTTTGGGCATACGCTCTGAACTCGGAAGGTATCTTGTATCCGTACAACTCGTTCGATACTATGTTTGAATCGACGAGATTCTTCAAGAAACTCGGCGCGAAGTATATCTTCTGGCAGGGCAACTACGAAAACCCGAAGAACGGCGGCTTTGAAAAATTGCGCCGTTATTTGGAATCGAAGGTAGACTTTGACGTAAACGCTGACTATCAGTATTACGTAGATAAGTACTTCAAGTACAACTTCGGCGTGGCTGGCGAATATATGCAGCAGTATTACGAAGAAATAGTTATGCGTTGCCGTTTCATTGAAGAAAACTATGCAATCAGCGGTAATATTCACAACAGAAAACTGTTGAATAAAGAAAACTGGCCCGAAGGCTTGATAAATACTTGGATTGATCTTTTGGACAAAGCGTTCGTAGCGATTGAAGATGAATACAAAACAGCTGATCCTGCAATGTATAAGGTTTACAAAGACCATATTATGATTGAAGCGCTCTTCCCTCGTTTCGTGCTTTGCACCACGTATGCAACTTCGTACGAGGCATCGGCGTTGAAGAAGATGCGTCTGGAATTCCTTGACGATTTCTATGCGCTGGGCAACAAGATACACGCAGAAGGCCGTCCGATGACGCTTGTCACCGATCTTTGGGATCTGGACTAATAGAAGGAGGTAAACGACTATGAAAAAAATGAAAGCATTGCTTTTAAGTTTGGCTCTGGGCTGTACGTTCATGGCGGCGGCTACGGCAATCGGTTGTAACAAACAGGGCGCACCTTCTTCGGAAAATTCTTCCAGTACCGATTGGTTTGCGGGCGAGGAAGAAAGCACGGTTAGCTTAAAATTTGCTAGCAAGCAGGTGGACGTAAAACAATACGAGACCGTTCAGCTCGAATGTACGGTAAGAGGTACGGCTTCGGCTGTTCGATACAGCTCGGCTGACGAATCGGTTGCTACGGTAGACCAGAACGGTTTGGTAACGACGAAGGGCAAGATTGAAAAAGTAACGATTACGGCGGAAGTAGACGGCTTGAAGGCTACTTGTATCGTGAACGTTGAAAAGACGTCTTACGTGCCCGTGATTACGGCGGAATCGGCGGAATATACCATCGAGAACGGCGAAACGTTACAATTTAGCGTAGCTACGGAATGGAACAAGACGATACTTGCAGAAGATATCGAATATGCGGTTTCGTTTGCTGAAAATTCCAAGGATTCGCAGGCAACGATTAGCGCAGAAGGCGACGTAATCTCGGTGACGGGTGCTAACGTTGAAACGATTGACATTATCGTATCGGCGACGGTACGCGGTATGTATACGAACAAACAGATAACGGTGCACGTGATAGCGCCTACGCTGAAAATAAAGCCTACGAATTTGGGAATTCAGCCCAGCACGGTTGGCTATGCGGCGAGCGTTTCCACGACGGACCTTATCGGTGAAATGCCGAATAGTTTGTCGCTTGATTTCGCTGTAACGAAAGGCGGCGAACAGTACGACGACGCGGAAATCGTATGGACGGTGGACGGCGACGCGGCTATTTTGGAAAACGGCTCTATCGTTGGGAAAAAGATTGGCGAAGTTACCATAACGGGTACGACGACGTACAACGGAGAAGAAGCAACGGCAACGGTCGTTTGCAAAGTTATTCCTCCCGAAGTACATCTCGACGAATCGGTGGTATTGGAAATTGAAAATCTTACCAATATAACGCTGGAAAGCGAATTGATTGGTACGCTTAAGAGTGTAGAGCTCCACGGCGAAAAGGTAAGCAGCCGTGTTAGCGGCAACACCGTTTTGTTCAACAAAGAGAAATTCCCTAAATCTGCTAGTCTTTTGGGCGAACAGGTATTGGGCGTGATGACCGACCTCGTTTATTATACGATGGATGCAGAAATTTATACGTTCATCATCAACGACGCGGCAGAGCTCGACCAGATGGCAGCTATCGCCAAGACGGATGAAACGGAATGGTCTGTTCGTTTTGAAAAGGAAGTGAACTCGCAGCATTACGACGGGTATTTCATTTTGGGTAACGATATTGATTACAATAAGACGATTACCTGTATGACGGACACGGGTACGGCTTGGGGCGTTCAAGGTTCTACGACGGATATTGGCAGAGGTTTCAGAGGCGTATTCGACGGTAAGGGCTACAATATCGACGGCGTTACGGTCGGTAAGAACCCCTCGGGCGACGCAAAGCAGGGCGGCGGTATCTTTGGGTATCTGAACACGACGGGTGTTGTTAAGAACGTATCGTTCACCAACGCAACGTTGCTTGCAAATCAGTCGCTTATCTGTACGGCAGGTAACGGTACGGTTGAAAACGTCAGCATTCAGTATAAGAAACTCGGTGGCGATAAAGCAACGGAGGGCATTAACGGCACTCCTAGATATATGGGTTCGTTCTTCACGACGTTGGCAGGTCCTAACGCAACGGCTAGAAACTGTCTTATTGACGCGTCGGCTGCGGATATTACGAAAGAAGTCGGTGAGTATAATAAAGCTCCTACATTCAATATTCGTTTGGCGGGTGCGCCCTCGAAGATTGAAAACGTAGTTACGCTTTGTCCCGACGACGACGTGCTGAGTAAATCGGGCGCAGACATTAAGAAACACTCTTACGTAGAATTGCTTGAAGGTACGGATATCTTTGCAAGTTTCGACCAGTCGATTTGGACGAAAGTAGAAGGGGTTCCTATGTTTGCAAATCAGGCGGCAAAGCTTGACCGCAACGCGCCTATCGAATTCTTGAACGTAGACGATACGTTGGTGGCAGGGTTTAGTATGGTTGTTCTTGCGAACAATCCTTACGTAAATATTGAGCTGGAAGAAACGGAAGGCGTAACGTATGCAGCTAGTCAGCTTTCGGCAACGGAAGCCGCGTATAGAAAGACGGTAACGCTGACGGCAACCTCCTTGTTCAATCCTGAAATCACGGCTACGCATACGGTATATATCGATAGCTTTGGTAAAAAAGTGACAATGCCTGCAACGACGGGAACGCCTACGATTTATAACAAGAATCCCATCTTGACGATTGGCGATAACAGCTGGCTCGGCGAAGAAAACTACGTATATCTTGGCAGTAAGATTATAGGTAGCGGCGCAGACCAAATCACCGTTGATTGGCAAAAGCTCGATTGGGGCAAAAATGAAGTTACCGTTGTTTCCGTTAAGGAAGGTGAAAGAGAACACTTCGTCACAAGCCTCATTTTAGACTACGAAAAGGGCGATAAAGCGGAAAGCACGATTGTGCAGGATAGCGTATTCAGCGCTTGGAGAGGCGGTGCAACGGATAAGATGCACGATATCGAGTGCGATATCGCAGCACCGGAAGGCTTTGAGAAAGTAAAGAGATTGGACAGCTACGTAGCTTGGCCGACGGCTCTTAGCAGCGCTTTCTTCGATGGTACCGACCTTAGCGGTTACACCGATATTTGGTTTGCATTGAAGATTAACAACGGTAGATTCGTATTCCAGCAGGAGACGATATATACGAGTAATTGGGTGTACTTCCACTACACGCAGACGAGCGACGGTGTATGGGCGGCAGAAGTAACGATAGAAGGTAACGTTTACAAGACGGAATTCAATATCGTAGGTACGGGCAATCAGTTGAAGCATATGCTTTATCGTAGCGGTTGGTCTAACGGCTTCTTGCTCTATAACAACAACGCCGATCCGATTAGCGAAGCTGCGCCTACGAGCGTATATGGAACGGAAATTCGCGGTGTTTAACAGCGAAAACGATTGAAAAATCGGGTAAAAAGTATTATACGGCAGGCGGCAAAATGTTTTTGTCGCCTACCGTGAAAAATAAAAAATTTGGAGGAAAAGCATGAAAAAATTTGCAAAATTAGCAGCATTGTTACTGTGCTTAGGCATGACGGCTGCGGCTGGCGCGGCTTGTTTTGGCGGTGGCGAAGAATCGTCCGTGAATACGCCTGCAAGTAGCGAACAACCCGTAAGCAGTGAAAAGCCCGTAAGCAGTGAAAAACCTGTTAGTAGCGAAACGCCTGTTAGCAGTGAAACGCCTGTAAGCAGCGAAGAAACTACAAGCAGTGAAGAAACTGTAAGCAGTGAAGAAGCTACGAGCAGCGAAGAAGAAACGGTGTACTATTTGACCATCGTTACCGATCCTATGGACTGGATGAACGGCAGAACGACGGTAGAAATGGAACCGGGCGCAACGATTGAGTATCCTACGATGGAAGACAG
>JAFWBT010000015.1 GCA_017507005.1 Clostridia bacterium | reverse complement strand
CCACGGTGACCCATCATGGGGTTGAATTCGTGAAGACCTGCAATAATGTCCTTAATCTGCGATACCGTCTTGCCTTGTGCGTTTGCAAGAGCCACGATATCTTCTTCCGTCGTGGGAACGAATTCGTGCAGAGGGGGATCGAGGAAACGAATCGTTACGGGATAGCCGCCGAGCGCCTCGAACAAGCCTTCAAAGTCTGCCTGCTGCATAGGTTCAATCTTAGCAAGCGCTGCTTCTCTTTCTTCTACGGTGTCAGAGCAAATCATTTCTCTGAACGCGCCGATTCTCGAAGGATCGAAGAACATGTGTTCCGTACGGCAAAGACCGATACCCTGCGCGCCAAACGCTACTGCTTGTTTTGCATCTTCGGGGCTGTCTGCGTTCGTTCTTACGCCGAGAGCCTTATATTTGTCTGCAAGGTCCATAATTCTGCCAAAATAGCCGGAGTTAGGATCTGCGGGAACGGTCTTGATGAGGGTGTTGTAGATGTTACCCGTCGAGCCGTCAAGGGAAAGTACGTCGCCTTCACGGAAAATCTGACCGGAAAGCTCGAACCATTTTTCTTCTTCGTGCATCTTGATGTCGCCGCAACCGGATACACAGCACGTACCCATACCGCGAGCAACCACGGCTGCGTGAGAGGTCTGGCCGCCACGTACCGTCAAGATACCCTGTGCGTATTTCATACCTTCGATATCTTCGGGGGACGTTTCCAAACGAACGAGGATAACGTTTTCGCCCTTCTTGCCTTCGATAACAGCGTCTTCTGCCGTGAACACGATCTTACCAGCCGCTGCGCCGGGAGATGCCGCGATACCCTTGCCTACAACGTTGTTCTTGTCAGCGTCTTTCAATGCTTTCGCGTCGAACTGAGGGTGCAAAAGCATATCGAGGCTCTTCGCGTCGATTTGCATAAGCGCTTCCTGTTCGGTGATCATGCCTTCGTCAATCAAATCGCAAGCAATCTTGATAGCAGCCGCTGCCGTTCTCTTACCGTTACGGGTTTGAAGCATATACAGCTTTCTATCCTGAATGGTGAATTCCATATCCTGCATATCACGATAGTGATTTTCAAGGATATTGCAAACCTTCAAGAACTGTTCGTAAACTTCGGGGAATACTTCCTTCATCTGTGCGATGGGCATCGGGGTACGAACGCCTGCAACAACGTCTTCGCCCTGTGCGTTCGTCAAGAATTCACCCATAAGGCCCTTTTCACCCGTTGCAGGGTTACGCGTGAACGCAACGCCCGTACCGGAGGTTTCGCCCATGTTACCGAACGCCATCATCTGTACGTTAACTGCGGTACCCCAGCTGTAAGGGATATCGTGGTCCATACGGTAGATGTTCGCACGGGGGTTGTCCCACGAACGGAATACTGCCTTTACTGCCTCAAAGAGCTGTTCTTTGGGATCGTTGGGGAAGTCTTTACCGAGCTGATTCTTATATTCAGCCTTGAACTGATTAGCGAGTTCTTTCAAGTCGTCCGCGTTGAGTTCTACGTCCTGCGTAACGCCTTTCTTTTCTTTCATCTCGTCGATGAGCTTTTCAAAGTACTTTTTACCTACTTCCATTACGACGTCAGAGAACATCTGAATGAAACGACGGTAGCAGTCCCAAGCCCAACGGGGATTGCCCGATTTTGCTGCAATCGTGTTTACTACTTCTTCGTTCAAGCCGAGGTTGAGGATGGTGTCCATCATACCGGGCATGGATGCGCGTGCACCCGAACGTACGGATACGAGCAAGGGGTTTTCCTTGTCGCCGAATTTCATACCGCAGATTGCTTCCATCTTTTCGATGTATTCCATAATCTCTGCTTGAATGTCAGGATTGATTTGTCTGCCATCTTCGTAATACTGCGTGCAAGCTTCCGTCGAAATCGTGAAGCCCTGGGGTACGGGAAGACCGATGTTGGTCATTTCTGCAAGGTTTGCGCCCTTACCGCCGAGGATGTCACGCATCTTTGCGTTGCCTTCGGTGAAGAGATAGCAATACTTTTTAGCCATAATGTTATTTCCTCCAAGTTGATTTTTTTCTTTTTTTGTCTGTACTTTCCTCTTGGTCGTTCTCGTTTTTCTAACGACGGGTGACCACAAAAATACCCGCGCCCAAAACCTTTTTGCCTATTTTTGGGCGTGAAAAAAACACGTTTTGTTTTTTGCCATATTTCATTTTAATATAATTTACAAGAAATATCAAGCCTTTGACGCCGACTTTTGAAGATTTTTTGTAATTTTTATAAAAATTTTCACCAAAACAGAGCTTTTTTATGCCTTTTCGTACGCTTTCTTGATTATTTATTGTTTTCCGCGCGCGCAGAGGAACAGCATACTGCGTGCATAAAAAGGATAACGCATAGGCAAAAATGAGGAAAAGGAGCGAGATTGTCCTCGCTCCTTTTTTTGTCTATTTACGATTTAGTTTTTTCTCCAATAGAAGATAGCTTTTTCACTCGTCAAATATTCCGCTGCCGTCGTCGAATCGCTCAACTCAGTATCGGACACGGCCGTCATTTCCGTTTCCGCCGGCGCCTGCAAATACCAGCCCGTTACGTCGTCAAAGTAAACGCTTTCCAAATTCTCGCATTGATAGAACGCTGCAATACCCATCATAGTAACGCTCTCGGGAATCGTAACGTACGTCAAGCTATCGCTCGCCGCGAATGCGTTGTTACCAATCTTCTTCAACGTCGTAGGAAGTACGATTTCTTCCAGCTTACAAGCATAGAACGCGTTGTCACCAATCGTTTCCACACCCTCGGACACCGTGAACGAGGTCTGCATTTGACCGGGCGCATACATTACCAACGTCTTGCCGTCTTTGCTATACAAATTGCCGTCGTCCAGCGATTTGAAAGCTCTATTCGCTTCGTTTACGCTGATTACCGACAATGCCGTACAGCCGGAGAATGCACTCGCAGGGAGCTTCGTTACGCCGCTGCCAACGGAAACGTCCGTCAAAGATTTGCAGTTTTCAAAAGCGCGGTAGCCTACGTTTACAACGGAGTTAGAAATGCCTACTCTCGTTACCTTGCTGGTAGAAAATGCCTTATCAGCAATCGTAACAACGCCGTCTTTGACGTCAAAAGCGCCGAAATACGCTTCTCTCACCGCAATGAGATAATTGCCGATATACAAAACGTTGTTCTGCCAATTTGCTTCCGTTGCATACACGCCCGTATTCTTGAACGCGTCGATACCGATAGATTTGATTTGCAACTTGTTCGACAAATCAATTTCTTTCAATGCCGCACAGCCTTCAAACGCACTCTTGCCAATCTTTTGGCCCGAAATCGTCACGCTGGTAATCTGCGTGCAATTCTTAAACGCTTCGTCCTGTATTTCTTTTACGGGCAAGCCCTTGTATGCAGAGGGAATCACGATTTCCGTCGCATCCGATTCCGCTTCCAAGCCTGCCACCGTATAGTACGTGCCGTCAGCGCTCAATTCATATTTGATTGCGCCCACCGTAACAGCTTCCTTTTCACCGCAATTCGCGCACACGCCGTCTACGTAGTTGTGTCCAAGCGCAGGAATCGTCTGCGGCTTTACTTTGTAATCGCCGCAATTTTTACACTGCTCGTACGCCGTGGTACCGTCCGTCATACATTCCGCCGCTTCTTCGCCGTATTCCACGTAATTGTGCCCCGTTGCTTCCGTCGTTACACGCTCGAACGAGCCGCAGCCCTCGCAAAGCAACAGCATTTCGCCGTCCGTTTCACAATCGCTCATTTTGATAATCGTAACCGCCCAGTTGTGCTTGTGTTCACCATCCGAGCTGCTCTCTTCGCTCGTTTCCGAGCTAGAAACAGGCGCTTTGCCCTCGCTTTCCTTATCGCAGGTAGCTACGGGGATTGCAATCGCAAGCACGAAAATCAATGCCGCTACGCCCAACGTCACCCATCTCAACCAAGGAATCATCGAATATGCCTTACATATCTTAATCCAAGTCTTTTTAAACCATTTTTTGATTTTTTCAAAAATTTCCATTTTTATCTTTTACCTCATATGTGTAAATTTCAATTTAACGCCATATATTGTATCACTTTTTTTATCCTCTGTCAATCAAATTAGAATAGTGTAATAAAAAAAACGCCAACCACTTTCGTCGCCAAAAAATGGTTTTTTGTGAGGTTTTGCGGTTTCTTCGCAATCACAAAAACGCATTTCAACGCATACCTGCCCCCTTTCTTTTAAAAATAACGCCATAAAGCGCCAAAAAAGCCGCAGACGATTTCGCCGCGACTTTTTTTGTAAAATTTACGTAAAATTTTAAAGATACAAGTTTTTCCTCAACGGAAAACAATTAGTACAACTGAAAGAACGCCTTTGCGCCGCTGAGCAGTTTTTCGTCCAGTTTCCACTCGCCGTTTATCTGCACAAGCCCGAACGAGCACTCCTTTGCCGTTTCGTACAAATCGTTGCCATCGTAGCCGACGATTTTATCCGACATCGTATCCAGCAGGCGTTTCGCCTCGGGGGTAAAACGCGACGTCGTGATAAAAATACCCCGACAATGCTGTTTTCCGTCCTTTGCCTGACGGCACATACACGCACCGATAAATTGCTGTAACAACGTTTCACCGACCACCCACAGCTTTTCGTCGCCCTTGTCGGGATCCCAATTCTTCGACTGTATGTAGATCGTCTCTTTAAACCCGAATTTATCCGTAAGCTCAATCTCCCCGTCGATACCGCCGTCGTGATCACCTGCCGTGACGCGCAACCCCTCTAAACGTCTGCCGTTGCGCATAGAATATCTCTCCAACAAATAAATGGAATAATATTCAAAATAATCTCCGCCCAACGCACGGATACGTTTCAAAAACGCGTCGCGCAATTTTTCATCCGCCGTCAAAGCCCTATTCGTCGGTCTTTCCACGACGCGACGACGCTCGTTTATCGGCTCTTTCACAGGCTTTTTAGGCGGCTCGCTCTTGCGTTCTATCTTTTGCCCCGTCTTTTGTTCTGCCTTTTCCACCGTCTTTACAGCAGGCTTTTCTATTGCCTTAACGGCTGGCTTTTCCTCTACTTTTGCGGCGGGTTTTTCTTCTGTTTTTTCAGCTTTTTCAACGGGTTTTTCCGTCTTTTCTTCCTTTTTGGCAGGCTTTACGTCGCCGAATAAAAAGCTCATATCCATTACGCTCTTGGGCGCAATTTCCGCCTTTTTCTTTTCGACAATCGCCGTTACGGGCGTTTTTTCTTCCGCCTTATCCTCTTTAACAATAGGCGTTTCCTCTGCCTTTACTTCCGCCTTAACTTCCTCAACCGTAGGCGTTTCCACCGCCGTTTCAGACGCCTTTTCTTCCGCTTTCACTTCCGTTTTTTTCGTTATTTCCGCCGCAACAGCCGCCGGTTCCGTCTTGACCTCGGGCGTTTCTTTTTCGGCCGCCTTTTCTACCGCCTTGGGTTTTCTGCCGCGTTTTTTCGGCTCTGCCTCGGCAGGAATCGGCTCGGGTGCGACCTTAGGCGTACTCGGCGCGACGGGCGCGATAGGCAACAACGGCTCTGCGGGCAGAGGCGCGTTTTTATCCTTTTCGGATTCCTTGGCAACGACTTCCGTTGCTACCTCTTCCGTTTTTTTCGCTTTCACCGTTTTCTTTGCCGTTTTTGCCGTCTTTTTTTCCGTCTCGGCTTTCAGCTCTTTTTCCGCTTTTTTCACCGTTTTTGCCTTTCGAGGCGTTTCTTCGATAACGGGCGTCTTTTCAGCCGTTTCCGTTGTCTTTTTCGTCTTGGAACGCGTGGCTTTTTTGGGTTTTTCTTCCATCGTTTCCACCGCTACGCTCTCCGTCTTTTTCTCGTCCTTTACCCCTTTCAACGCGTACATGCCCCCCTCGAACAGCACGTCGCCGTCCTTTTTCATAATATCGAGCACCGAGCCGACACGGCCCTTTACGTCGTTGATGTTATCCGTTTCCTCACCGCCAAAACGCTCCGTGTATAATTTCGCCGTTTCGTCGATAAGGTCGTTGTGTTTATAGCTCTTTTTTTGCAACGTTTCGCGTATCAGCGCCTTCGTTGCGTCTTTCTTTTCCGCGCGCGTCACTACGGGCACAGAAGTTTCCTTTTTTTTCGTTGTTCTTGCCATAAATAATTCCCTTATTCTATTTCTTCATACAGGCGAATCAGCTCGCCTAAATTCTCGTATCTTTCCTCCGTCTTTTCCGAAAGATACGCCTTCAACAGCCGCAGGGCGCGCTTTTTGCCCCCTGCCGCGCTCTTCTCGTCATACGCAAGCCCTGCGCTTAGGCGCAGCGTATGATAGGTGGAAACGCTCGCTCTTTCCCCTCGAACCAAGCGTTCAAACGTCGTAAATTTCCCGTCTGCGAAATCGAACCACAGCTTGTCCCCGATATCGCCGTCGCACTCCTCCAAATACCCCAAATCAATGGGATAGCCGCTCTCGCGCAGGGCGATAAGGATAAACCCTATCACGGGCAAAGCCGCGTCCTCGTCCGTGAGAGAAAGCGACTTCAAGCATTCAATCAGCCCGATAAACAAACCGTCGTATTCTTCGTTCTCGACCAAAATCGTCTTGCAGACCTCTGTCGCCGCGCACGCCGCGTAAAAACGCACGATATCGTAGCGCAGAGAAAAGAAACTCTCGTGCAGATACGCGCCCGTCACCGTGTACCTGCCCCCTTTCTCCGCCAAAACGTATTCGGCAAAACAAAAGGGTTGGGCGGAAAAGGCGAGCTTTGCCGTCGGCTTTTTCACTCCGCGAATCCCTGCCGTAATCTTGCCCAAAGATGGGGAAAACAACGTCAACAATTTGTCGTTATCTTTATAATCGACCGTTTGTAACACGATTGCGTCCGTTTTAATCTCCATACTCTTTTCGCCTTTGTTTTTGCTGAATTTTACTTTTTGCGTTTTAAATCATAATACAGCATATAATAGCTGATACTGCCTGTTTTTTCAAACAGTTCCCACGCCATTTTTGCCGCGCCGTTTTCCTTTTCACCGTCCCGCATAACGTCCTCCCTGCCCTATTATTGTGCGGAGAGAATAGGGGAATTATGCGTTGTGTTTTTCGCCTAACGGCGCTGACGGCTATGCCGTGTTAGCGCAAAACTTTGTTTTGCTTTCCTTGGGCTCTTTTTTGCGGAGCTCTGCTCCACACCTCGCAAGGAACTGAGTTCCTTGACTTCCTGTCCTCTCGCCTAACGGCGCTGACGGCTATGCCGTGTTGGCGCAAAACTTTGTTTTGCTTTCCTTGGGCTCTTTTTTTGCGGAGCTCTGCTCCACACCTCGCAAGGAACTAAGTTCCTTGACTTCCTGTTTTGCGTTTTTGCGCGGAGGTACGCCCTTATTCGTCTTCTGTGTGCTTTGAAAGGCGAAGAAGGGTTGTAGATTTGCGTAAAACACGGGTTGTGACCGACGGGAGTTTACATAACGTAAACGAGCAAGGGCAGCGTTCCGTTTTTGCGCGGAGGTACGCCCTTATTCGTCTTTCAGGTCTTCGTAGCCGTATTCGCGGAGCATATTTGGCCTATCCCGCCAGTCCTCTTTTACCTTGACGTAGGTGGTGAGAAAGACTTTTGCACCAAGGAATTTTTCCATATCTTGACGGGCAAACGACGACACCTCTTTTATCGCCCTGCCTTGCTTGCCGATTAAGATGGCTTTGTGGTTGGCTCTTTCACAGACGATATCCAGATTCACCTCGTACACGCCGTTGTCGTTTTGTTGGAACGTGTTGATGACGATTGCGATACCGTGCGGAATTTCCTTGTCGAATTTTAACAGGATTTTTTCACGCATAATCTCCGAAATCATAAAACGTTCGCTCTTGTCTGAAACAACGTCCTGCTGGAATACTTTGTCGCCCTCGGGCATATTTTGCACCAAAAATTCTTTCAGCTCGCGTACGTTTTTGCCCTTGCGCGCGGACACGGGGAATACGTCCAAATCGAGCGCGGCGTCGGAAAATTTTGCCATATCTAAAGGTATATTCTCCTTGGGCATAATGTCGATTTTCGTATACGCCACCGCCATAGGGATATTCAGCGCTTTGTATTTTCTAATCAGCTCGAAATCCTCTTCACCGATTCCGTCGTGCCCGTCCAGCACGTATAAAATGAAATCGACTGAACGAGCGCTGGTCTCCGTCGTACGCATCATCATGTCCGTCAATGCGTTGCGCGCCTTGTAAATACCGGGCGTATCCACGAATACGATTTGATAATCGTCCTCTGTCAATACCCCCAAAATTCTATCGCGCGTTGTTTGCGGCTTGGGAGATACGATAGATACTTTCTCCCCTACCATAACGTTGATTAACGTGCTCTTGCCTGCGTTCGCTCTGCCTATGACCACTACGTATCCGCTTCTCATACTTTTAAAAAACTTTCCTCCGTGTTTCTTAGCGTTTTTTACGCCCTCTTAATGCCCATTTTGCCGAGGATATACTCCTCTTTTTCACGCATTTCTGCGCGTTCCTCGTCCGTTTCATGGTCGTAACCCAAACAGTGCATTATCCCGTGCACGAGCAAATAATGCAGCTCCCGTTCGTACGAGTGTCCGTATTCTTCCGCCTGCTCTCTTGCGCGCTGACAGCACACCGCCACCGAGCCGATGAGAAGATTTCCCTCCTCGTCAATCTCGTACGGATAGTCCGCGCCGTATATTTCCTCGCCCTTAATGCCGTCCAGCGAGGGAAAACTGAGCACGTCCGTCACTTTGTCAATATTCCGTTGCTCGCGATTTAAACGCTGAATCTCCGCTTCGTCCACGAAAATAAATTCGATGGAAAGCGAAATATCTGTCGTCACGAACCCCTCCATAGCGCGTTCTAACGCCGCTACGTTTTCCGCGGGAAATTCGCCGTCCTCGCAATAGATACGAAAGCCTGCCATTATACGTTTTCTCCTTTCGTCTTGCCGTCTTCGCTACGCTTGTATTTGATGTTCGGGTATTTGATACGGTGATGATATACCCCCGTCAAACAGTTGACGAGCGCCAAACGAATCTTCGTCAAATCCACCATCGTAATGTCACACTCGGAGAACTGCTCCAAATCCATTCGTTCTTCAATGACCATACGAATCGCCTTTTCCGCCGATTCGGGGTTTCGAGAGTTCGTCGCGCGCACCGCCGCCTCCGCCGCGTCCGCTATCATAATGATTGCCGCCAGCTTGGTTTGGGGCTTAGGGCCTAAATAGGAGAAATCTTCTATATTCAGCTCGCCGTCCGTCAATTTCAAAGCCTTGGCGTAGAAATAACGAATAGGCATCGTGCCGTGATGTTGCAAGGCGATATCCGCTAAAAATTCAGGCAAATGCGAATTGCGAATCAGCGAATAGCCGTCCTTTGCGTGCGAACGGATAATGTCCGCGGAAAGCTCGGGTGTCAGCTCGTCGTGCAGATTATAATCACCCTGATTTTCAGTGAAATGCTCGGGATTGTGCAGTTTCCCGACGTCGTGATACAACGCCGCCGCACGGGCGTAGTCTACGTTTTCCCCTATCGCCGCCGCGCTCGCCTCCGCAAGCTGCGCCACCATAACGACGTGATTGTACGTGCCGGGTGCTTCCAATTTCAGTTTTTTCAAAAGCTTCGCGTCGTAGCTTGTCAATTCACGCAGACGGAACACCGTAAGACAGTTGAATACGATTTCAAAAACAGGCAACAGCGCCAAGAAGAATACCGTGGACGTAACGCCGCCAAATACGCCGTAACCCATGTGCATAAACAACGTTTCCGAAGCCATGAACATTGCGAACGAACCGCCTGCGCGCAATACGTCGGACAGCTCTAACATTGCGATAATGATGTCGATGGGAAAGACGATAGCCAAACCCAGCAACATAATCAAGAACCGCGTCTTTGCCTTTTCACAAAGGAATATAGCAACCATACCTGCCGAGAACGAAATCATCAGCGAGGAATAGTATTCGTTTGAAACTGCCTCTGCGCCCGTGAACGTATCGACGATAAACATCAATAACGCGCTGACGACGTTGAGAAAAATCGCCTCTTTTCTGCCGATTAACACGAACATCATGAGCGCCACGAACGCCACCGGACGGGCGTAAATGTTCACCATTTCACCGATTAAAAAGGATGCGATAATATATAAATCGAACACTGTAAATAACAGCCCTATCATTTTCCCGCTCGCCAGCACCGATTTGTTCTCAAACAGGAAATAAAAATACAAAATAATCGTGAGCAAAAATATACTGACCGCCGCATATACGTAGTCGCCCGTTTTTGTCTTTAAATTTTGGGTTACGTACGTAAAGTTGTCCGCAATCAGCAATATCCCTATAATCACGATCATAAAAAGATAATGCATCAAAAACAGAAAGAAACTCTTCGTTCGCATCTGCTTTGTAAACGTCGTGTTCAGCTCTTGTTTTACTGCCATCGTTCGTTATTCTCCTTCCGCGTTTGTTTCGCGGTGTTTCTTCTTTCTCGTATCGGGGGTGGTTTTCTCCGATTTCTGCTTTTCTTCCATCTTTTCCGCGTCCTTTTCATACGCGCGGATAATCCGCATCACCAAAGGATGTCTTACGACGTCTTTCGCCGTCAAGCGACAAACGGAAATCCCCTCTACGCCGTCTAAAATATCCGTCGCGTGCACCAGACCGCTCGCTTTGCCGTCCAAGTCGATCTGCGTGACGTCGCCCGTTACTACCATTTTACTGCCCTCGCCCATACGAGTGAGGAACATCTTCATCTGCTCCCGCGTGGTGTTTTGCGCTTCGTCAAGGATGATGAACGCATTAGACAGCGTTCTCCCGCGCATATATGCCAACGGCGCCACCTCTATTGCACCGCGTTCCATCAGCTTTGCATACGTTTCCAGCCCGAACATTTCTTGCAAAGCGTCGTACAGCGGACGCAGATACGGATCGACCTTTTCGTGCAAATCCCCAGGCAAGAACCCGAGCTTTTCGCCTGCCTCCACCGCCGGACGGGTGAGGATAATCTTTTCCGTTTGCTTGCTCTTAAACGCCGACACCGCCATACATACGGCAAGGTAAGTCTTACCCGTGCCCGCAGGCCCGACGCCGAATACCACCGTATTTTTCTTTATCGCGTCTACGTACGCCTTTTGCCCCACCGTTTTGCATTTGATCTGCTTACCGCGCGCGGTGATTGCCACCACGCCGTCGGTGAGCGAGGCGATTTCGTCCGCTCTGCCCTCGCGCGCTAGCTCGATACAGTATGCCATACGCCCCTTGTCGATTTCCTCTCCCTCGTCAGCCAACCGAACGAGCGCAGAAAGCACCTGCGCGCCAAGTGACACGCCTTCTCTATCGCCCTCTAAACGGATTTTTACGCCCTCGACGTAGCCGATTACCCCCAATTCTTTGGAAAGAAAATTCAGGTTTTCGTCGAACGCGCCCAATATCCGCGCTAACTTGTCCACCGATTTGGTATCCACGACCTCAATCGTGCGCTCGTTATTAGCCAACTAAGCCTCCTTACACGTACGCGCCTACGCATATCGCGCGCATTTCACGCACGCGCCTGCGCGTATACGTTACGGCGAATCACTTCGCCGTTTTTTTACGTCTTTTTTATTTTTTCTTCTTTTATCCAGCGAACAGCCCCAAGCCTTACTCCCCTGCGTTTTTTGGGGTTTTAGAGATTGAACGTTTCTATCGCCGTATACTCGATTGCTACGCAAAACGTATGCTCGCTCGTTTGCGTTATCGTCTTTTTCGTAATCTTATCGCCGTCTGAAATTTGCAGATGCAAATACGCCTTAGCAAAGGCTTCCTGTTCTTCCGTCGCCGCAATTTCCGATTCGTACACGCAGGCAATCGCCGCCTTGGCAATAGCTTCAACGCGTACCTGTCCCCCGTCTTGGGTATAAAAACACCCTTCTACGAGCGTGTCGCCTTGTCGCACTTCGTCCCCGATTTTTTTGGTGGGCGTACCGCGCAAAACGGTGATGCCTACAACCGTGCCCGTGTGTTTCGCCTGCATATCGCCCTGCAAAAACGTGTTCTTGGCAAAAGGGCTAAGCCGCATTTCCACCTGCACGTAAAAGCCTTTCTTTTTCACCGAACAGTATTCCACGTCTCCAAGGGCTATCAGCCGCGCGCAGATAGCGTCCGCCTTATCAGCCCGATAGGGCGCGAACGTTCGCACGCCGTTTTCCCACAGCGCCGCGCGCGCCTCTCTTGCGTAAACGTCCGTGCCTATACATTGTATACCCAAAACCAGCCCGTCTGAAACGAACAAGGCAATGGCGAAAAGAGCTGCGCCAAAAACAAGCCCGAGCCGTTTTTTCAGCCTTTCGATATGCGCCGCCAGCCCCACCGCGCCCATTTTTTTCGCCGTGTAGGCACTATACACACCCTTATTATAGCACACATTTGGATAAATTGCAAAAACTTTTTCACTATCTTTTCGGTTTACGCTGAAAAGTATTTGGTTTTTTCGCGGTTTTTGCACGTCAAAGAGGTCTATTTCCGCCCTTTTCAGGCGCAACAACGCGCGTTCGGGCATAATTCCCTCTATCAAAATCCGTTCCCGCAGGGTGAATACGTCGGAAAAACCGCTCATATCACGCCTCCGCCGTCCGTTTCGGCTGTGGCGTCTATTTCAGCTGTGGCGTCCGCATTTTTTCCCACTTCGTAATTAGAAAGATACACGGCGCAAATTTTCCCTGCGAGCTGTAAATCCCCCTCACAGTATTTTTTTATGGACAAATCTTCGCCCTCGATAACAAGCTCTTCCTTTTGAAAACACACCTTTATACGGCGAGTAGAAAAATCGTCCACCGCTTTCACGCCTTCAAAATATCCGCCGCCGTTTAGCACGACAACGTATCGTGCGAACGCCACGCCGTCCGCGCTCTTAAAAATCTCCTCGTATAGCCGCATATTTTTGCCTCCACGATAGTATATGATATCGGGTGCAAAGATATGAATTTTTACAAAACGTGCTAGGCAGGTATGCGTTGAACGCTAAAATTCTTATGCAAACTGTCCGTTATACAGCCTTGCGTACGCGCCGTTTTTTTGCAGGAGCTGTGCGTGCGTGCCTTGTTCTACGACGCGGCCTGCTTCCATAACGAGAATAGTATCTGCATTGACAATAGTCGATAATCTATGCGCTACGATAAAGGACGTTCTGCCCTGCATCAACTGCTCGAACGCGTCGCTTATCTTGCGTTCAGTACGCGTATCGATAGAGGACGTCGCCTCGTCCAAAATCAGCATAGGCGGCTGTGCCAACATAATGCGCGCGATACACAACAGCTGTTTTTGCCCCTCGGACAGATTGCCGCCATCCTCGCGCAAGGGCGTGTCGTAGCCCTGCGCCATACGCTTGATAAAGCTGTGCGCGTGCGCCTTTTTCGCCGCCGCTATCATTTCCTCATCCGTCGCCTCGGGCTTACCCATCTTTAAATTTTCTCGCACCGTGCCGCTTTTCAGCCACGTTTCCTGCAATACCATACCGTAATTTTCACGCAACGAACGCCGCGTAATTTCGCGTACGTCCGCACCCTCGACAAGCACCGCGCCGCTGTCTACGTCGTAAAACCTCATCAATAGATTGATGAGCGTGCTCTTACCTGCGCCCGTGCGCCCAACGATTGCCACGCGTTGTCCCGGGCGAATATCCAACGTCAAATCCTCTATCAGCTTGCGCTCTTTCACGTACGAGAAGGACACGTCGTCCAAGCGCACGTTCCCTTTCGCGTTTTCCAGCGCCGTCTTGTCCGTATCAGGCGTTTCTTCCGTTTCGTCAATCAGCTCGAAAATTCGCGCCGCGCAAACGAACGCGCTTTTCAGCTCCGTCATCACACCCGTAATCTCGTTGAACGGCTTTGTATACTGGTTTGCATAGGATAAAAATTTCGTCAAATCCCCCACGCTAAACCCCGTGCCCGACAGCACTTCCAGCGCGCCGAGCAACGCGACGAGCGCGTAGACGAGGTTGTTGATAAACCGCGTGGACGGGTTGGTGAGCGAGGAATAGAACGTGGCGTTCATACTCGCCTTTTCCAGCCGCGCGTTGATTTCGTTGAATTTTGCCTCGTTTTCGTCCTCGTGCGCGAACGCCTGCGTGGTTTTCAAGCCCGCTATCGCCTCTTCGACAAACGCCGTTTGTTCGCCACGCGTCTGCGTTTGCGTTTTGAAATATTTATGGGTGTGCGAGGTGACGAATTTCGCCACGAACAGGGACGCCGGCGTTACCAGCACCACGACAAGCCCGATTTTGACGTTGGTGATTAGCATAAACGCAATCGTACCCAAAATCGTCATCAGTCCCGTAAAAAACTGCGTAAAGCCCATCAACAAGCCGTCCGAAAACTGGTCGGCATCGGCTACGATACGGCTCACCGTATCCCCGTGGGCGTGCGTGTCGATATATTGCAAGGGCAGCGCACCCAGCTTTTGAAAGGCATCCTTTCTAATATCGCGCACGACGTTACAAGAAATGCGATTGTTGCAAAGGCTCATCAGCCATTGGCTAAGCGCCGCAATCGCCGCCGCCACGCCGACCTTGACGAATACGCTTTTGAGCGCCGCCCAGCGCACGCCTGCCTCGGCAATGCAGTCCACCGCTTCGCCAAAGAATACGGGTACGCACAACGTCGCCGCCACCGTCACAACGGCAAACAGCAACGAACAAATCAGCGCGACGGGGTATTTCCCTACGTAGGAAAGTACGCGCAACAGCGTGCCTTTTTTCGACGTTTTCGCTGTTTTAGTCGTTATTTTTTGAGGAGAACGTTTTTCTTTCATACTCTTTCCCCTCCTGCTTCGTATTGAGAATTGTATATTTCACGATACACTTCGCACGTTTCTAACAGGGCTTCGTGTTTGCCCAAGCCTACCATTTTCCCGTCGTCCATCACGACGATTTTATCCGCGTCGCGCACCGACGAGGCGCGTTGCGACACGATAAACGTCGTCGTTTCCAGCCCCTTTATCGCGTGGCGGAGTGCCGCATCCGTTGCGTAATCGAGCGCGGACGCCGAATCGTCTAAAATCAAGATTTCGGGATTCCGCACCACCGCGCGCGCAATCGTCAAACGCTGTTTCTGACCGCCCGAGAAGTTTTTACCGCCTTGTTCCACGGGCGCGTCCAAGCCGCCTTTTTCCTTTACAAATTCGTCCGCCTGCGCGATAGCGGGCGCCGACCACAGCTCTTCGTCCGAAGCGTCCGCCCTGCCCCATAATAAATTTTCACGAATCGTGCCCTTGAACAGCACCGCTTTTTGCGGCACGACACCCACGCGTTCACGCAGGCGTTTTTGCATACCGCTTTCGTTCACGTTTTGCCCGTCAACGCGTACCTGCCCCCCACTTACGTCGTAAAAATGGGGTATCAGATTGACGAGTGTCGTCTTGCCCGAGCCAGTACCGCCGATAACGCCCACCGTCTCGCCGCGCTCCACGGCAAAGGAAATATCTACGAGCGCCTCTTCCGCGCCTTCCGTATACCGCAACGACACGTCGTCGAATACGACGAAGGGATCTTCTTTCCTTTCCGTATCCGCCGTTATTTTCAACGAGGGCTGCGCGGTGAGCACCGTTTCAATACGGCTCGCGCACGCCGCCGCCTTTGTCACGGTAACGATTAAATTCGCCAGCTTGATAAGCTCTATCAAAATCTGTCCCATGAGGTTGTATAACGCCAACACGCTGCCTTGGGACAACGCGCCGCTCTCTACGCGGATCGCGCCCGACCACAACAGCCAAATCGTCGCCAAATTCACGAGTACGTACGTCAAGGGGTTGGTAATCGCGGCGATACCGCCCACGAATTTTCTGCCTTTCGTTAGGTCTTCGTTGCGTTCGTCAAACAGCCGTCTTTCGTCCTCTTCCCGACAAAACGCGCGCAAAACTCTTGCGCCCGTCAGGTTTTCACGGGTGGAAAGCAGCACCTTGTCCAGCTTGCCCTGTGTTTTTTTATACAGCGGCATACAGGCGAACATCACGGCGTACACCACGATAGCCAGCACGACAATCGCTACGGCGAACACCCCGAACGACTGCGGATCGATAACACACGCCACCGTCATTGCGCCGAACACGATAAAGGGCGAGCGCAACAACAATCGCAAAAATAGATTGATGCCCGATTGCATCTGGTCGACGTCGCTCGTCATACGCGTGAGCATCGTCGCCGCGCCCATTTTATCCAAATCGTGATAGCTGAGCGACTGTATTTTTTTGAATAAATCCCGACGCACGCCCGCCGACACCGCCGTTGCCGTGCGCGCTGCGAAATATTGCGCCGTCACCGAAAACAGCAACCCCACCAAGCCAAACGCCGCCAACACCAAACACATACGGATAATATACCCCTCGTTCGCGTTGGGATACGCGCCCTCTATCCGCGCGCCCAAGCCCTTGTCCACGATTAAACTGACCACGAACGGCACTAACAGCTCGAACGTAGCCTCTAACAGCTTGAACAGCGGACCTAATAGGCTCTGCCATTTATATGGTTTGAAATAGGTAAAAATCTTCTTCATATCCTTTTCATTATACCACGAAAACCCGTCGAAAGCAAGAAAAATTACTTCCTCATAAAAATAGGAGCGAAGAAATTTTATCCTCCTCGCTCCCTTTTTATTTAATTTTCGTTTGCTACGCTTTCTTCGTTTTCTTCGGCGTTCGCCTTTTCGCTCGTCGGGATTTCCAGCAAGAATTCGTACAATTCTTTCATTGCGCGCAGGTATACCAGACGTTCGCCCTCGTCCGTCGCCTCTAATTTCTCGTTCTTATACTTCAAGCGGAACGCATTGATGAGCTTGTTTGCAAACACGATAAACACGATAAAGAATACGAACGTCACCGCGCCGAGCACGATTGTCGGCATCACGTATCTATCGTCGGGCGTGCTGTAATTTTTCATCCCCACGACAGCCGTCGCTATCCCAAACCCGATAACGGGCAACAGCGCAATGAAAAACGCGATTATCGCGCGAATCATACGCGATTTCAAATACTCGCGGCGCTTTTGCTGTTTTACTTCCACGCTCTCTTTTAACGGCGTTTCTTCCGCAACGATTGCTTCGTAACGCTGCTTAAACAGCTCTTTATGGTCTTTACGCAGCGTTTCTAACGTTTCGTAGCCCACGTCGTATTCAAAATTTTCCACGCCCCTTTCGACGTATTCTTCCAACAAAGCGTCGGGGTTTTCAAAATTTTCCGACAAAGCCTTGCAAAGCCCCATCTGACAACGGGAGGCAAATTCCACTTCCTTTTCCGATTCCTCGTTGCGAGAAATGAATTTCATCGCTTTCGTAAACGCCTTTTTTGCGTCCGCGTACTTCGCCTCTGCCAGAGCCTTTTCGCCCTCCTCGCAGAATTTCGCGCCTTTTGCCCTGCGCTCTGCCGCTTTTTGTTCGCGTTGTTGCAGTTTCTTTTCCACCTCTTCGGGGGTAAGCCCGATTAAATCCTCGTCCGTTTCATCCGTTTCCAAATCGGGGAACGCAAACGCGACTTCGTCCACCAGTTCTTCCGTGTCGCTATCCGTATCCTCTGCCAGCTCGTCCGTGACGTCCACGTAGCCGTCTTTGGTCTTTTTAAGACGTATTCCTCTGCCGTATTCGTCGTCGATAATTCTTTCTTCCATAAATGCTTTTCTCCCGTTATTGTATTGCCGTTTTTATTCTTTTATACTCGCGTTTATTCGCCGTCCGTTTCCGCTATCTCCTCTTCGGAAAGCCAAAACGGATTACGCCAACGCGATTTTTTCTTATTCTTTTCCACGTAATCGGGCGTTACCGTTTCCGCAACGTACGCGCGGCATTTGCCCTTATAGCGGCTCTTTGCCCAGTCGCACAGTTCCTTAGTTTCAAACATTGCCAAAACGCAACTGCCCGAACCCGTCATCACCGCGCCCAAAGGGGAAAACGAACGCGCCGCCTCGTACGCCTCTTGCACGTCTAAATTCAGCGACGCCGCAGGCGCAAAAAGGTCGTTCATCAAATACCTGCCTACCCCCTCCGCGTTTTTTTCGCGTAAATTCGCAATCGCGTTTTCGGTGTATTTCTCGGTATTTTTTTCTTTTTTGTCGCCGTTTTTTATACGCTCGTCATAGGTGCGATAGCACGCTCCCGCCGAGACGGACGTGGACGGGCACAGCAGTAGAAAATACAGCTTTGCCGCCGTGTCAATCGGCGTTACTATCTCGCCCCTGCCCTGCATACGCGCAAAGCCGCCGTTGAGCATATACCCCGTATCGCTGCCCAGCCTATCGGCGAGCGTTTTTAAAGCTGCCCTATCCTCCACGCCGTACAGCCTCGCCATACCGTTAAGCACCCCGACGATATCCGCCGACGAACCGCCCAAGCCCGCGCCGATAGGGATATTTTTATACACCGTAACGTCTACGCCGTTCACACCAAATTCCGCAGAAAACGCCTCCGCCGCCTTTAACGCGTTGTTGTTTTCAGGCGCAATCGATTCACTGCCCAAGCCGTGCATCGTCACGCGGCTGAGCTTGTCCTTGCGTTTTTTTATCACGAGTAAATCGTAAAGATTCACGCTCGCCACCAAGGAATCGAGCAAGTGATAGCCGTCCTGTTCGCCGACGATTTCCAGCGTCAAATTCACTTTCGCGTACGATTTTATCTTGATAGAGTGCATAGCCGCTTTTCAATCCCCAGCAATAGTATTTAAAAACCGCGGCGAAGACCGCTCCTCGCCGCGTGCTCTTTTTCATTGTAGCATATTTTTTGGAAAAATTCAATATTTTACACCCTTTTCAGGCGTATTTTTCATAGTTTTCACTTAATTTGTCTATATACGTAAATGCGCTTGCCCTCTTTCACGGGAAATTCCAGCGCAGGATTGCTCTTTTTCAGGTCGTCGGGCGCGCAACGCAGGCGTTTGGATACCTGCCACAAATCCTCGCCAACGCGCGGAATAAAGACGGAAAAAGCGCAATCGCTCTCACCGTATTCCTCGCCGAGTATCCCCTCGCTCACGTATTCCCACGTGCGCTCCTCGTATGCGCGCAAACAGATTTTCAGCGTAGCCTCTGCCTCCGTTTCGCCGTTCTTTTTCCGCCGCACGTTAAGGCCGCACACCATACAGTCTGCCTCCACGACGTCCCCCTCTATCTCCACGGGGAATAGGATAGGCAACGTCAGCGTCGCCGAACGCCGTCCACCGTCCGCGCCGCGTAAAATCACCTCTGCCGTCAACGCGCCCTCTGCTTCCACGCCGCGCTCCGTTTTACGGCACAAAATTTCCGCCTTGGGCAGCACCGCCGCCTGCAACGAATATTCCCCCTCTATCGCAGGGGAAAGCACCGCAACGCCGCTCACCCGTTCGGTGCATTTTACGTATCTCGTCAAATACCTGCCCCCGTCGTTTGCCTTTTTTAAGGTCAATTCCGCATACGGCGAAAATGCGTCCGAAAGCACGTGTACTTCGTCTTTTGTATGCAGGAAACAGTCCGCCGCCAGCACGTAAGAAAAGACGATTTTGCTCTTGCCCTTTTCCTCGTCCGTGCCTGCCGTCAAGGTCGCCGAACGAACACTCACGCGCGCACTCGCCACCACTTTCCCAAACGCCTCGTCGCTGGGGATTTGCATTTTGAACGGAATCAACCGCTCGTACGCGCAAACGGATTCGTCGCTACGCAGTACGCAAATATTCAAATTCAACTCCCCTTCAATCTCAATTTCGCCACCCGACGCCGCTACGCGGTGCGCGATAACGCTCTCGCTGTGCAGTAAAACGTCGCCGACGTAATCGGTTTCAAATTCATCCTCGCCTTCCGTTTCTCCTGAAACGCAGAGCGTTTTACAAAGACACGCCACGTCCTTTTTCGCCACGACGCCCTCGCCGCCGATAAGGTATTCCATCTGCTTGCCGCCGTATACGGTAATCTTCGCATCCACAATCACGGACACGTACAGCCCAGAACCCTCCCTGCGATAGCTGACGTTTTGTGCCGAAAGAGCCGCTTTTGCAAAGCACGCAGGCGTAATGCGCCCGTCCTCGGCTTTGTGGAAAAATTCCGCGCCGCGTTCCGCGCGACACACACGCCGCTCTCCGTTCTCGTACACAACGTTTAAGAACACCTTGCCGCTATAATGCGCTTCGCCGTCCGCACAATCGCATTTTTCCGCCACGACGTGGGCGTGTACGGCAAGAATACCGCTGATTTCACTGCCTGGCAAACGACATTCGACAATGGACTGATTTTGCACGGTGCATATTTCTCCGACGTAACGATACGTTTCATATTGCGGTTTGATAGACATTTTATTCTCCTTTTCGCGTTTTTATCGCATAGTATCTTATGTGTTTTCCCCCGCCGTTAGAACGAAAATAAGGAAAATTTTCCCTTTCGAGGAATAAAAACGCTCCGTTTTTGGCATACTTATTATATGATTAAACCGACCAAAAATATAAAAGACGTGAAACAAATGGTGAAAGATTGCTCCGCGCAGCGCGTTGCCGTGCGTGTGAATTTGGGCAGAAATAAGAGCGTCAGCTATTGCGGCATTTTATCAGGCATCTATCCTGCGCTGTTTACCGTGAAACCCGACGACGAGGGGTTTTTGGGCAAAACGGCGTACTCGTATTCGGATGTGCTGTGCGGAAACGTGAAAATAAAACGGATATGAAAAAGGCTTCGCTCTATTCAGCGAAGCCTTTTAAACGTGCTTTATACGATTTTTAGTTGAGGTTCGTCGTCGTGGGTTCGCCTCTGTCTTCGGGGAACATCGTGCCTGCGGGAATTACAGGCAACATCAAAGGATTGATGAACGCGTTCGCCGTCAAGGACGATACCGCTGCGCGAAGGTAGGGATATACCACTTCCGTCATATTGATAACGAGGTCTTGTCTGTCCAAATCGGAATTGATATCTTCTGCCTCGAAAATACCTACAAGGCGCGCTTTCAAATTGAAAGGCTTGGGAGAATCGTCGGTGGATTCCACTTTCACTTCCAGCGAAAGGAACCAGAGCTTGTCATTTTCCTGCACTCTTCTCACCGTACGGGAGAATTGGGGTTTGATTTCAATTTTCGTATCCTTGTCCATTTTGATACGGTTGATGGTGTAGGTGAGTTCTTCGGCGGTGATGCCTCTCAATGCGTATTTCATAAATAATACCTCTTTTTTTATTTCTTATATATAGTATAACACGTTTCCCCCGCGTTGTCAATCGCCTGCAAAACTGTTATCGATTATATATAACCGCCTTTTTTATATTGTAAACGCAATACGCAATTTTTTTTATTTGTTTTTTATTTTGCGTATCTATACCTACAAAACAAAATCGCTTGTTTCCTTTTATACTCCCAATCCCTTAATAAAGTTCTTTGTAGCCTCATCTTGAAGACACTCTAGCGCAGACGAAATAACGTCATCCAATTCCTGTTTGTTCGTTACGTATTTATAGAACGATAAATAAACTGTCCCCGATTCAGGATTGACGTCTGCTTCTAATTGCTTGCCTAACGCATTATACTCTTTACATTGTTTTTGAGCCGTAGTAATGGAAGAAACTCTAATTCCCGAGTCGATTTCATATTTAAGTTCTCTTCTTTTAGAAGGTATCAGCATTTTTAACACATCATACCATTTCTTTTTCCCCCTATAAATGAAACTCCAAGCCAAAAAACCTTCTTCATTAAAAGTACACAAACAATAAAATCCATACGTTCCACGAAACGCGCGTGGATGTGTATAGAATTCAAACATTTTTTTCTTTTTCGCTCCGTCCTGTGTTTTTTCTACGCCTATTTTACCAAGTGTAAGTTTACGTATTCTTATTTTAAGCATCGTTGACAACGTTGAATAATTTTTAATTTTTTGAATATCCATAATAAATTTCCTTAAACTTTTTCTTGCCTTTCATTTTTCAAACGCACAAATTATATAGTTTTAGTTAAAAATTATTCCATAATCAAAACGTCAATCGAAGAAAAATCTTTAACCTGTTGAAGGTATTCATAATAATAAATTTGCACGTCGTTATTTTCAATAATTACAATTGGTAAAATTATTTTCTCTAAAAATCGATTTTGTTTCATAAGTACGTCCACGTAATTGCAATCTTGTAAAGAAGGAATTTTATACGAATTAGGATGACTGTGAATAATTCCTATAAATGATATCCCCTTATTTCCCCATTCGTTTATAACTGAATTCAACTTCTTGATATTAGGTCGATATTCATCTATCTTACAAAAATCCCCTTTATCAAAATAATAAGCGCATATAACGTTATCTTTTAATCCTAATATACCGCCTGATTCAATAGGAGCTTTACCAATCGTATCTTTAATTTGCTTTAAAATAGTATTTTTGATAAAATACATAAATTTTTAAATAGTATCTAAAATAGAAAATAGGGGTACGCCCCCTATTTTTCTATTTAGCCACGAACAAAGCTACCGCAAGCACATTCGCTACCTTTATGATAGGAACCGCGTGCTGCACATCTATAATACGCGCTCCCAGGCGCTTCAGGTCTACTCGTGTCAAAATATGTACAATCTCTACAATGGTCGCTACACATTTTGCCTTTACAAAGAGTTACCACTTGCTTTTTTTCTTCTGTTTTTCTCATAATAAATCTCCTATACATAAATTTGAGTTTTGTAAAACCCAAATTAATTATATCAGGTCTTTTGACCTATGTCAAGACTTTTGACCTCGCTTTTTGGTAAAATTTTTTTATGAAACTACCTTATATTGATATTATAAAACAAATTATGGTTGAGCAAAATTTAAGCCAACAGAAGCTGGCAGATATTTTAGGGGTAAATCAAACAACAATAAGCCAATGGCTTTTGGGGAATAAAAAACCTGGATATGATAGCATTATGCTCTTATATGAAAAATTCGACGTTGAACCCAATTCTCTTTTTGATATCCACTAAGAAATAGAAACGTTTTGCTCGCGTAATTGAGCGGATATAAAACGAAATATAATCCGTCAATAATCGCCTTAAAAAATTTTTTTTATTTTTTTTAAATTTTT
>JAFWBT010000014.1 GCA_017507005.1 Clostridia bacterium | reverse complement strand
CGGCACTGGTCGCTATTCGTCAGCCAACCGCTTGCCGTATCTACGGGATAAGTGTTGCTCGTTCTGTTGTTATCGGACAGCGTACGGATATTTTCACCGTTAATATAGATATAGTTCATAATATCCACGCCGTTATTCGCCGCCGTCAAGCTATCTCCGCTGATGTTCCACCAAGCGTTGCTCGTGAGCGTGCTCGCAGGATTTAATTTAATGATAAATTGCGACTGGTTCTCACCATACGAGCTATTCGTGATATTAACCGTGTCCGTTACGTCCACCTTCTCTACTGTCAACGTTTCTGCTTTTACCACGGTTTTTTCATTTCCAACGACGGAAAAGGAAAACCACGCGCCGATCATACAGCAAAACGTCATTACGATTACCGCCAATTTCATAAAAAAGCTTTTACTTCTTTGACTCATTATTGTTTTCTCCTTATTTTTTCAATTCCACACCGTAAACACGTTTGTAGTATCACGGTTCAAAATTTTCAGGGAAGTCGGGGAGATTCTCTACGTTATCGTTTTGAGAAGTTCTTACAATATCTTCACTGCAAAAGAATACGATTTCTAATTGAATCTTTTCATAGTTCTTTTTCATAGTCATTTCTCCTTTCGGAATATTTCTGCGCCTCAAAAGGGAAAGCGTTTCTCTCCCTTTTGAGAGCGTTTCTATATTCGTTATCTAACCTCCACAATCATTGCGCCCATGGCTACGGTAACGTATACTTTGCCGTTTTCTACGGTGTAATTATTCGTTTCCACGCCGTTCACGTACAGCTTATCACCGTCTGCCCAATTGAGTACGATTTGCAGCTGCAAGCCTTCCGTATCCCCTCTCACAGAGGTGATTTGGATACCGTCTTTATACGCTTTCAAATCGTATTCTACAAAGTTGAACGCAAGGTTTTCCATACCCCAATAGGTGAGTTCCGTAGGCAACTGAGGCGCAATTTGCAACGTCTTGCCGTCAATGGAATCAATACCAAAGAAGCCGTATGCAACCGCCGACAAAGGCAGGTACGATTCAAGGAATTCGGCATCCAAGCCAAGTCCGCCTTCCGTACCAGCGCCCTGCAACTGCGTACCAAGATTTTCGTAATAGTAACGATAGAACTCGTTGGGATTCGCATTTTCTACGCCAACATAATAGTTGTATACTTTCATATACCAATCTTGGATAGCCGTCAATCTTGCAAAGGCATTGTCCGCGCCAAGCGTATCAATACGAGCCATCAAATCGTAGAACGACGTATACAGAATAGCGCCGCCGTACTGTACGTTGTCGCCAAACGACCAATCTGCATCATACCATTGACCGTTGAGCGAATCTTTACCGCTCACCGTGTTCGATCGGGGTGCAAACTCATAATCGTACAAGCCGCCTTCGTTGCCCAGCCAAGTCAAAATTGTGTTCGCCTGCGCCTTAGACGCAACGCCGTAATAGATTGCTTCCAAGTTCCAAGCGACGTAGCCGTAATCATACAAATCACCGTTTGCGCCAAAGCCTGCTGCAAATCTCCCCGTATTGTTACACCAGAAACCGTTATCATCCGTCGAAGCGCGCATAGCGTTCACTACGTTGTTTGCCGTCGTGTTCAAGCTGTCTGCCGTATAGTTGTACGCGCTCGTACCATAGGTGCAAGCTCTCGTCGCCGTCTTAATTGTAGCCAACGACGTATCCACCGTAATATTGTTCGCCGCCAAAACGCCTTCCAAATACGCCATATCTGCGAGCGCCTTATAGAAGTACGTATTCGACTGGAAGTCATATTCTGGCATCAGCATAATATCCCAATAACCGTTGGAGATACTGCCTGCCACTTTTTCGGGGCTAAACGTGCCCGATTTATCGCCCTCGTGACCAACGAGATAAGAGCCTTTGAGCAAGTTGCGGCTGGAATCATACATCTGCATCAAGAAATTCATCGCCTTTCTTGCGCGGGTGATGTTTTCCGTCAAATAGGTCAAATCGCCCGTATAATCATAGTCCTGACGAAGGGACGAAATCAAAATGGAATTGTTGTTAGAATGTCTGGTATCCGCCACCAAGCGTACGGAGTTCAACGCTACGTCGCCCGAAATGGTCTTGCCCGATTTCAATGCAATTTCAATCTTGATTTGTTTTACGTACGTCGATTCACTCGAACCCCAAGCCGATTCCGCATACATAGGCAAGACGATAAAATGATTGTACTCGCCGCTGTAATCGTAAGAAATCATTGCCTTGTCTTTTACGGATACTTTCTTATCTTCGCTGAACGATTTTGAAGAACTGGTCGTATACCAAACGTAAATATCCTCAACGTTGGTTGCGTCCGCGATACGAATATCCATTTGTAACAAGGGCGCGCGATAGGTATAGTTTTGCGTAGACGCAAACAAGCCTGCCGACGTAAAGCTATTCGACGAGAACGTGATATTGCTCGATTGATTGCTTAACGTCGCTTTATACAAACCGTTCGAAACGCTCGCGCCGACGTTGCTCGACCAATTACCCGAATCACCGCTGCCGTTGAAATCCCAATGCGCCGTTTTCAGCGTACCTGCGTGAGGAATAGGCCAACCCATTCTATGATACGAGCTATCATACGCCGCATTATCGGGAAGAACCTTATCATTGCTCTGCCATACGTAGCCGTAATCGTCCACGGGAACGCTGGAAAGGAATTTTCTCAAACCGGCAATTCTATCCTCCGCATACCCGTCGTCGCTGTTGTACCAATAGTACGCCATTGACATCCATTCGTGCGAGAAGAATTCTTCGCTGTTCACACCCGCCGTAACAGAGTTTACCTTCATATTAACGCCGTCTTCAATATAGCCCGAGTGACGTTTAAAGAAATCGTTCAAGAAGAAATCCAATTCCTCGTCCGAGCTATAAAAATACAACGTTTCGTCGTTCACCTTACCGCCAACGATACGATCCGCCGCGCCAATCGTAAAGGTGAAACCGCCGCTCGTAGCCGTAAAGCCGCTAAATTTATACACGTAATCGCCGATAGCTACGTTCACGCTGTTGCCGCTTACCAAACGTTTCCCGTTAATCAAAACGGATTTAAAATCGCCCGTAGCCGATACGGTAATCGTTGCGGTTTCGTTATCCAAGCTGATATCGTCAATCGTATAGCTACCTTTCACACCGTCTTTCACTGCGAATGTATCTCTATCCCAAGTGAAATCCGCCACTTTATTTACGTAATTTTGAATCGCTTGATAGGAAGAATACTTATCGTATGCGCTCGACGCTACTTCGTAAATACTTCTTGCGTGATTTTCCTCAACGTACGGCGTATATACGTAGCCCTCGCCCATGGTATATTGAATCTTCAAATACCCTCTTGCGGAGAGTCTACGCGAATACTGTCCTTCGCTGATATTGACGAACGCAGCCGTATACGTCCACGTTGTGTCCTCTTCACCGTTCGTTCTCCACGTTTCCGTTGCTTTGTCATTATAGTAGCCTTCTCCAAAGCTTTCGTGCACAAAATCCACGCCCGTTTCCAAATAATCGGTGGGAACGAGGAAAGTACCTACGCCCGTAATCAAGCCCTTTTCAACGCCGAATTTGTAGCCTGCCGCATCAATATCCGTAAGGAATCGAATACCGCTGCTGTTCTGCGTCAAACGTACTGCCGCGCCGTTTTGCAGTTCAAAACCGAGCCATACGGCGTACAACGAAGTCGCAGCGTCAGGTTGCAGTTTGTAGCCAGCGGGATAGAATTTGTATCCATCGCCAAACGACGTATCCGTCGTCCAGCCCACGAACGTCTGCGAAAGCCCTTCGTCTACGAGCACGGGGTCGATTGCAGGTAACGTCAAGCGACGCTTGCTTTCGCTGTAATACGTTTCCGAACCGTTCATAAGCGTTATCTGCTGACCTTCCAGCGCATCCCAATCGTCGTCAGTAAACGCGCCTTTTGTAAGCGTAACCGTTCCGTTATTATTGATATATTTATAAGTAACGTCTTCCGACAAATATACCACGGTGCCGTCCGTATCAACGAGTCTGAAACCTGCCTTAAAGGTGATTTCAAAGAAATCGCCTGCAAAGTCGTTGTCGATTCTAATCCAAAGCCCTGCGGTAGTTGTTTCAATAAACACGGGACAACACGCGTACCCGTTGGCAAGCCAGCCACCGCTACCTACGTATTCGTTCGTGCTTGCGTTCGTATCCGAATGAGCTCTTACCGATACGTTGTCTTTCACGTAGATATATTCCATAATATCCACGTTGGCGTTTGCCGCCTTTAACGTGTCTTTGTTTATATTCCAAACGCCATTAACGCTTTCATTAGTGTTAAACCAACTTGAGCCGATTTGCGCAACGAAACAGAAATCACCGTTACCATGATCTTTGCTTTGATTGTCCAAGCCAAGCGTTGTGCTGATATCCTTGGTATACTTCGCAACAGCCGTCTTATCCGTGTCGTACGCATATACCGTGTCTACCGTGATTTCCACGCCGTCAATCGTCCATACGCCTTCACAGCTTGCTTTTTCAGGAACTGCGGGAAGCTCGCCAATCGTCTGACCGTTCCAAACCGTTACGGTGTCGTCCAAGCCCTCAAAGGCCAACGTATATTTATCCGCATATAAGGTGCTTGCCGTCTTATCTTCTTCGTAATTCCAAATGGTGTTTTCATCAATCTTAACGCCGTCGATTGCCCAGCCGAGTGCAACCTCGCCGTCCTTTTCGATGGCGTCGGGAAGCAGCGTACCAATCGGCTGTCCAACCGTTACCGTAATCGTATCATCCAAGCCGTCAAACGAAAGGGTGTAGTCTTGCACTTTTACAATTTCGCCTGCATTATACAAGAACTCTACGTCCTCGCTGAGCGTGTATGCCTTATCTTCATTATTCAAAAGCGCAAAGTCTGCTTTCAGCGTAATGGTATAATTTTTCGTCGAGAACGCATGCAATACCGTTACGTAAATACCGTCTGCTACCGTTTCCACGAATACGGGGCGGCACTGGTCGCTATTCGTCAGCCAACCGCTTGCCTCGCCTGCGGGATAGGTGTTGTTCGCTCTATTCGCATCGGACAGTGTACGGATATTTTCACCGTTGATATAGATATAGTCCATAATATCTACGCCGTTGTTCGCTGTGATCAAGCTGGAACCGTTGATATTCCACCATGCACTGCTTGTAAGCGTGCTCGCAGGATTTAATTTAATGATAAATTGCGACTGGTTCTCACCATACGAGCT
>JAFWBT010000013.1 GCA_017507005.1 Clostridia bacterium | reverse complement strand
ATTTCATAGGGATAATTAACCGCGTCGCTATTATAATTACCCACAACAAACTGACCGTTATTGGTAAATTCCGTTACAAATTGCGTATTATCTACAACGGGAACATAATATTCCCAAGCCGTACCATTAAACTTTAAGTTAATATCTTCTGCGAGTACATATTTATCGTCAATGCTACCACCCGTCACAAACCAAGCACCGCTCTTCATCTGGATTGTATCGCCAACCTCAGGTGCATTTAATGTACGCAAATAGATAAAGCTGAAGGTGCTGGATTTCGTATCCGCTGACCACCCCCAATGGCAAGCAGCATTATAGATGATGCTATTTTCACTGCCGCTATACGTTGTTTTTGCAAGCAAGTCGCTAAAATCCGCAGCAATAGTGCCCGACGCATTCCCCGTACTTACGCCATCACCCACGGACGGATTAAAGCACACACTCGTCCAATACGAACCTGCATTTTCATAATTGTTTTGGTATTGCATTGACTTATACGTCAGCTCAACGACGGTCGTTTCCGCTTTAACGCTGATTGCAGTAAAGATACCGCCCCACCCCGAAAAAGCAAAGCTGAATACCATTACAAAAGCAAGCAAAACGTTCAACATTTTTCTTTTTAATACTTTCATAATTTTTATAGTTCCTCCTGTTACGTTTTTATTTTTGATGATACTACACTCCGACGCTACCATTTTATCGCATTGAGAATGAATTTTCAATATAAAAATTAAACCATTTTGCATTATAAATAAACTTTTCAACTGTTAAATATATGCAAATTTCAACAAATTTTCCATTTTCTTGTAGATGCTTGACTTTTTTGACACCGCTTTTCTTAAAATTATATAATAATCGTTTTTCTATCTTTATTCACTGCATAATCATAGGCAAGAATTGTTCCGCTTGGTTTACCCCCACGCTTTCCTTTATTTAAATGGACAACCACAATATCGCTCGCATCAATCATTAGTTGATTTCGCTCCACATAGGAAGCACGTCCAGCAGAATTAACTCTGTCGGATTTTTTATGCCTTTAAATCCTCAAAT
Organism: Clostridia bacterium; assembly: GCA_017507005.1. GTDB lineage: Bacteria > Bacillota > Clostridia > Christensenellales > Borkfalkiaceae > Scatosoma. The sequence goes on along the minus strand of JAFWBT010000013.1, from coordinate 59,574 downwards.
GTAAAATCCACATTATTTTTATCTTCAACGCATACCTGCCCTCCCCGTCAAACAACTATTTTCATTCCCCCAACAGTGCAAAATTGGCACTTCCAATTTACAGCAGGGCAGCGTTAGCCATTTGTGCAAAAATCTACTTACTATTAAAAAATAACCACCGCATCATTCCAATCAACTTTTATCTAACCATAAAGCCTACGGAACACCTCCCGTAGGCTTTATAATTGTTTTATCCGTATACTCTCTTCTTTTATTTCACATTCCTATGAGTTTACTATACCAATACAAAATGAACCACCTCATCAGTCGCTACTCTTTTGGAATCTAACCGCATCATCAAACGTTACTGCGCCGTTGATACGTTTACATTCCATTACACAGTACCCGCGCAACTTATTCAGCGTATTTTCATCAATTTCGCACGTATATGCAAGCACGTGCATCATCATCGCTTGCTCTACCGAGAACTTAAACAATAACTTAGCCATTCTGTCTTCCAAGCTATTCAGCGTGCCCTTCATAGTCGAGACGATTACATTAGGAAAATACTCTTTATAATTGTCCGCAGTTAGATATCCGCAATAAAATTCCACCGCTCGCTCAATGAATTCCGTCTTGCTTGTACAGCCGTCCAACTTGTACAATTGCTCGATTTTTTCCATCAGCTGCGGCGATGTATAAAACGCATATTTTTTCTTTTCCGTTGCCATTTTCTCACCTCCTTTTTCATTTTTTTTACTTTGACCCCATAGAATTTCCTTGAAACCCCGCGAGCATACGGATTATTGACCCCACCGCCGTATTTTTTCGTCGATTTTGACCCCTATCCCCAAATCGCTGAACTCCGCTAACTGTCGGCGTTGCCGGCAGATGTTTATCGCGGAAAGGGGTATTTTGACCCCACCGCTTATTCCTGCAAGAAAATCGAATGCCGATTTCTCCCCTTATCTTCGTACCACTCCCCTCAAAAAGGGCTTTATTTTCATTTCTCTCCTCCCCTCGAGTATGTCTTCGCTTTGTAATTTACCTCGCGTTTTTAGCCAAATTTTAGCCCCTTGAAGCCCTTTTAATCTTGTTTCCTTATAAGCATGAGTAATGTAAAATCTTCGTCCGTCGATTTTTTCCCGCTATACTGTATCGTTACGTTATTTTCCAGAAAAAAAGAAAAAACACGCCGCCGTGTGGAAAGCACTCGCGCGCGTGTTATATATTTCTTCTCTGTTAATATTTCTTCTAATGAGTAAGTTCTTGTCCTGCCATCATGACAGGTACCACCTACCACCATATATGCGGACTTATCCCTTGCAAGTAGGTCTTAGCATTAAAAATTCATCTCTTCCAACGCTCAAAAAAGGGCGAATTTCGTTTAGTTTCTTTGTTCAAAATTTGGGAACTTCTGGGAACCTGGCTATTTTTTAAGGAAATCGGAGCATGGATTATTTTTTGTAAAAATTGCTTATTTTGGGGCATTTTTGATGGTTTTTCGTGCAAAACCGCCCCGTTTTTGCACTTTTCTTCTTTTGTAAAATTCTCTTGAAAATCAACCCGCAAGTACCTTAAAATCCCTCGGTTTAACGACCGTACCGGTTCAAGTCCGGTCAGCGGCACCAAGTCTTAATAGGTTGAACCTCTTTACCGTTGGTAAGATGTTCGGCCTATTTTGTTTTATGGATGAATTTTTCGAATTTAGGCAATAATACTAAATACTTTTTATGTAATGAAGCATAATCCGAACTAGCTAAAAGCCGTCTTTTTGAACGCTTTTTAGCTTGTCGTCATCATAATACGTACGTCCGACCGAGTAAATTCGGTCGGATTTTTACGTTTTAAAACCCTCAAACGCATAACATCTATCCACATTATTTTTATTCTCAACGCATACCTGCCCCGTCCATTTTTAATTTTTTGCATTTTTTATTTGCCTTAAATCGCGCGCGTCTTGACTTTTCTTTTTCACCGTGCTATACTATCATTAAGAGGTGTTCCTATGGAGCTAATAGATTTTGAAGAGAATGATTTTCTTAACTTATACGATTTTATGTCGCCCATTTGGCACGAAACGTACGGCAATATTTTGCCCAAAGCGCAAATCGATTTTTTGCTGAATAAGTATTTTTCCACCGCCGCGCTGGAATATTACCGCGCGCAGGGCTATCAATATAAAAAAATCGACGACGTTGGCGTTTTGGTGTTCGTGGAACGAGAAAAGGACGTCTATCTTGACAAGCTCTATCTCACCCCCTCGGTGCGCGGAAAAAACTATCCCGCGTTCGTTTTCGCTTGGCTGCAACGGCTCGGCAAGGATATCACGCTGAACGTCAATCAAAGCAACGAACGCGCGGTGCGATGTTATTTAAAAAACGGGTTCGTTATCCTTTCCAAAACGGATATCGACCTTGGTGACGGTATGGTAAACTGCGACTACGTTATGCAAAAACGAGCGCTATCCTAGCGCTATTCATTGTTTATACACAAAAAAAAGCGGCGTTTCTTTTTAGAAACGTCGCTTTCCTTTTATCTTAATTTGTATCTCAACGCATACATGGGTGCGTCGTTTTTATAATATCGCCAACAATTCACGCAAATCCGTAATTTCAAAATCAGGCGTAACACCGCTCTCGTTTGCCTTCTTTTTTGGATTGTACCAGCAGGCGTCAATCCCTGCGCCTTTCGCCCCCACGATATCGGAAGAAAGCGAATCCCCTATCATCAAGCACTCCTCGCGCTTTGCGCCCATATCGGAAAGCACCCTTTCAAAAAACGTAGGCAAGGGCTTTATCGCGCCCACGCTTTCGGAAATATACACCTTGTCAACGTATTTTTCTATCGCTTGCAGTCTGCCTGTTTGGATAGGGATAATGCCGTTTGTGGCGATGCTGATTGCATACCTGCCCCCCGTCTTTTGCGATAAAGCCGCCAACACTTCTTCCGCGCCGTCGTATAAGTTTCCTCGCGTCTCCAAGCGTTTTAAAAACAGCTCGCCAAGAGCCGCTGCATCGGCGTTGCAGGGGTATTTTTCAAAGACACGCTCGAACACGCCCTTGACGTGCGAGCGGTATAAGACGTGATACTGTTGCTGGATTCTTTCGCTGTGCACGTCGTACAAGCCCGCCTCCGTCCACACTGTTTCAGATAAGCGGTGGCTATACAGCAATAAATCGTCGCTGACGGGCACGCCGATTTCTTCGTACACGGCGCGAAATGCGGCTATCTCGTCCTTGTTATAATCGACGAGCGTATGATCGGCGTCGAATAGTAGATATTTATACTTCTTCATTTTTATTTTCCTATAACCAACGTTCCGTTGGATCGTGACGTTGGGTTTTCCTAAAAAAACGCGTAGATACAAACAAGACGCCAACGTTCCGTTGGATTATGACGTGGGGGTTCCTTAAAAAACGGCGTAGTTGCGAGCAGTTTCAGGCGCGATGAGCACACCGACGGGAGCGTACTATCCGTACGTGAGCAAGGTGCGCACAATCGCAACGCCAAAATGCGACGCAAATACGGCGTTTTTTTACCAATCCTGCTTTTTAAGACTCTTATCCTTCACATCATCGTAGTAGGCGAAATACTTTTCCTTGAACGCTTCTTTCGTCAGGGGCAGATCGCCGTCGTTTTGCATACGGTCGAGCAGCTCTTGCAGTTCTTCAGGGGTGAAATCCCCGATTTCCGTTTCCTCGCCATACGTTTGAAAGAGTTTCAATAAATCCAGCTCTGACATAATTACAGCTCCACCTTGATATATTCGCCGCGGAAGGGCAGCGTGATATGCGTAAAGCCGATTGTTTTCAGCATCTCCACCACGTCGTCGCGCTTGTCCATAATCCGTTCGGGGAAATGCGCGTCCGAGCCGTAGGAAATCTGCCGTCCGCCCAGCTCGTAATACCGCCGCACGATAGCTTCGTCGGGCAAAGAGCGCACGGGCAGCATTTTTGTCGCCGTGTTCACCTCTAAAATCTTGCCTTTTTGGATAATCGCGCGCAAAATATCGTCTATCTCCTCACCAAATTCTTCCAGCATAATCAGTCTATCCTCAAACGACACGTAACGCATAATGTAGCCGATATGCCCCACGATATCATAAGGATAGGGCGCATCCAGGCTACGACGCACAAGCCGCAAATAATTTCTATACAGCTCCGTCTTGCTCGTGCCGCCAAAATCGTAACGCGCAAAATCCTCGCCCTTCCAGCCGTGCACGCTATTGATGACGTAATCAGGACGATATTTTTCATACGTCTGCGCATACCGCCCCTGCACCGCCTCGTCGTCGGAATAGCCAAACTCCGCGCCAACTGCGACGTTCATACAGCCCTCGTAGTCCTCTTGTAAATGCCGCGCGCCGTGGAAATATTCCTCGGGGCTAGAGTTCGTTATCCGCGCCAACTCCTCTTTCGGCAATTTCGTCAAATCATAATCGTAATCAAAATGCTCGGACGTGCCGTAAAAATCGACGCCTAATTTTTGCGCCGTCGCCAACATTTCGTCAAGGCTCGCCTGACCGTCGTGCGAATATTTTGAGTGCGTGTGCATATCCGTCAAAAACTTCTTCATTTCTTCACCTGATACTTTTCTTGGCCTTTATTATAACACAGCCGCGCAGAAAGCGCAAGCCCTCAACGTTCCTCGCCGCAATTCTGCCTTAAAAAATTTCTCTTTCCTGCTTTTGTTTCCAGCCTTGGTAGACGTTGGAAAATAATACGCTTTTTTCCGTCAACGCATACCTGCCCTGCTCATTTTTGCCTTTTTTGGGCTTTTTCTCCTATTGACGAGGCGCATTTTTTCTATTATACTGTTTTCCAGCAAATTGTACGCTTTTTAAAAGAGGCTCTCTTTTTTAAGACACAAAACGCATCACAGGAGAAACACATATTATGAAACCAAAAAAAACACTCGCGGCTCTTTTTTTCGCCGCCCTACTTCTATCCCCCGTTGCCGTGGCATACGCCTGCAACGATATCACGAATAGCCCACAAAGTTCGGGCAATTCCTCCCCTTTTTCCTCACATCTTCCCGAAACGGAAGAAAGCCTGACGTCCGATAGCGAAGATAGTCTTTCGTCTTTCGTCCCTGAAAGTTCCTCGTCGTCTTCCTCGTCCGTTTCCTCGTCATCTTCCTCTTCGTCGATTTCGGCTTCGGAATCGCAAAGTAGCGAACAAAGTTCTTCTTCCGCTCCCACGCCGAGCGCATCTTTCGCGCAATACATACGTTGCACGGGCGACAACGTAAATATCCGCGCGGGCGCAGGCACGAATTTTTCCGTCCTTGGCAGCGCAAAGAAGGGTACCATGTACGCGATTATTGGCAAAACCAACGGCTGGTACAAAACTTATTATCGAAATCAAATCGCCTATATTTCCGCCTCGTATGCCTCGGTGTTTACCTTGGAAAAGAGCGCAAATAGCAAAACGGAAAGTGTGCTAAACGAGGGCTATAAGCTAATCGGTACCCCCTACGTCTACGGCGCGGTACGTCTGCACGACGGAAAAGGAAAACTGCTCAGCGGTTTTTCCGCGCAGAAATTCGATTGTTCTTCGCTCGTGCAATACGTATTCTATAAAGGTGCAAAAACGCTGTTGCAGGTGAATACGCGCACGCAGGTAAAGCAAGGCGCGTACGTCAAGCCCAGCCAGCTACAACGCGGCGATTGCATCTTTTTCACCAACGAGGAGCGGCAGTATAACACGGGTATCGAGCGCATCGGGCACGTCGCCATTTATCTTGGCGACGATTATATTCTCCACACCGCGTCCGACTACGCGCGCATTGAGAAAATGAGCGCCTATCGCTGGAATTTTTACGTCGAAGCCAGACGGTTTTTATAATCTGAAAATCAGGCAAACCGATAGCAAAATTTTTTATCAATGCAAATATCAACGGCGTTCGGGCAAGGAAACGGCGGTGAGGAGTATCACCTCTTTCGCGCCTGCACCAAGCAGTCTTTCCGCGCACTCGTTCCCCGTCGCGCCCGTCGTCATAATATCGTCCACGAGCAAAATCGTCCTATCCCTGCACAGCGCGCGTTTATGCACGTGATATGCACCGGCGATATTTTCCGCGCGCTCGAAAAAAGACATTTTCTTTTGCGGCGACGTTTCTTTACGCTTTTGTAGCGTTTGAACGTCCAGCTCCGCCGCATACCCTTTCTCTTGCAAAGCTTCCACTAAAATCTCGGCAAGCTCGCTCGCCTGATTAAATCCCCTCTCTTTCACGCCCTTTTCCGTCATGGGCACGGGCAATATCAACAACGTTTCCGCATCCGTTTTTTCGTCCGATTCAGCGTTCAACGCAGACATGGGTATGGCAAATCGCTCTACGTTTGGATATTTCTCTATCCAATACTCCGCCATCTTTTCGGCAAAATAATACGCCAAACGCCGTTTCCCGTTCTTAATACGGTTGACAAGCGCCGCCGAAAGCCCACGATAAACAAAGGGTGAAAATCCTCTCGTAAAGGCGGGCAATTTTTGCTTGCAAAGCAGACAAACGCCCTCTGTCACCGTTTGCCTGCCACATTTTTCACAAGTTTTGGCCGTATTTGGGCGCATTTTGCCCTCGCACACCGCGCAAAGTCGCCGCGAGGGATATTCAAACACTTCCGCCCCACAGCTATCGCAAACGTAGCCGTGCGTCGCCGCGCGCTTGCGTATTCGTTTCGCCCACTTTTGTAAAAAGCCCATAATTTTCTTATTCCCTTTTTTATGGAAAAGGCGTATAGGTATCGTTCAACGCATACCTGTACGCCTCATTTTTTATTTTTCGTCCGTTTTTGCCGTAGTTTCCTCCGTCAATTTTTCAGCCGCTTCCGCGTCCTTTTTGCGCTGATAGCGCACCAACGCATACGCGCCCACAACGCCGATAACAAACAACACCACCCCTAAGCCGACGTCTAAAAACACCGCCGAATGCTTTGCGCCTTGTGCAAACCAGCTCTTATACACCGCCACCGTATCGCCGTTGCAGAACATAGACAAGATAGAGCCAAGCGACAGCCCGACAATCATAGAATACGCCGTGTGGCGCGCCTTTGCAAAGACGTTCGTCATCAGTTTTGAAAAGCCTAATACGCCAATCAAGAACCCAATTCCGAGCGCGGTGTACAGCAAAAAGATTTGCGGATTGCCTTTCCAATAGGACATATGCACGCTCTCCGTGAGGCTCTTATACCAGCCAAGCGCCATCAAAAACGCGCTAGCGCTAAGCCCGGGCGCGACCTGTGTCAGCCCCACGACAATCCCCACGAGCACGCCAACGATAATCTGCCACGCTTGCAAATTGTCAAACGCGCCGCCGCTGCCCTCGGATAAAATCGCGGAAAGACAGCCCAGTGCAACGGGAATACACAGCCCAACGGCGAACAAAATGCCGCGTTTTGCCGTGAACGTTGCGCCCTTTAATTCGTCCTTGACGGCAGGAAATGCGCCGCTCATCAGCCCTGCGAATAGGCACACGATTGCAAAGGGAATCAGCTCCAACAGCTGCTGCACGGCAATAAAACCGAGCAACACCCCCACCACCGCGCCGATACCAATCGGCAATAAAAACACGATGCACGCCTTGAATTTTTTAAATACGTTCCCCAGCGCGTACAAAAACTGATCGTACAGTTTTAAAATAATTGCCACGGTAGAACCGCTCACGCCCGGCACAATCACCGCCAACCCGATAAAAAAGCCGAGGATCGCGCTCTTGCACCACGTTTTTTTATTGTATTTTATCAAAGCGATTTCCAGGTTTTCCTGCCCCATAACGTCGCCTCCTTGTCTATTTTTTCGTTCAATGCCCTTGAAACGCCTTTATTTATAAGGCTTTTTTCTATACCGCCCCACCGCTTAGCTGCCGCGTACGGTCTTTCACGCTATCATACAGCGCGCGCAACGCCCGTCGTTTTTTATAATAATATACCACGATAACGAGCGCCAACAGCGCCAATAAAAACCCAAGCAAACCGCCCGCTACGTCAATCAAACAATCCTGCCACTCCGCGCCGCGACCAACGGAAAAGGTCTGCGACCACTCGTCTAAAAAAGGCACAAATACCAGCGTCAAAATGGGCGCGAAAAGGTATTTTTTCCTATTCGTGTACGAAAAATACCCCCAACACGTCAACACGCCGAGCGCGGCGAACTCGATAAAATGCGCCCACACGCGCACGCAGTTATGCAAACGGTCGTACGCCTCGCCTTTCGCCGTCGCAATGGGCGACTGCGGCGCGACCACGGAAACGACCTGCTGTACGGTGTCCGTCAGCGTGCTGCTACGCGCGGCGGATTGCTCGCCCGTCTGCGAGGAATTAAAAAATATAAAACCTATCATCACCAGCCACAACGCCGTCAGTACGATTCGTAACAAAATTATTCTTTTGTTATTTTGCTCTTTCATATACTACTATTATACGATAATTTTGCCGCGCGGTCAACCTGTTTTTCGTTGGTTTTTTTAATAATTTTCCGTCAAACAATCCCAAAAACAGCGCAAAAACGACGGCTTTCGCACGCCACGGCAGTATATAATGTCGTTACGAGATTATGAACGAATACAGGGAGCAAAACGCTATGCAATACGTCAAAAAAATGTGTATTTTACGACAGGTAAAACAAGGGTTTTCAGGGGACGGCAAAACGCTGTCGGGCTTAATCAAAATCGAACAATACGGCAAAAATCTCGCCGTCGAAGTGTCCATTATCAACTTCGCGCCGCTCGTTTCGGGCGAATATTACTGCCTGCTTTCGGACGGCAAGGGCAAGACGGAAATGCTGTGTTTGCGCGGCAAGAGTCTTTTTAATATCCTGTCCGATTTGGACGTTTCGGGCGGTTTTTGCGGCATTATTTGCTACGTCAAGAACGACGTCGTGCCCATCGCCTACGGCATCAACGGCAACGGCAGCTACGACTGGCGCTCTATCCTCAACGCCACCCTGCCCCCCGTCTTTCCGCTCTCCTCGCGCGAAAATGCCGTCACGGACACCGTGCCGCCTACGCAAAAATATACGCAACCTATGAGTTTTGTGGGCGATTATCGCGCCGAGAGCGAAGAAACTACGCCGTCTAAAACGACCTACGACGACGAGTCGGTGGCGACGGACAACTATTTTGATGACGAGAAAAAGGAGCAGCCAAATGAACAAATCGGTGTTTCAAAAACTATCGAAAATGCACGTGTTGAAAGCACAGCTGAAAGGGAAACTACGAAAGCGCGGTCAGACGAAACGAAAAATGGAGATGCTGATAGCGTACTCCACGCGTTTAAAACGGATTCCGACGGATATTACACAGCCGTAAAAAACGAGCTGGACGGACTTTTCCGCACCTATCCTCGCGACAATACCCTTAACGGCGCATTTTCGTGTAGCGAGTGGGTACGAGTTAAGGGTACGGCGAAAGCGCCGCAATACCTCGTCGGCGTCCTCTATAACGACGGCATAGCCAAATATATTTGCTATGCCCTCGCCGCCGAGGATAAGAACGCGCCACCAGACGAGATTAAGAACGTCTGCGCGTTCGTGCCTTGCTCTCTTTTGCACGAAAACGAGGGGTTTTTCGTGATATTTCAGAGCGCTGCTACGGGAGAGTGTATTTCTCCTACGCGCGCGTAATCGGCGAATTTACGGCGGTTTTTACACGATTTTCACACGGATATTCCTTGAAAACGCTTGACAAATCCATGAGCGCGGCGTATACTATATTATAATTTCAGACGAAAGAGGAGTGCGAAAAATGTCTTATAAAAAGATTTTGACGATACAAGATATTTCGTGCGTCGGACAATGCTCGCTCACCGTTGCGTTGCCTATTTTGTCGGCGTGCGGTATGGAAACGTGTATATTGCCCTCCGCCGTGCTGTCTACACATACGGCGGGCTTTACGGGGTTTACCTTTCGTGACCTCACCGACGATATGCCGTATATCCAACGGCATTGGCAAAAGGAAGGGATTGCCTTCGACGCCATTTATACGGGCTATCTTGGCAGTACCAAGCAGGTCGGCTACGTGAAAGATATTTTGGATACTATGGGCAAGGACGAGTGCGTTCGCATCGTCGACCCTGCCTTTGCGGACAACGGCAAACTGTATCCTATCTTCGACGAAGTGTACGTCGCGGCGATGAAAACGCTGTGCCCCTCTGCCGATATTTTGGTGCCGAATATCAGCGAGGCTTGCTTTTTGGCGAACGTGGAATATAAAGAAGAATACGACGAAGAGTATATCAACGAATTGCTTGCGAAATTGAGCGGCTTGGGCTGTAAAACGATTGTTTTGACGGGCGTTGGATATGCGAAAGGCAAGACGGGTGTTGTGGTGTATCAGGACGGCAAGACGGAATATTACGAGCACGAGCGTATCGCCAAGGGCTGTCACGGCACGGGCGACGTGTATGCGTCGGCGTTCGTTGGCGCGCTACTCAACGGTAAGAGCCTTTTCTCGGCGGCGAAGATTGCCGCGGACTACACCGTGGAATGTATCAAACGCACGCAAGGCGACGAAACGCATTGGTACGGCGTGAAATTTGAATTGGCGTTGCCCTATCTTATGGAACTGATTGCGAAATAATTATTGTATGATATAACCCCCAGCTCTATTGAAAGAGCTGGGGATTTTGTTTTTTATGAGATTGTTTCGTCGTTTCACTCCTCGCAATGGCACAATAGGTTTTTACGACACCGACTAAGCGACTATCCAAGCTATACGGAAAGATAGAAAGACGTGATGCAACGGAACGTTGCTCGCAATGATAAAATAGGCATAACAATGAAACGGAATAAAGCAAAAAAGAACGCGGTTTTTCAACCGCGTTCAATTTTTTAGGTTTTTAACTAACCGTTATCTGATTAGTTCTGCTTTTCCTTACCACACTGCGTGCAAACGTCCATATCTTCGATGGTCGTGTAGCCAGGATGCGTGCATTCAGTACCGCAAACGAGACATTCGCCAAGTTCAGCACTCCACGTATGTTCAGCTTTCTGAGCTTCTTCAACTTCTACTACGTAAGCGCCGCAACCATACCAAGTGATTTCGTCTTCGTCTTCAACGCCATCTTCATTCGCATCCGTCCAAACGCTCCAAGCGTGGTCACAAACAACGTGCTGAGCACAGGTCGTTTCGCCATTTGCAAGAGCAGCGTTAGCGTGAGCAACTTCGTCGATAATCAAGCCGTCGCTGTAGTTCGTAAGTGCACAGTATTCGCACTTCGTGTATTCAGCGCAACCCTTCGTCGTGCAGGTAGGAGCAACAGCTTCAACCGTGATCATGCTATGACCAACAGCGTCAATCGTTACGTCTACAAGATTAACTTCAGTGTAAACCGTCTTACCAGCTTCGATAGACTTCGTCCAGATGGAATCACAGCCATTCGTACATACGTAGTATTCAACGTTACCCGTTGCTACACACGTAGGAGAAGCAGCTTTTACAACTTTGTATGCGTGCTTAGGATCGCCGTTCTTGTCAACGATTTGCGTATCTTCCAATTCGCCGCAGAAACCGCAGTATGCATTAGCAACACACGTAGCCTTCGAGGAAGCGTCGTCCAAGAAGCCGTTTTCGTTCTTCATATCAGCCGTTACAGGAACAACTACGTCAACGCCATCTTCGTTTTCAACGATCGTGTACTTTCTGCTACCGTCGTGGCCAAGCTTAGCAACCGTCGTGGAGGTGATGGTCTTCTTACAGATCTTACACGTACCGCCGAACGTCCAACCAGCTTCAGTACAGGTAGGAAGCTGAGCTTCTTTGTAGTTTGCTTTTTCCGTATCCCAATCGTGTTCAAGAGCTGCAAGCGTGATATCTGCGATCGTCGTTTCAGCAACGCCTACATATTCGCCATCTTCTTTAACAGCAACGTTCTTTTCGTCTACATCTACCGTAGCGATGTAGTCGCACTTCTTACACTTCAAGTACGTAGCGTTACCTTCAACGCCGCACTTAGCTGCTTTGTACGTTACAACCGTCCACATCGTGGTCTTGTAATCGTCGTGGTCAGGGTTGGTAGCTTCGATGTATTCAAACGTCGTGTAGTCACAACCTTCACGCGTACATACTTCGTATGCCTTGTAACCAGGCGTCGTGCACGTAGCTGCCTTAGCTGCGCGACGTTCGGTGTCGTGACCAAGCACGTTACCGTATTCAAGGGGGTTACCATCTTCATCTTCGCAGATAGCGCAGGTAGCTTTCGTCGTACACGTAGCAGGATCCAATTCAACGTGGCCCTTTGCAGGGATAACTTTGGAAGCAACTTTCTTGCCGCAACGTACGCATTCGCCGCCATAGGTCTTACCAGCTTCCGTACAGGTAGCGTCAACACCGATAACGTAGGATGCTTTCGTTTCGTCCCAATCGTGTTCTACGCAAAGGCTCATGTAATACTTGAAGCCTTCGATAGCGCCTTCAAATTCCTTAAGGTTAGCCGTTTCTCTGCCAGTCTTTTCGTCAACTTCAACGAATTCAGCAAGGAACGCAGCCATATCAAGGGTATCACCATCTACAAACTCATCGGGCGTACAACCAAGACAAACTTTGAATTCGTCCCAACCGCACTGGTCGTAGTTAGCCGTCTGTTTAGCAACCTTCGTCCAGATGTGCTTACCAGGTTCGGTAACAACTTCGTCACAAACGGTACAGATAGCGCCCGTCGTGCAGTCAGCCGTAGTGTAATCTACTTCGTGACCAGCCTTGAAGTATTTAGCATATTCTTCAGCGGAAACGGTAGCAACGATTTCATCACCACAGTATACGCAGGTATCCGTTTCGGGCTTACCTTCTTTCGTACAGGTAGCGAAAACAGCCTTCGTCGTAATGTAAAGGTGATCAGCTACATCGCCGTAGTCCTGATCGCAACGGCTGCAGTGTGCAACGGAATAGCACGTAGCGGGAACTGCGTTATCGTGGTCAAGAGCGGGGATAACAACAGGATCAACTTTCACGTCTCCGCATACGGAGCAAACGATACCAGCTTCGTTACCATCTTCTTCACAGGTAGCTGCTTTTGCTGCAACGTCTACGTAGTTGTGACCAGCTGCAACGATAACTTCCTGAGGATTGATGGTTGCGTTACAAACTTCACAGTAGCTACCATCGGACAAACCAGCTTCCGTACAGGTTGCTGCATAGCCTTCGATAACTTTTTCCGTGTGTTCGAGAGCGCTGATAGGTTCGGATTCTTCAGCAGTACAGGTCAAACCTTCGCCATAGGTGAAGGTGCAGTAATGCGTCTGAAGACCTTTTCTTGCACAAGTAGCTTCGATTTCAACAACCCATTCGCCATACACGTGTTCGTGTGCGGGAACTTTGTTATCGTCTTCTACGCTGCTATCGGGGGTTTCTTCGCTGCTAACGGGATCTTCGCTAACAACAGGTGCTTCTTCGCTGCTAACGGGTTCTTCTTCGCTAACAACGGGTGCTTCTTCGCTGCTAACGGGTTCTTCTTCGCTAACAACGGGTGCTTCTTCGCTGCTAACAGCTTCTTCTTCGCTGCTAACAACAGACTCAGCTACGCTGCTTTCAGGTGCAGGTGCGGGTTTCTTTTCGTCTTCTTTACAAGCAGACAAACCAGCAACGCATGCACAAGCCGTAAGACAGCTGAGCAGAGCCACTAAAAATCGCTTCATTTTCTTCATAAAGCTCCTCCAATTAAAAAATTTTTAAAATAAGTGAAAAAAGTGACTACGATCATAGCGGCTAAATTTTTTATGTATTTCGTCGCTATCACCGTGCAATAAAACCGTCGTTTTTGTACGTATTATCCGCTCACAACTGCTATTTTTCTTCGTGAGTGCATAATACGCCCAACTCGTCTCGATTGTATTACAAGTCTGATTATATCACCTTTTTTTTGTAATGTCAACATTTTTACGCATATTTTTAAAAAAAGTGAAAAATATTTTTCTGTTTATTTTTTTTAGTATTTTTCGTTTTTTTGCTTCAATATATTATAATATATAAGGCGTATTTAGCTCTTTTTAAACGCCGTTTTGGTGAAAATATTCTCTTTTGGCAGAATTTTCTTTCACCCTTTCGGCTCTATGCGAAAAAATTTTTTATTTTTTATTCCCGACGCCCCTTCGGGCGTCCGTTTTTCGTTCCGCACTCGTTTAGTTCTCGAAACGCACTTAGTCTTCGGACGAGGCGAGCAACGATTCTCTATCCGCAATCGTCAACGCTTCCACCATACTGTCGATATCGCCCATAATAAAAGCGTCCAAATTATACTGGCTGAGCCCGATGCGATGGTCGGTGACGCGGCTTTGCGGGAAATTATACGTCCGAATACGCTCGCTACGATCCCCCGTGCCGACCATACTGCGGCGGTTTTCCTCACGCGCCTTGGCGTTTTGCCCGTTATAAAAATCATAAATACGCGAACGCAGCACCTTGAACGCGCGTTCTTTGTTTTTCAACTGCGAACGTTCGTCTTGGCAGGTGACGACAATCCCCGTCGGGAAATGGGTGATACGCACCGCCGACGCCACTTTGTTGACGTTTTGACCGCCTGCGCCGCCCGAGTGGAAAATGTCGATACGGATATCCTTGTCGCTGATTTCCACCTCCACTTCTTCCGCCTCCGGCAACACCGCCACCGTCGCCGCCGAAGTGTGGATTCTGCCCTGTGTCTCGGTAGCAGGTACGCGTTGAACACGATGTACGCCACTCTCAAACTTCAACAATTTGTACGCGCCGACGCCCGTGACGTTATACACCGCCTCTTTCACACCGCCCAGCTCCGTGGCGTTGACGTCAATCTCCTCCACACGCAGTTTATGCGCGGCGCAATAATTTTGGTACATTCTGCAAAGCTCGCTTGCAAACAACGCCGCTTCTTCGCCGCCCGTGCCTGCGCGCACCTCTAAAATACAGCCCCTTTCGTCGTTCTTGTCCTTGGGCAGGAGCAGGATTTTGAGTTCGTCTTTCAGCTTTGCCAACAGCTCTTTACAGGCGTAGCCCTCGTCGAGGAGCATTTTTTTCATTTCGGCGTCCGTTTCGATTTCCGCCAGCGCAAAAGCGTCGTTCATTTCTTTTTCTTTCGACTGGTATTCGACGTATTTTTCCACCGTTTCCGTCAGGTCGGATTGTTCCTTGGAATAGCGCTGCCACGTACCCATGTCTGCGATGACTGCCGAATCGGACAGTTTTTCAGATAGAAATTCGTAACGCGCTTTGATGTCGTCTAATTTTTTAAACACCGACTTTTTTCCTCCTCGTTTTTTATTTTTTTTGCGTTTTTATTTTCGCCCTTTGCGCTCTTTTTTACGCTCTTTTTCGCGCTTACCGCCCACGGCGTTCGTCGTGGGCGGAGTATTTTTCGGTTTTTTGAGTGTTTTTTGAGTGTTTTTTGAGTGTTTTATGCTTTTTTAAGCATTCCGCCGTAAAAACACGGCGTTTTGCATCGGCATTTGGCGTCTGACTATCTTATAAAATAACTTTCACATAGCGGTCGACGCCGTTGAAATCCTGTGCAATCAGGGTATATGCGTCGCCTTTAAAGCCCTTGAACAGCTTGACGACCTCCGCCGCCTCGCCTTCGCCAACCTCCATAATCAGCGTACCGCCTTTGTTGAGGTATTTAGGCGCTTCCTCTGCGATACGGCGATAGATATCCATGCCGTCCGCGCCGCCGTCCAGTGCCAAACGCGGTTCGTAATCCTTCACTTCGCGTTGCAAACCCTCAATGTCCTTGGTGGGGATATACGGGGGATTGGATACGATAACGTCGAATTTACCCCGAATACGCGAGAATAAATCGGACTGAATAAACAACACGTCCGAGCCGTTCGCTTCGGCGTTTTCCTTGGCGAGCGTCAGCGCGTCCTCGCTGATATCCGTCGCCGTCATTTTTACTTTTTTACCCTCTTTTTCCAGCTCTTTCTGCACGGCAATCGCAATCGCGCCGCTGCCCGTGCAAAGGTCGAGGATATGGTTGCCGTCCTCCGCCGCTTTCACGACCATCATTGCCATTTCTTCTGTTTCCGGACGAGGAATCAACACGCGTTCGTCCACTTTGATTTTATAGCCGCAAAAATCCGCGTCGCCGATAATATACCACAGCGGCCGCCCCGTCAGGCGTTCGTCGGCTATCCGCAGGATTTCTTTCACCTGCGCCACGCGCAAAATCCGCTCTTCCGTTGCCACCGCGCTCTTGGGAATATCCAACGTCAACGCAAAAATCCACTCCGCGTCCTCTTCGTCCACGCCGCAGTTGGCAAAACGTGATTTCGTGTTTTTGAGCAGCACGCTCATCTTGCCTGCTATCGGGAACGTGCGTTCGGGTATCGTCGGGTCTTCGTCCATCGCAAGCACCGTCTTAAATGCCGTGATGGCGCACTCGATCATACCGTCCTCTGGCTCACGCGTCGTCAAACGCTGCAACAACAGCCCGGGAATTTTGAAGATGAACACGAGTTTGCTCTTCGTTTTCGCCAACAAACGCAGGATTTCATAGGAAAAACCTGCCACAACGGGCAATAACAATAATTTAAAAGCAAACCGAATCAAGCCGTTGAGCATAGAATTGCTGGTATACAGCCAACGCCCCACGACTACGTTCGCCAGCGAGAAAAATAAAATGCTGACAATCATAACGAAAAACAGGAACGTCGTGCCGCAACGATCGTGCACGCGCGAACAGCCGCGCACGTTTTCCACCGTCAGCTCTTTACCCTCTTCATAACAAGTAATCGTCTTATGCTCCGCGCCGTGGCACATAAACACGCGCCGCAGGGACGGAATCAAGGAAATCAGCAAAATATACGCCACGAAAATGACGAGCCGCATACCGCCCTCTACGAGATTGAACAATACGCCGTCCCAGCCCAAGCCCGTTTTGTTCCCAACGGACAACAGCCCCGTGAGATATTGCGGCATTGCGATAAAGATAACGAGCGCGAGCACCACGCCCATCACCGTCGCAATCATATTAAAAATACCCTGACGGTCGGTCTGGTGTTTTTCTTCCAGCCATTTATCCGCCTTGGTCTGTGTTTTTTCGTCCTCTTCCTCGGGCATTGCCACGTCGGCGCTACGCATCAAAACGCGGTTGCCGTCCATGAGCGACTGCACGAAATTCACCACGCCGCGCACAAAAGGCAAGCGGGAAAATTTACTCTTTTTTTCAGGCGGCGTAATACGCTCTGATTCAATTTGAATCACGCCTTCGGGATCGCGCACCGCCGTCGCCATCGAGCTCTTGCCGCGCATCATAATCCCTTCCATCACCGCTTGACCGCCTATATAGGTGCGGTGAAATTGTTTTTTTTGTTTCATAAAATCGCCTCTTTGCAGGATCGTTACGAACGTCACGCGCGTATATACGCGTACAATATATATTATAATATATATCGCACGGCATTATTTTATTGCGCGTTTTTACAAAACTTGCCAATTTCCCCTTAAAAAGGCAGAATTTGCGACAAGTTTCGTAAAAAAGAAGGCTTTAAGATACCGTGATCTTAAAGCCTTTTCGGGTTTTCCGTTACATACCGTATCTCTTTTTGAATTTATCGATACGTCCACCGGTATCAACCAACTTCTGCTTGCCCGTGAAGAAAGGATGGCAATTGCTGCAAATATCCACTTTCATTACGTCGCCGTCTTTCGTCGTACCCGTCTTGAAAGTAGCTCCACAAGCGCAAGTTACAGTTACTTCGTGATATTTGGGATGAATATCAGCTTTCATTATTTTCACCTCGCTGTTATTATTCTTTACTTATGCTCCACAATTATAACGCTTTTTTTTATCCTCGTCAACTGTTTTTAACGCAATTTATAAAAAAATACTTGCAAATTTATCGAAAATGCGTTATACTTATCTTGCTGGCGCAATGACGCGGCGTTTTTCGCGCGTCAAATTCCTGCGTTTGGCATTAAGGAAACTGACTATATGAAGGTTTGGCAACTTGCTTATCCACACAATTTACAACACGTCACCGCCCCCGATCTCAAGCTGACCGAGGACAAGGTGAAGGTGAAAGTGACGAAAGCGCTCCTTTCCGAATCGGACGTCGCCGTGTATACGGGGGCGTTGAAGGTAACGGCGCCCTTTATCCCCGGCAGATTCGCTATCGGGCAAGTGACGGAGGCGGAAGAAGATTCGTTCATTAAAAAAGGCGAACGCGTATATCTTTCCAGCGTCACCGAGGACGAATGCGCCCCCGACGGACTGCGTATTGCAGGGGAAACAGTGGACGGCTTTTATCGCGATTTCGTGTTGGCTGGCGTGGACGACGTGTATCCCCTGCCTGCGTCCGTTTCCGACGAAGCGGCGTTCTTAATCGACGCGATTGCGCTCGCAGAGCATATCGTTGACGAAATGCATATCGACGTTGGGCAGCACGTGTTGGTGCTGGGCGGCGGTTTGTATGGAAATATTTTGTGTCAAATCCTCATTTATCACCGCGCTGTGCCTATTTTGGCAGACAACAACGCCGAACGCCTTGCGCGCGCGAAAAAATGCGGTATTTATTACACTTTTCCCAACGACGATACGTTAAAGGACAACGTTTTGAATATTACGGGCGGCAAGCTCGCTGACGGCGCGGTGTACCTCGCCTTTGCGAACCGTTGCGAACCCTCCGTGCTCTTCCCCTTGGTAAAACGGGATGCGTACGTGGCGTTCTGCTCGCTTATCGGCAAGCCCTTGCATGTCAACCTCGAATACGCCCTCAAAAACAACGTTACGATTAAGGGTATCACGGAAAGCCGTGAATTCGTGTCCACCGCTATCAATTTGCTCGCAAACAAAGCGGTGCATTTCTCCGAATTCCCCATTAAGAGCTATCGCGAGGAAGAGCTGACCGAGCTGTTGGATAAATACGCCAGCCTGTATAGCAGCGGCGCGACCTTACCTGAACAAATCGACATCATCAAGTTTATTTTCTAACCGACGTTTCGGTTTATCGCAACGTCCCGATTTAGTTTTTCCCCTGCGAGGTTATCCATTATGAAAATCGTTATTGCATCTGATATCCACGGCTCGGCGTTTTGGTGCGAACAGCTGCTCGCCGCGTTTGAAAATGAAGGCGCGGACAAATTATTACTGCTGGGCGATATTTTATATCACGGTCCTCGCAACGATTTCCCCGACGACTATTCCCCGAAAAAAGTATTCGCTATGCTCAACGCTATCAAGGAAAAAATCGTCTGTGTTCGTGGAAATTGCGACAGCGAAGTCGATCAAATGGTATTGGAATTCCCTATTATGGCAGACTACGCTCTTATCGAGGCGAACGGCCACACCCTTTTCGCCACGCACGGACATTTGTATAACGAGGAAAACCCTCCCCTTTTAAAAAACGGCGACGTACTTTTGAACGGACATTTCCACACCCCTTGCAATAAGGCGTTAACGGGCGGCGGTTTTTATGCAAACTGCGGTTCGACAGCCCTGCCCAAGGACGACACCCCGCACTCCTATATTGTACTCGACGACGGCGTGTTGTATTGGAAAGACCTCGAAACGGGCGGCATTTTCGACTGCCTGACGTTATAATTAAAAAATTTCAACGCGTACACGGTGGCAGCATTTTGCTGTCACCGTTTTATTTTTTACCTTTCAACGCGTACCTGGTATGCCCTTTTTATATTTTTGCCACGTGTTATACAATTTTGAAATATTTATCGATTTCTTCGTTTAAACGCTTGACTTGTATTAAAAATTATGATACGATATAGAAAATTAAACAGCAAACCGATGAAAAAGAAGAGTACTTTTGGCAAGCAATCGACACAGAGAGCCGTAGGCGGTGGGATTACGGCGCGATTGGCGAAAGGAATGGGCTTTGGAGGGCAACCGAACGCGTAGGATAGTACGTTAGTAGCAGTTGACGGGTTCTGCACCCGTAAAAGTGCAGGGCGTATGTCAGTACGCTATCAAGTGGACCAAACGGTCAATTTGGGTGGTACCGCGGTAAGAAATTATCGTCCCGAAAAACGGAGTTTCCGTTTTTTGGGATTTTTTTATTAAAAAGGAGAAAGGCTATGTATATAAAAAGAGAATTTCGATGGCGCGCGTTAAAAAACGACGAAGAACACGCACACTATTAACGGTATTATCAAGGAAAAAATAAGGAGAAAACGGTTATGAAAAAAGAAATTCCCTATAAAATTTATTTAGAAGAAAACGAACTGCCCAAACAATGGCTGAATTTGCGCGCGTTTATGAAAAACAAGCCTGCGCCGCTGTTAGACCCCGTTACTATGCAGCCCATAACGCTGGACGCGCTGTCCAACGTGTTCTGCACGGAGCTCGCCAAGCAAGAGCTGGACGATACGACGCCGTATATCGACGTACCGCAAGAAATTCGTGATTTTTATAAAATGTACCGCCCCGCGCCCCTGATTCGCGCGTATTGTCTGGAAAAGACGTTGGGAACGCCTGCGAAAATCTATTACAAATTCGAGGGCAATAACACGAGCGGCAGTCATAAATTAAACTCCGCAATCGCGCAGGCGTACTACGCGAAAGAGCAGGGTTTGAAAGGCGTCACGACGGAAACGGGCGCAGGTCAATGGGGTACGGCGCTGTCGATGGCTTGCTCGTACTTTGGCTTGGACTGCAAAGTGTTTATGGTAAAATGCTCGTACGAACAAAAGCCCTTCCGCCGCGAGGTAATGCGTACCTACGGCGCGAACGTCACCCCCTCCCCCTCGACGACGACGGCAGTCGGCAGAAAAATCCTCGAAGAATTCCCCGGCACGTCCGGCTCGCTCGGCTGCGCTATCTCCGAGGCGGTGGAAACGGCGGCAAATTTAGACGGCTATCGTTACGCCCTTGGCAGTGTGTTAAACCAAGTGTTGCTGCATCAATCGGTAATCGGTTTGGAATCGAAAACGGCGTTGGATAAATACGGCGTTACGCCCGATATCATTATCGGCTGCGCGGGCGGCGGCTCTAACCTCGGCGGCTTGATTGCGCCCTTTATGGCGGAACAACTGCAAGGCAAGGCGCACTATCAATTTATCGCCGTCGAGCCTGCCTCTTGCCCCACGCTCACGCGCGGCAAATACGCCTACGATTATTGCGATACGGGCAAGGTATGCCCCCTTTCCAAGATGTATACCCTCGGCTCAGGCTTTATCCCTGCGGCGAGCCACTCGGGCGGCTTGCGCTATCACGGTATGACGTCCACGCTGTCGCAGCTCTACGACGACGGACTGATGGAAGCAAGAGCGGTGGAGCAGACGAAAGTGTTCGAGGCGGCGGAATATTTCGCGCGCGTAGAGGGCATTTTGCCTGCCCCCGAATCTAGCCACGCTATCCGCGTCGCCATCGACGAGGCAATGAAATGCAAGGAAACGGGCGAAGAAAAGACGATTTTGTTCGGCTTGACGGGTACGGGCTATTTCGATATGGTTGCGTATGAAAAATTCCACGACGGAAAAATGAACGACTACGTGCCCACGGACGAAGAACTCGCCAAAGGCCTTGCAGGCTTGCCCAACGTCGAATAACGCTCGACAAAACGATTAAAACCACACAAAAAACATATAAAACCACATAAAAACGGCACGCCGAATTTCTCGGTATGCCGTTTATTTTTCGTTTATTTTCGTTTGTTATTCTCGTATCAGCTTGTCCTCGCTGTATCTACCGCCCGTACGCAACAACGACGCGGCATCGGCAGGGCTTGCCAACTCCGCCGCAGGCACAGCCACGCCATTGCTCGTTTTCCAGCCCTCTTTCACGGCAAACGTCAGCGTTTCCAACGCCGTCGCGTCCCTAAACGCTTTCCGCGCAATCGATTTTACGCCACGGCCAATCGTTACGCTCTTTAACGTACGACACCCTAAAAATTCCGCCTCTATCGCGCGCACCGTATCCGGCAAAACAACCGATTGCAGCCCAGAACAATGATTGAACACTTCTTGATTGATTGCCGTAATCCCCGTCGGCAAAACGAGGTTTTTCGACGTCCCCTCATAGCCAATCAGCCACTTTTCAGCGCCCTTGCTATACGTGACGTAGCCGTTCTCGCGCCCGATACCGCTCGTGTAAGCTTTGCTCGTATACACCGCTTTCGCATATAGCGCAACGCCGCCGTTGTCAAAAGAGCCGACGCTGATTTTCTTGACGGATAAATTGCAAACCTCTACCAAATTATAACATTGAGAGAACGCATTATCGCCGATTTTCGTGATGTTTTTACCAATCGTCACACTAAACAGCGCGTAACAACCCATAAAAGCGCCCTCGGCAATCTCTTTAATGGGTTTTCCGTTATATTCGTCCGCAATCACCACCGCCGCACGCGTGCCTGCCGCAAACCCCGCGCATATATAATAGGCTCTGTCCGCGCTCAATGCGTACGTCAGCCCGTTCAGCTCGCCAAATTCCTCTTCCGTCGGCTCTTGTATCGCGCCGCAACCGCACACGCCGTCCACGTACGCATGCCCCGTTGCAGGCAACGTCTCTTCGCGGCTCTCACCGCACTCACAACGATAAATCACCTCGCCGTCCTGCAAGCAATCCGCCTCCGTTCTTTCCGCTTCGTTAAAGACATGGGTATGCTCTTCCGCACTTTCAAGGCTGTTTTCGCCTGCATTTACGTCTGAATTTTCTTCCAAATTTTCACCTAAATTTTCATCCGAACTTTCTTCGCCACTCTCTTCTTCACTGCTCGCAAAATCCGCACTCGAAAACTCCTCAGCCGACTCTATTTCAGACGAGCTTTCCCGTCTTGACGAGCTCTCTCTCCTTGACGAACTTTCCTCTTTGGAATATTCTTCCATTTCCGAAACGGACGGTTCGGCCTCAAACGATTCCTCGTCAGAGGAAAATTCCTCTCCCGAATCGCTCACGTCCACTTGTATTTCACCGCAATGCTTGCAATAACGCTGTTTTCCGCCCTCACCCTCTTCCCAATCGCTCCACGCGTGGTCGGTGATAGCGAGCGGCTCTATTTTTTCTTCTCCGCAGTCGCAAAGATACCGAATTTGCCCTTCCGTTTTACACGTCGCCATAACGATTTCCGCCACTTCAT
The DNA here is from genome assembly GCA_017507005.1 of Clostridia bacterium. Taxonomy (GTDB): domain Bacteria; phylum Bacillota; class Clostridia; order Christensenellales; family Borkfalkiaceae; genus Scatosoma. The sequence continues at coordinate 36,604 of JAFWBT010000013.1, read as the reverse complement.
CAAATACATGGGTATGCCCTTCATCATTTTCTTGCAAAACGGCGTCGCACGATACGCACACCTTTTTTCCTGCCGTTTCGTCCGTTTCCCATACGTGTCCCGTCGGAGAAATTTCCACGCGCGAAAGATAGGAACAGCCCTCGCGCATACAATACGAGTACTCTTCCCAACCCACTTCCTCACAGCTCGGCGCACGCGCCGCCACCGCTACCAAATCATGCCCTAGTGCCTCTAATTCCCGCGTTTGCACCTTACCGCAATCGCATTGATAGGTCTTTATCCCAACGTTTTCACACGTTGCCGCAATATACACGCCGTCGTACCAAGCGTGAACGTGGTCGTCTTTGCACGCGGACGCGCTCGTGACGCTAACGCCCGTCGCCGCCGCAAGACACCACGCCATCACCCTACTCTTCATCTTTCGCATTACCTTTCTCCTTCGTGTTTTGTAAAAAACTATATGAAAAAGCCCTTCACTTAATGAAAGGCTTTATATTTTTTCAATCAATTTCCTGTTTTCTTTGAAAAATGTTGCAGCATTTCTTTATCCCGTAACAGCACGCCCCCACCGAGTACGGTCGCGAATTGCGGCTCCTCATACACCCGAAACCGCATCCCTAGCTGTGCGCCGATAAATTGCGCTACGTAAGGAATTTTCATCACACCGCCCGAAAGATACACGCCGTTGCGTTTCACCACCGCCGACACCTCGGCAGGTAAATTTTGCAACACCGTCGTTGCATATTCCACCACTTTTTTAACGTAGACACGGATACATTCCGTCAAATCCTCCGCCCGCACGGACACCGACGCAGGCTGAAAATTCTCCGTCGAACGCCCCTCTGCGACGTACGCGCCGCGCGGAACGGGCGCCAACGTACCGATTTCGTTCTTGATGCGCTCCGCCGTCAACGTGCCTATCAGCAATTTGTCGTTGTTCGATACCTTGGATATGATATTCGCGTCCATATTATTGCCGCCGATATTCATAGACAGCCCTGCAATCAAACCCTCCGTCGATACCACCGCCGCATTAGAAACGCCGCCGCCGATATCCAAACAGAACACGGGATCGCCGCTGAACACCGCGCCTGCGCCAAGTGCCGCAAGATAGGGCTGTTCCACAAACCATACCTTACGCAAGCCGCACTCCTCGGCAAGCGTGCGATACGCCGACAGCGCGCGATCGGAAATCCCACAAGGCACGCTGATTAAAATATGCGCCCATTTAAGAGCTCCCGTTTTCACCCCGATACGGGACAAAAACTCTTTCAGCATCACCACCGCAAGGCGCATATCGACAATCTCGCCCTCGTATATAGGATAAAGAATATTCGTAAATTCCGCCGTTTTCCCGATAAGATTTTTCGCGTCTTTACCAATCGCCTTTACGGTCTTTTCCTCACCGCTCACAGCGACGCAAGACGGCTCTGCCAATACGACGCCGTTGTTCGTATCCGCCCGATAAATCTTCGTCATGGTCGATCCTAAATCAATCGCAAGTTTTATCATATCGCACCTCTTTGGTTCTTCAATGTTTCATCTAATACCTGTACCCCTCATTTTTAAATACGCGTGGGGCATGTACGCGTTGAATCGCATTTTTGTTGCCGTATAGCATGTACGCGTTGAGTTTTATTTTTCTTCCTTTGCAATGCTTTGCAGCATCTCTTTACAAAGCTCAATCGGCAAGCCTACGACGTTGGAAAAACTACCGTCAATCCCCTCGACAAGCCCGCCGTCTTGTATCCCGTACGCACCCGCCTTATCCATCGGCGAACCCGTCGCAATATAGGCAAGAATCTGTTCTTTATTCAGCGTATAAAACCGTACCTTCGTGCACGCCGCCGCCACCTTCTCATCCAACGTTCCGTCCTTTTTAGGATACAGCATACAAACGCCCGTATATACCTCATGCGTCCTACCGCTCAGCTTAGACAGCATTTGAAAAGCGTCCGCCTCGTCCTTGGGTTTTCCCAGCACTTTATCCCCTATCGCCACAACGGTATCCGCGCCCAGCACGGCGTAGCCTTGCGCTTCTTTTCGTGCCGCCACCTCGCTCGCCTTTTGCTTTGCTAGCGTTTGTACAAGCTCCGCAGGGGTAGGCGTGCCTTCCACGACCTCTTCCGCCGTAGACGGCAATATCAAAAAATCGTCCAGCACCTCGCCCAACAGCTCTTTACGCCGCGGTGACGCACTCGCCAATATCCATTTCATTTCATATCACCACGAAGACGATTTTCGTCTTCTTAAAAATACTTTTTCTATGAAATCGCGCCTTTAAATATTCGGGTCTAACACCTTACTCAGTAGCTCCAACGTCTCCGCAGGCGTCACTCCGTTCGTTAATTCAAACGCCTCTGCCGCCGCCAAAGCCTCAAAGCCTGCCACGTCGTGCTCCACCACCGCGTACACCGTAGGCGAAACACGCCATTTCCCGTCCTCAAAACGCAGCGTCAAGCCCGATTTGTTGTCGTACGCGTAGATATATTTTTCCGTTTTCCCGTAAACCATATTCCCTCGCTATAAATTCCCCTCGTTATAAAAAGAAAAGCCGCACGAACCAACGCGGTGCGGCTCTTTTCTTTTAGAGTATTTCGAGATTTTTCTTAAAGGTACGCTTAAATTCAGGGTTTGCCGCGCTCGCGTCACGGATTTCCAACGCCGCGTCGCCCGACACAATCGTTTTCATAATAACGGAATCGCCCAAAACGTCGCAATTCAAGCCCGTTACCATACCGCAATGGGTACGGTCGAGGCTCTCGGCGATACGCAACAAAACGCCCAGCTTTTTCACAGCGTCCAAATCCTCTTCCGTCAAGAGGTCTTTGTATTTCTGCCATTCTACAGGCGAGATATCCTCTCTGTTATGGCACCCAGCCACGAACGCCGCCAACACAATTTCTCTATGCGTTGCGCCGTAAATGGGCGCGTTGAGAATCATATACCAGCTATGCTTTGCGTGGTTGTAATATTTCACCTGCATACCGCAATCGTGCAGGCTCGCCGCTATCTTCAACACTTTGAGATACTGACGGGAGAATTTATGCAACACGCGCAGCTGCTTGAACAGCTGTACGGACAGCAACAATACGTGTTCGATATGTTTAGGATCACAGCCGTGATATTTAATCAAACGGTCTAACGAATACGTCAAAACGTCGGAAATCGGCTTTTCCACCGTAATCGGCAACGCCTGATTCACCATCAACCCTTCACGCAAACCGCACGCGCCGATGGTAAAGTTTTCAATCTGCATATACGAAACGAAAGATTTGACAATCGCCATCGCCGCAGGCATAATATCCGCGCGCGCCGGCGACAAACCCTTAATTTTCTTACGTTTGTCCACGTCGAGCGCTTTGAGCATATCGTAAATGCCCGTAAAATCTTCCGTCGTCATCTTATAGTTGTGCGCCATATCGATGGGATATTTCCGCACGAGCTTGCTGATTTTAAACAGATTACGGAACGAACCGCCCACGCCAATCATCTGCGTTTCGGGATCGATTTCGCTCAACCAAGGCAGCTTTTTCAGCTGTTCGGTGAAAAATTCTTCCACGTGCGCCGCCGCTTCTTCGGGCGTTGCGTCACTCGCGAACAAATCGGTGAGCGTCACCGCGCCAAAAGGCAACGTCGCGTAATTGAGCACGTTTCTTCTGTTGTAATAGATGATTTTTGTGCTGCCGCCGCCGATTTCGAGAATCAAGCCCTTGGGCACGTCCATCGAATTGATAACGCCGCGATAAACGAGGAACGCTTCTTCCTCTTCAGACAGCACGCGAATCGTGATATTACAGCTCACCTGAATCTCGTCCAAGAACGAACGCTGATTCTTCGCACGTCTTACCGCCGCCGTACCCACGGCTATAATTCTGTCAACGCCCTTTGCGTCGCACAGTCTTTTAAACATTTTCAGCGTTCGGATGGTCTCCGCGATACGCTGGGGCTTTAAAAAGCCGTCGCGATCCATATCTTGACCGAGCCGTACGCTTTCTTTCAGCTCGTCCACGACCATATAATGCCCGTCCGTGAACATATCCACGATTACTAGCCTTGCCGTGTTCGAACCCAAATCGATAATACCTAATTTTTCCACTGTTCTTACCTCACCTCTCGCCGCAAATTTCCTTAATTTTTTCTTATTTTTGCGGTGTGTCTATTCTTCGTATTTTTCTTCTTTTGAAAGGACGACGAATCGCACTTCTCTTTTTTGGTTTCCTAACCGCGCCGCCAAACCGTCCCACAGTAAATTTTTCCCATAGTTTATCATATAAAACCGTATTTGTAAATACCCTTTTGAAAAATTTTTTGACTTTTTGTCTATTTTTTCTTATTTTGGACAAATTCCGAGGGATTTTTTGTACGAATTGTCAATCACTATATATGCACGAGGTAAAAAAACGATACGCCAACGTACGAATTCCTACAAAATCAGCCCTCGAAAAATCCCCCCTCGCGCCTACGCAAAATTCCCTGTTTCGTATATAAAAAACGAGGCGCTGTTCGCCCCGTTTTCGCTCTGTTTTTCGTTTTTATTTCGTTTTGTTTCGTTTTTATTTCGTTTTGTCGAAACACCACGCCTTAATCAACGCCGAAGTTTTATTATTATCCTAATTTCGCAAGCAGCTCGTCATAGTCTTGCCACTCGTAGGTAGGTTGGCACAAATCCGCCTCGCCCGCCTCGGCGTAGCCCACGTTTAACAGCACGCAATCCACGCCAGCGATTTTTGCGCCCTCGACATCGTGCTTGCGGTCGCCCACCATCAGGCATTTTTCCTTTTCCGCGCCCAAACGCCGCACCACTTCTTCAATGACGTCCGCTTTCGTCGGCAAGCTCCCGTCCAAGCCGCACCCTACGAGCACCGTAAAATATTTCGCAAAATCAAAATATTCGGCAATTTTTTCCGCGAACACCCCCGGCTTTGAGGTAGCCATCGCCAAGACATAGCCCTTTTCTTTCAAGGCTTTCAGTGCCTCTTTCGCCCCTTCTATGGGCGCACTTTTATACAGTCCCGTTTTGGAATATTGCGCGCGGTAAATCGCTGTCGCCTGCTTTGCGTCCTCCTCGTTCATACCGAAAAAATGCGTGAACGAATACACCAAAGACGGGCCGACGCATTTACGCAACGTCTCCTCCGTCGCCATACCCTCGTCCCTGCCCATCTCACGCAGAGCGTGCCGTATGCCTGCAAATATCCCCGGGTGGGAATATACCAGCGTTCCGTCTAAATCGAACAGGATATATTCATACTTTTTCATAGCCGCCGTCCTCGTTTTCTTTATACTCATAGTATACCACGTTCGCGGCAAAATTTCAACACTTTACGCCTTGTTTTTCTTAGCTTCGCCGTAAAATTCAAAACACGCCAGCCCGATTAAAAACGCCCCGAACGCCTTACCTAGCGTTTCCGAGGGCAGCTTTGCCGCCACCAAAGCCCCCAACGCCGATAATAACAGCGCCGGCGCAATCACCCAGCCGATACCCTTCACCTGCAATAGTCCGTTATCCGCGTGCGTTTTCAGCGCGCCGATGCTCATAGGCAAAAACGCAAACAAATTCGCGCTCTGCGCTATCTTTTGCTCCACGCCGCCCACCAAAGTCAACAGCGGAATCGTCACCGTACCGCCGCCCATACCCATGCCGGCAGGAATCCCCCCTAAAAAACCTAAAATCAAATATAAATAAAACGACATATCCACCACCTCAAAATCACGTTCAACGCATACCTGCCCCTATGCTTTATCGAAAAAACAGCATAAAAACGCCTGCCGCCAACGTCAAAAACGCAAACAAAAAATTCACCGACCGCACGGGCAATTTTTGCAACAATTTTGCTCCCAACGCGCCGCCTGCCGTCACCCCGATAGACGTCGGAATCAACACCGACGGCTGATACAAACCCCGAAAACAATAAAACAAAAACGAGAATAGCGACACGGGTAAGATGACGAGAATCGCCGTCGCGTGCGCCCGTTTTTCGCTCAAACCCGTCTGCATCAACAGCGGCACAGCTATCATACCGCCACCGCCGCCAAAAAGACTATTCGCCGCACCCACCACGCCGCCGCACGCCACCGATTTTACGTTTTTTCCCATTTCACCGCTTTTTTCGCCGTTCATTTCCCCCTCCAACGCCGCTTTTTTCTTCCAAAAAACGCCCTTTTTTCCTTTTATACAATATTATAAGTAAAAAAATTAAAAATTATCAAACTTTTTCTTCTATTTTACGTCATAATCGCTTGCAAAGAATATCAATTTGTATTAAAATATTAGGGTATAGTTATCGTAGAGTGCGCGCAAGCGTATTTTTGCGAGAGAAACAGACAAAAAGAAAAACCAAAGGTGGTTATATGAAGAAAAGTATTAACAACCGCAAGAAATTTCTTGCTCTCTGCCTGTCGGCATTGATGGTGTCTTCCGTAGCGTCCCTTGCTGCTTGTAAGGGTACGACGGCGGAAACATCCTCTTCCTCCTCGTCTTCCTCGACGTCGAACGACGTGAAAGACACCGGCCTTATCAAAAACGCCGGCTTTGAAACCTTCAACAACGACAAAGGCAACAACCCTATTGAAACGAGCCCCACGGGCTGGTCGAACTCGAGAAACTCCACTTCGACGGGCGACGCTCTGCTCTCCGAATCGAAGAGCGGTATCCTCGACACGAGTGAAGACGCTTGGAAAGACCTGACGACGAACACGCTCTCCACGCAGGAGATTGACGCGCTCGTTGCAGACAAAGCGGCGGCTGCAGACAAATTCAAGAGCGGCACGCTCACCGCTAAGGACAAGCTCGATTATTACGCGGCTTGGAAAAAGAAGAACAGCGGTAAAACGATTTCCAAAGAATTGAAAGATTTCTACGAATCCTTCGATATCGACAACGAAGACGTTCCCACCTGTGAAAACCCCGGCGTACACGAAGGTAGCGCAGAAGACGATACGAACGTGCTGATGATCCACAACGCTTACGATACGGATACGTACAAGGCGCAGGGTACGGCACAGAAATACACGTCCTCCTCCACCGTCACCGTTAAGGCGGGTACGGCGGCGCAGTTCTCCGTTTGGGTAAAGACGAGCGATTTGGAATGCTCTCTTTCGTCTGGCGGCGTGCAGGAGGCTGTTGACCTCGGCGCGTATATCCGCATCACCCACTCGGTAGGCGGCAGATCCCTCGATCCCCTCGAAGTGAAAAATATTCAGGCGGACGAATGGACGCAGTATTCGTTCTATCTGCAAGCAACCGCTTACGCAGACACGACCTTCTCCATCGTTCTCGGCCTTGGTCAGAGCGGCGGTCAGGATAGAATGGAATACGTAAACGGCTATGCGTTCTTCGACGATATCCAGTGCGAAATCATCAATCAGGAATCCTTCGCAGAACAGACGTCGGCTATCGATTCTAAATATACGTACGGTTTTGAAAACACCGCTGAGGAAAAGGTGATTAACGCGTACGAAGACGATACGAAGGCGTTCGCGCTCGATTTCTACGGCGCGTTCGACGAAATTCCTTCGGGCAGCAGCTATATCGATACGTTCAAGGTAGACGTAACGACGGAAAAGGCAACGGACGGCACGCAGTACACTGCAGCAACGAACAATAAAGGCATCGCCGTATACCACGGCCTTGGCTTTGATACGTCCAAAGATATCGTAAAGGTATTGCCTAACGCAGCGTCTATGCTCAACCAAAACAGCACCTACCTTTCCAACGTTTATAACGATTATTTCGATCCTGCAAACTTTGACGAAGAAGAAGATTTCTTAAAGGCAAACGGCAAGAACGAAAAAATCCTTATGTTGATGAGCGCTGGCAAAGCGGCTTATACGGCAACGTCTAGCTACACGTTCGATTTGGCGGCAGACGAATACCAAGTTGTTTCCTTCTTCGTGAAGACCTCCGCTCTCAACGGTTTCACCGGCGCGAGCATCGTATTGCACGACGGCAACAACACTACGGCTATCTCCTCTCTCGACACGACGACGATTTCTCCCGTAGAGATTGCTGACGATAAAGATTTCTACGACGGTTGGCAGCAGTGCTTCTTCTTCGTAGCAAACGAAACGGAATCGGGCAAGACGTTCACGTTGTCCTTCCACTACGGTTCTACGACGGTAGTTGGCACGACGACGGCAAACTATTACGAAGGTTTCGCAGCGTTCGCAGGCTTTGAGAGCAAAGAACTCAGCGAAGAAGAATATTCCAGCGCAACGAGCGGCACGTATACCAAAGTCGTATCCTTGACGGGCGACACGGACAACGCAGCAGGCGACAGCGGTTTCGACTCCCCTGCATCCGTTCCTTCCGACGCTATCGAACAGGGCTATGCAGATCCTAAGAACTATCGCGGCGTATACAGCGACAGCGCATACGTTGGCGTGAAAGGCGGTTCGACGGAAGAATATCTCCTCGAAACGGCAGGTCTTTTCAATAAAGAATACGCTGACAACTACGGCGACCTTTACACGAAACTCGGCGCAAGCAACTGGGAAGAAGCTTTCGGCAACGAAACGACGCAGCCACTTGTTATTTATAATGAAAAGGCGGCAGACAAATCCTACGGCTTCGTAGCGAAAACGTCCACCACCGCTAGCGATTATAAGACGGTATCTCTCCGTATCAAGACGAACACGACGGCTTACGTTTACCTCGTGGATAGAAGCGGTGATTCCCTCACCGATATCCTCTCCATCGGCAGAAAGGTATCCTACTGGTACGATGCAAACGGTAACGTCTGTGCAGAAGATCCCGCTGAAAACTCCAACCAGAACAATATCGCGTTCAAGTTGCAGTCTAACGGCCTCTATCAGGTCAACCCCAACTGGGAACACGCGAGCAAGGTAGACAAGAACGCTTTCTTTGCAAACCTTGCAAACTATGAAAAGGACGACAACGGCAACCTTATCGTTGCAGACGGCGGCGTTTCGTACGACTACGACAGCAACGATTGGAACGACGAAGGTCAGGACGGTATCGCGTTCTACGCAAAAGACGGCAAGTACTATGCGGATAAGGCTTGCACGATTGCCGTTACCGACTTTGCGGCGGTGGAAGGTCTTGAAGCTCGTTATGCAGAAGAAGCGGCTAAGGAATTGTCCTTCAAGGTTGGCAACACGAACGGCAAGTGGGCTACGGTTACCTTCTATCTCCACGTAGGCGACGTTGCAAAGAACTATCGTCTTGAAGTGTGGAACGGCGCGCGTGGCGGCGAAAACGTTGGTATGGCGGCTGGCTCGTACGTAATCGTTGACGCATACAGCCCCGACGCAGTAGACGCAACGTCTTTTGAAAACCTTATCAACGATAAGAAAGACGAAGTAGAAGAAAGCGCATACTTTGAAAACGTATTCTCCTTCTACGACAGCGCGAAATACCTTCGTTATAACGAAAAACTCGACAATAACGGCGTAGGCAATTCGTATGACGATTACGACGCAACGGCAGAAGTTTCCGGTATCGCATACCTCAAATATGAGAGCGAAACGGAATACCAGATTTTCGCAGACTACGGTCTTTCCGATAAGACGGCAACGGCTGACGTTGAAGAAGACGACGATCACGACCACGAAGAAGAACACGATCACGCACACGAAGAAACCAACTGGTGGTTGCTCGGCAGCTCGATTGCTCTTGCAGCAGTGCTCTTGATTGCTGTGGCTAGCTTGATTATCAGAAACGCTGTTAAAAAGTCCAACAAAAAGAAAGCTGCTGATGCAGCAGTTGCAGCGCAGAAGTCCAAAAAGGAAAAGAAAAACTAAGGGCGACTGAATAGAAATTATCCGCCGTGGATGTATCCACGGCGGTTTTTCTTTGTCCTTATTCCCCTTTCTTTATCCTTTCCTTATATATTATCGCGCGCGATTATCCACCCATCCTACTTATTATGTGGCACGGTTATTCACCTATCTTTCTGCAAATAAAAAACGGCGAGGCTGTCACTAGCTCCGCCGTTTTGTTCCTTTTATTTTGCTTTTTAATTCTTTCTTAAACCCTTAGGCAGATGATTTTTCACCACGCCGTTTACCGCTTTTCCCCAGCCTACGGGGTACCCGTGTACGCAAACAACGCACCAACCGTTCCTCACCGTCGCGTCCTCTATCACCTCGCCGCGCAAATATTTTTCCAACCGCGCGTCCTCTGTCGTAAGATCGACAACGTTCACACAATCTTCCTTTCGCGCGCACAATGCCAAAGAATGGGACGGCTCCAATCTGCCGTTTTTCACTTCGCCAAGCCGCACGCCCACACGCAGTACCTGCACGCCTTTCCAATCGAATACCTCACGCGGTAATTCGTACAGCATACCGTTTACCTCGTGCAAACGATAGGCAAACTTCTCCTTGAATACGGTTTTTTCAAAATCCCGATACGCCTTTTCCGCGTCACGGCTGCACCACGGCTTTATCTCTTTCAGCCGCGTATCCCACTCGCTATCTCGCTCCACCTTTTCAAACAGCGCCGCAAAATGCCCCTCGCCGTCCACCTTATGCGGATACAATTTTTCCTGCTTTATCAGGCGCATTTGCGGATGATTTTTAAGGTAATCGCATACCTGCCCCTCGTCTTCCTCCTCCGCAAAGGTGCAGGTGGAATACACCAGCCTGCCGCCCACACGCAACATTTTCGTCGCTTCGTGCAGTATATATTTCTGCCGTTCGGCGCACAGCGCCACGTTTTCTTCACTCCACTCCGTCAAAGCCTCCTCGGCATTTTTACGGAACATACCCTCGCCCGAGCAGGGCGCATCCACGAGGATTTTATCAAAATATCCGCCAAAGCGCGCCGACAACGCTTCGGGCAACTCACTCGTCACCACGGCGTTCTTTATCCCCAAACGCTCTACGTTTTGCGACAATATCTTCGCGCGCGCAAACACCGGCTCGTTCAAGACGATTATGCCCTTGCCGTTCATTTGACAAGCCAGCTGTGTGCCCTTGCCCCCGGGCGCAGAGCAAAGGTCGAGTATCCTCTCCCCCTCTTTCGCCTCTAATAATGGCGCGGCGCACATTGCCGACGGCTCTTGCGAATAGAACAGCCCTGCCGCGTGGAACGGCGACGAACCGAGCTTTTCTTCCGCCGTATAATACCCGTTTTCTTCCCACACAACACGTTCGCCTAAAAAGGGCAATAACGCGCTCAACGCATACCTGCCCCCCTTCAACGGGTTAATTCGCACCCCCTTAAAGGGCTTTTTTTCATATACGGCAAAAAAAGCCTCCCACTCGTTTTCAGGAAGCTGTTTTTTCATTTTTTCTATAAACGCCGCAGGCAAATTCGTCATTGCGATCTCCTTTTGCGCTAAAATTTAGTCCTCAATACCCAAATACGCAGAAAATTCTTCCGTCGTCAAAATACGCGCCCGATTTTGTGCCGATTTCAAACGCGGACCGCTCTCTCCCTCCAAGCAAACGTACACGTCGCACTCCTCCGCGCGATAGGTGAGGTAGGCGCCCTCGCCAAACGCCGCCAAGAGCAGCCGTTTTGCCCGCTCCGTTTCCTGCTCGACAGGGTGCGAAAAACAAATGGTTTTGCCTTTCAACAGCCCCTCTTTTGCGCGTTTCCGCTTGGCTTTATCGGCAAAATTATGGAATTCCACCTTCCGCTTTTCGCGTTCTTCCTTTTTGCGTTCTTGTTCCTTTTTATAGGCAACGTACGCCGTCGAGGTCGTTTGTTCTATTTCGTAATTTTCAATACGCCCCAACGTAATCTCGTATTTTTCAATGAGCTGTGGCAACGTCGCGCCGCCCTCCGCCTTGCACATCGCCTCCGCCGTTTTCATCGTCGCGTACGCGTCGTCCACCGCGCGGTGCGCCACGAACTCCACGCCCAACTCCTCCGCAATCGCGCCCAAGCCAAATTGCCTAGAAAACTCTCCAATGCGGTTCATATATAAAAACTGCGTGTCCGCAAAAGCGAACGAAAACGAGGGCAGGGCAAAGCGTTTACTCTCCAAATTGAGATATTTCACGTCGTTCATCGTCGCGTGGCCAATCACGAGCGTATCGCTATCTTGCAGCAACCCGTATATCTTGTCCGCCTTCTCCACGAAAGTGGGATATTTCTTAAAATCGGCGTATTTATAGGGCAACACCAGCCCTTGTGTACCTTTGCGGTCGGTAAGGTGAAAGCTGCCCTGCGGATTGATGAGAATATCTTCCTTTTCCAAAATATGAAATTGTTCGTCGGTCAGGCAATACCCGAACGCGCATATCTTCGCCGCGTTCTTCGATACCACCGAACACTCTATATCGAAAAACAGATATTTCATTTCTTTCGTTGTCCTTCTTATTTTACCTATTTATTATAGCATATCCCCTACTAAAAGGCAAGGCTTTTTTCCTTTTTTTGCCTATCGTCTTGGCGATATTTTCCAATCCTCTCACGACATAAAAACTTCCCCCAAGGCAACTTCCTTAGGGGAATATTTTTCAGTTCATCGCGTACACGGTATGCCCGTTTCGCTTTTTACACATACTCAATGTCGTTCGCACGCCGCATTTTTATCCGCGCGGTTACACAGACGTTTTATATGCGTCTTTTACGCCTTGATACGCTTAGTTTTTCGGCGTGATTACCCTCTTACCGCCCATATACGGCTGCAACACCGCAGGAATCGTCACGCTGCCGTCCGCCTGCAAATGGTTTTCAATGAACGCAATCAGCATACGAGGGGGCGCAACAACGGTGTTGTTCAAGGTGTGCGCGAGCTTGGTTTTGCCGTCGTCGTCCTTATAACGGATAGACAAGCGGCGCGCCTGCGCGTCCGTCAAGTTCGAGCACGAGCCAACTTCAAAATATTTCTTCTGACGAGGGCTCCACGCCTCTACGTCACAGCTCTTATATTTAAGGTCGGCAAGGTCGCCCGAGCAGCAGCCCAGCTGTCTTACGGGAATATCCATCGAACGGAATAATTCCACGGTATAGCTCCACAGCTTTTCATACCACTCGTTGCTTTCTTCGGGCTTGCAAACGACAATCATTTCCTGCTTTTCAAACTGGTGAATACGATAAATACCGCGTTCTTCAATACCGTGCGCGCCCTTTTCCTTACGGAAACAAGGGGAATAGCTGGTGAGCGTCAAAGGCAGCTTTTTGCCGTCGATAATCTGCCCCATAAAGCGGCCGATCATAGAATGTTCGCTCGTACCAATCAAATACAAGTCCTCGCCCTCGATTTTATACATCATATTTTCCATTTCGTCAAAGCTCATTACGCCCGAAACGACGTCGCCGTGAATCATATACGGCGGAATTACGTACGTAAAGCCTTTGTCAATCATGAAATCACGAGCATACGTGAGTACGGCGGAATGCAAACGCGCGATGTCGCCCGTGAGATAGTAGAAGCCCTGTCCCGAGGTACGGCGCGCGGAATCCACGTCAATCCCGTCGAGCTTTTCCAAAATATCCAAATGATACGGCACTTCAAATTCAGGAACGGTCGCTTCGCCAAAACGCTGCAATTCCACGTTCTCCTCGTCGTTCTTGCCGATAGGCACGTCGTCAGCGATAATGTTAGGAATCGCCATCATAGCTTTTTTCAGCGCCGCCTCAACGTCCTCGCTCTCTTTTTCAATGGCAAGCAAACGGTCGGCGTCAGCCTTCACCTGCGCCTTCACCGCTTCCGCTTCGTCCTTTTTACCCTCTTTCATCAGCATACCTACCTGCTTGGAAAGGGTGTTACGAGCCGAACGCAACGCGTCGCCCTCTGCAATCAGCGCGCGGCGTTTTGCGTCTAATTCCAGCGCTTCGTCCACGAGCGGCAGCTTGTGGTCTTGAAACTTTTTACGGATATTCTCTTTTACAAGCTCTGGATTCGTACGGATTAAATTGATATCGATCATGGTAAATAGCCTCCATGTTTTTTGTCTGCTGTTTTCTTTGTTTTCCCTATTATACAACTTTTCCCACACAAAAGCAATTAAATAAAAACTCTCCACGCCATTTTCTTATAAAATTTCCGCAAAAAACTTGTATTTCCTCGCCTCGTGTGCTATAATGAAAACACCAAAATTTTTTTACGGAGTAAAAAAACGTTATGGATCAAAAAGAAAAGAAACCCTCCTCCGCGCTTCCCGAAACGGAATTTATGCAGCTTTCGGAAGAAGCGCTCCCCGAGGAAGAAGAACAAAAAGGCATTATCGCCTCGCTGTTCTCTAAAAAAGAAAAACTGGACGAGCCGCCTGCGCCACTGCCCAATCTAAAACGGCTGAACGCGCGCGCCAACGAGGGCTTGTCCACCAAACAAGTAACCGAGCGTATGGAAAAGGGCTACGTCAACGTCAGCGCGCCGAAATACTCGAAAACCTATCGCAGTATTTTTATCGGTAATATCTGCACGTTCTTCAACCTGCTCTGTCTTATCGCCGCGCTCGCCCTGCTCATTGCGCAAGCCGCGCCCACGCAGTTTTTATTCGTGCCTATCTTCCTTTGCAATATCGCCATCGGTATCGTGCAGGAAATCCGCGCGAAGTTAAAGATTGAAAAGCTGTCTATCCTTTCTTCCCCGATAGCGAACGTCGTGCGCGACGGCAGACGGCAAGAAATTCCCGTCGACCAAATCGTTCTCGACGATATCGTACTGCTGTCCGCAGGTCAACAAGTCCCTGCCGACTGCGTTGCGGTGGAAGGCACGGCGGAAGTCAACGAATCCCTGCTCACAGGTGAATCCGTACCCATCAAAAAAGAGGACGGCGACCTTTTATATGCAGGCTCGTTTATCGCCAGCGGCCGTATCGCGGTGCGCGTAGATAAAATCGGCGCGGCAACGTATATAAGCAAACTCACCGCAAGAGCGAAAAAATACAAACGCCCGAACTCCGAAATTATGAACTCCATCAGCCTGTTCATCAAGGTAATCGGTATTCTTATCGTGCCCATTGCCATACTGATGTTCCTCACCAACTATAAAAATTTGGGCGCAGGCGCAGGCAATATGTGGGATAAATTATTAGCAGGCGACCTCAACGAAACGATTGAAAAAACGGTGTCCGTTATTATCGGTATGATCCCGTCGGGGCTTATCCTTCTCACCACGGTGGCGCTCTCCGTCGGTATGGTGCGTATGGCGAAATACAACACCTTGGTGCAAGATATGTACTCCTTGGAAATGCTGGCGCGCGTCAACGTACTCTGCCTCGATAAAACGGGCACGATCACCGACGGCAGAATGAAAGTGAGCGACTGTATCCTGTTGAACAACCCCACGGAATACCCCGTGGAAGACATTATCGGCTCGATGCTCTCCTCCCTTAGCGACAACAACCAAACGTCCATCGCGCTCTACGAACGTTTTGGACACTCCACGGTGTTACAGCCCATCAAAACGCTCCCCTTCTCGTCGGCAAGAAAGCTCTCCGCCGTCACTTTTGAGAGCGAAGGTACGTTTATAATGGGCGCGCCCGAATTCGTGTTAAAACCCATGCCCGTGCGTATCGACAAAATCGTAAAACAGTACGCGCAAATGGGGCTTCGAGTGCTAGTGATAGCCCACGCGACAGGTCAAATTCAGGGCGACAAAGTCCCCTCGGGCGCAAAGGCAATCGCTATCGTCACGTTGGCGGACAATATCCGTCCCGACGCTATCGAAACGATTAAATGGTTTAGAGAAAACGAAGTAGAAGTAAAAGTTATCTCGGGCGACAACCCCGTCACCGTATCCGAAGTGGCACGCCGAGCGGGCATTAAAAACGCCTCGCAATTCATTTCCTTGGAAGGTTTGTCGAGGATAGAAGTGGAAAACGCGGCAAATCAGTACACGGTGTTTGGGCGCGTAACCCCCGAACAAAAGGCTATTCTTATCCGCTCGATTAAAAAAGCGGGCAACACGGTAGCCATGACAGGCGACGGTGTCAACGATATCCTCGCTATGAAAGAGGCAGACTGCGCCGTATCCGTAGCCTCGGGCAGCGAGGCGGCGCGTAACGTGTCCAACCTCGTTTTGCAAGACAACAATTTCTCGTCTATGCCCAAGATTGTAAACGAAGGCAGACGAGTTATCAACAACATCAAGGATTCGTCCGCGCTGTATATTATGAAATCGCTGCTGACGCTAATCCTTTCCACCGTTTGTATTCTTTTGGGCAGCGAATATTTCTTCAAAACGAACAATATGATGATGTTTGAAATGTTCGTCAGTGCAATCCCCTCGTTCGTGCTGTCCTTGCAGCCGAATACCAACCGCGTCAAGGGCAAATTTATCCCCTACGTCCTCAGCCGCGCCATACCCGGCGCATTGACGATGGCTGTGGGGATTATGACGCTATACGTCGTACACAAAACCTCCCTTGCCGACGATTTCGGGTTTGTCGACGCAAACGGCGCGGATACGCCTGCGTATAACGCGCTGATGATGATTGCGCTCACGTTCACGGGGCTGGTTATGCTGTATCGTATTTGTCAGCCTTTCAACGTCGTGCGCGTTATCTTGTTCGTATTCGTCACGTCGCTGTGTATTCTCGTAATTTCCGTGCCCTATCTTGGCGATATCGTATTTACGGGTTGGAGCGATATCAAGCTCATCTTGTCACAGCTATTGCTCATCATTATTATCGTGCAAGCAAGCTTCCCCGTTTCGGGTTTCTTGATACGGTTCTTTGATATGATGAATCCCGTTGACGAGTGATAAAAAACAACGTTATAAAAAACACGGCTATTTTAGCCGTGTTTTTTCGTTCAACGCGTACCTGCCCCGTCCATTTTGAAAATTTGACCGTCATTACACCACTCAAAAAATGTGCCTTTTTTGTCATTGCGAGCGAGTGTAACGAGCGCGGCAATCTCGTATAAATCACAGCCGCCCTATAAAAATAACAACCGCATCTTTTCGCTCACGGCGAAAAACTTCACTAAAAAACCCGTCTGCAAGCCACGCTTGTAAACGGGTTTTTATGATACAACTTAGTCTTCCGAGGTTTCGTCCGTTTCCTCAACGGGTTCGTCGTCCAAAACCACCGTTTCGTCCAATTCTTCCGTATCGTCTACGCCCTCTGCCAAATCTTCGGGGCTAAGGTCCGCCGCCGTTTCCTCGGGCGCTTGCGTTTCCGCCTCGTCGTCGCGTTCGGTGATGTCCACCGTCGCCACTTCACTGCCCTTTACGTTCATAACGCGTACGCCGCGCGTACTTCTGCCGATACAGCTAATCGTGTCTGCGTGCATACGGATAATCGTGCCGCCCGTCGTGATAATCATAATATCGTTTTCGTCGGTGACAGGCTTGAGGTTGACGAGATGTCCCGTCTTTTCGTTGAACACGCCTGCCTTGATACCCTTACCGCCACGGCTCTGCAAACGATAATCGTCAATCTTCGAACGCTTACCATAGCCCAGCGACGTCAGCGTGAACAAATCGAACGCGGGATCGATAATCAGCATATCCACAACGATATCGTCTTTGCCCAGCGCAATCGCGCGGACACCCTGCGTGCCTCTGCCCGTAGGACGTACGTCCGTTTCCGCAAAACGGATACACTTACCGCCACGCGAAGCAATCAGCACTTCGTCCTCACCCGTCGTAAAGCGTACGGCAATCAAGCGGTCTTCTTCCTGCAATTTGATTGCAATCTTACCGTTTTTAGGAATACGCTTAAATTCGTCGGTGTGCGTCTTCTTAATCAAGCCCTTTTCGGTAGCCATTACGAGATAACCCGTGCCGTTTTCCAAAACGGGCAATACCGTTTCAATCTTTTCACCGGGATCGAGCTGTACGATATTGACGATAGCTCTGCCGCGCGCCGTGCGGTTTGCCTCGGGGATTTCATAGCCCTTAATCGAGTACACCTTACCCAGCGACGAGAACAGCAAGATAGGATCGTGCGTGCAGCAAACGAACATCTTTTCCACGTAGTCTTCGTCTTTCGGTCTGTGCGCGGTGATACCCTTGCCGCCTCTGCCCTGCGCCTTGTATTCGTCCACAGGCAAACGCTTGATATACCCACCGTGCGTGATGGTGATAACGATATCCTCGCGGTCGATCAAATCCTCGTCGTCGATATTGCCGTAGTCCACGGAAATTTCCGATTTTCTCGGCGAAGGATACTTCGTCTTGATTTCGGTGAGGTCGGCGCGGATAATATCCATTACGCGATATTCGTTCGCCAAAATATCTTTGAGGTCGGCAATCGTTTTCAACAACGAATCCAGCTCTTCCTTCAGCTTTTCCACTTCCAACGAAGTCAATCTCTGCAAACGCATTTCCAAAATCGCGTTCGCCTGCTTTTCGTCCAGCTCGAACGCCGAAGTCAAGCCCACGATAGCCTCGTTCTTATCCGCCGACGCCTTGATGATACGAATCACTTCGTCCACGTTCGCGAGCGCCAACACAAGCCCTGCGATAATGTGCGCGCGTTCTTCCGTCTTTGCCAAATCAAATCTCGTACGTCTGGTGATGACTTCCTTTTGATGTTCAAGGTAATAATACAGAATTTCGCGCAAATTCAGCGTTTTCGGTTCGGTGCCGTTTTCCACGAGCGCCAACAGAATAATACCGTCCGAGGATTGCAGCTTCGTCTTTTTATACAGCGTATTCAAAACGACCTGCGCGTTCGCGTCTTTCTTCACCTCGATAACGATACGCATACCGTCTCTGCCCGATTCGTCGCGAATATCCGAAATGCCTTCAATACGCTTGTCGTTTACCATATCCGCAATCGTCTTAATCAACTGCGCTTTGTTCACCTGATAGGGAATTTCCGTTACGACGATACGCGAACGGGTGTTGCCACCCGTGCCGTATTCCTCGATTTCCGCTTTGGAACGAATAACGATACGCCCCTGACCGGTGCGGTAAGCGTTTTTGATGCCGCTTCTGCCCATAATCAAGCCGCCCGTAGGGAAGTCGGGCGCGGGGATATATTCCATCAGCTCGTCCACCGTGATATCGGGATTGTCAATCATTGCGATTGTACCGTCGATTACTTCCGCCAAATTATGCGGAGGAATATTCGTCGCCATACCCACGGCAATACCGTCCGCGCCGTTTACCAACAGGTTTGGATATCTTGCGGGCAATACGGTAGGTTCTTCTTCACTGCCGTCGAAGTTTGGAATAAAATCGACCGTTTCCTTGTCGAGGTCTTTCAGCATTTCCGCCGCCAGCTTGGTGAGCTTTGCTTCGGTGTAACGCATAGCCGCCGCACTGTCGCCGTCCACCGAACCGAAGTTCCCGTGGCCGTACACGAGCGGGAAATTGATAGTAAAGTCTTGCGCCAAACGCACGAGGGCGTCGTACACAGAGCTGTCGCCGTGGGGGTGATATTTACCCATACAGTCCCCGACGATACGGGCGCACTTTCTCGTTGCCTTATCGTTGTAAAGCCCCATTTCGTGCATAGAATACAGAATACGTCTGTGTACGGGTTTCAAACCGTCGCGCACGTCAGGGATTGCTCTCGATTTATTTACCGCCATTGCATAGGCGATAA
The DNA here is from genome assembly GCA_017507005.1 of Clostridia bacterium. Classification (GTDB taxonomy): domain Bacteria; phylum Bacillota; class Clostridia; order Christensenellales; family Borkfalkiaceae; genus Scatosoma. Next base: position 17,176 of record JAFWBT010000013.1, on the reverse strand, counting down.
ACGAACGTTTCAGCTCGTCGTCGACCTCGATGTCGAGCATTTTCGTCATCGCTAGCGTTTGTTTAAATTCCTCGGTTAATTCCGGGCTGGTTTCTTTTTTAGCCATGATTATCTCCTTATCAGTCGAATGAATTGAAAGCTTTGCTTTCGTGGATTCTCGCTACCGCTCCGCGAATTGAAAACTTTGTTTTCGTAAATGGCAGCGTTGCTGCCGTCGTCGTAATATTTTCATACCGCAAGGCACAGCCTTGCAATTCACGCGTTTGAAAAACGCAATTCACGCAAATACGATTGCAGTTCACGCCCTTTGGGCAATTCGCTTTATCTCCTTATACGTCGAGGTCGGTCACGAGCGACGCGTTCTCTTCGATAAACTTTCTTCTCAGCTCGGGATTTTCACCCATCAGCATCGTAAACATCTGGTCAGCTTCCGCCGCGTCCTGCATGGTCACGCGGATTAAGGTACGCGTTGCGGGGTTCATCGTCGTATCCCACAGCTGTTCCGTACTCATTTCACCAAGACCTTTATATCTCTGATATTCCACTTTACCCGTCGCGTTTCTATCGTATTCCAGCTTTTCTTCTTCCGAATACAGATAATCGACGTTCCCTTTCAGGCTCGCCTTATAAAGGGGCGGCTTCGCTGCGTATACGTGTCCGTGTTCAATCAAAGGACGCATATAACGGAACAAGAACGTATACAACAAAATACGAATATGCGCGCCGTCTACGTCGGCATCGGTCATGGATATAATTCTGTCGTATCTGAGCTTGCTCTCGTCGAAATCGTCCAAAATACCACAGCCGAACGCCGTAATCATGGATTTGATTTCTTCGTTTTCGAGTACGCGGTTTAAACGTACCTTTTCTACGTTCAAAATCTTACCGCGCAAGGGCAATATCGCCTGGAAACGTCTATCACGCCCCTGCTTTGCCGTACCGCCTGCCGAGTCCCCCTCTACGATATAAATTTCGCAAAGTTCGCTACGCTTGTCCGAACAATCGGCGAGCTTACCAGGCAACGTCGTGCTGCCCAAAACGCCCTTTCTTCTCGTCAGTTCTCTCGCGCTTCTTGCCGCGTCACGCGCCTTTTGCGCCGTGATACAACGCAGAACGAGGTCTTTCGTTACGCTGGGGTTCTCTTCCAAGAACGTCGCCATATGCTCGGAAACGCATTTGTTGACGAACGTACGAATCGTGCTGTTGTTCAGCTTGTCCTTCGTCTGCGATTCAAACTGCGCGTTGACGAGCTTTACGGATACGACTGCCGTGATACCCTCACGCACGTCCTCACCCGTCAATTTATCGCTTTCTTTTAATATATTCAGCTTTTTACCCGCGTCGTTGATGACCTTGGTGAGCGCCATTTTCAAGCCCTCTACGTGCGTACCGCCGTCAATCGTGTTGACATTGTTCGCGTAGCTGTAAATGACTTCGTTATACGATTCGTTATACTGAATCGCCACTTCGCACACCGTATCGCCGTCCTGTTCTTCAAAATAGACGGGCGCAGGGAACAACACTTCTTCACGGTTCTTGTTCAGCTCTTCAACGAACGAACAAATACCCCCCTCGTAGCAGAACGAATCCTTTTGTTCTTGCCCTTTTCTCGTATCCTCGAGGGTGATACGCAAACCTTTATTCAAATACGCCAGCTCGCGCAAACGGCCTTTGAGCGTATCGTAATTAAAGATAGTTGTTTCAAAAATATCCGCGTCGGGCAGGAAGGTTACTTTCGTACCCATTTCGTCCGATTCGCCAATCACCTGCACGTCGCGCTGAGGCACACCGCGGTTGTAGATTTGTTTAAAAATCTTACCCTCGTGACGAACCTCCGCCTCCAACCACTCGGAAAGGGCGTTCACCGCCTTTACGCCGACGCCGTGCAAGCCGCTGGATACCTTGTACCCCGAATCGCCGCCAAACTTACCGCCTGCGTTTACCTTGGTGAAAACGACCTCCAACGTCGAAATCCCCTCTTTTGGATGAATATCCGTAGGGATACCGCGCCCGTTGTCCTGCACCGTACAGCTGCCGTCGTCGTTAATCGTTACCTCAATGTGCGTACAATACCCCGCCAACGCTTCGTCAATGGAGTTGTCCACAACCTCGTGTACGAGGTGATGCAGCCCCTTTGCGTCGGTGGAAGAAATATACATACCCGGACGTTTTCTGATGTGTTCCAGCCCGTCAAGCACCTGTATTTGCTCGGCGCCGTATTCCGCTTCTACTCTTTCCGCCATGTTGTCTTGCCTCCTGATTTTTTCGCACTTCCCTTTTTTATAAAAAGGGAAAACCACTTATCCACATTATTATACCATAAAAAAATAGAAAAGTACAGCGTTTGACGAAAATTTTTTCAATCTTTTCCTTTTTTATCCACACTTTTTATAAAAATCTTTAAAATCAGCCTCTCTTTTTGCCCTTATTAGCGATATTTACGCTCCGCCGAGTGATAATACGCACGCAAAAAAATCGCGTGTTTTATCCCTAAAAAACAAAACGCCGACTTTTTCTTTTCGCTTTTTTATTTTCTTTGGTCTTGGCGTAGGCTTGTTTTTATCCTTTTTCACTTTTTCTTTTTATCAATTATTGACATCTTTTTTTATCCGTGCTATACTAAAAGCGAGGTGAACCGTATGAGTTTTTACGAACTGCCTGCCGAGGGCAAGGATTATTTTTATTTTCATCTGCGCGATAAGGTGGAAACGACACCGCATTTCCACAGCGCTATCGAGCTGCATTTTGTAAAAGAGGGCGAAATCAACGTCATCGTGGACGGCGAAAAACGCACCCTGCGCGCAGGCGACGCCTGTTTTTGCGACAGCTTTTCCGTACATTCCCTATCCCCGCTCTCCCACGATCGGTGTTTCGTGCTCCTTGGCGCAAAGGAGTATTTCGAGCCGATTTTTTCCGCGTTTGGCAACAAAACTCCACCGCGGTTTTTCCGTTTCGAGCGATTTCAAGAGCTGGAAGCTTTATACGCGCTTTGCAAGGAAAATACGCAAAACGAGGCAGGCAGGTACGCGATTTACAGCGGCGCGATTGAAATTTTATTGGGGCTTATCGCCAAGAACACGCCCTTTGCACCCCGCCACCAAAACACCCAAAGCGCGTTGGTGAGCGACGTTTTGCTTTACGCCGAAAAACATCTTTTCGAGGACGTTTCGTTGTCTGCATTAGCCAAAGTGTTCGGGTACTCGCGCGAGCATCTTTCTCGGCTGCTGCACCGCCAGATAGGCGAGCATTGGAACAGCTACGTCAACCGTCAACGGGCGCGGCAGGCGCACCTGCGATTGAAAAAGAACGCCGACGTTTCCGTGCTTGAAATCGCCTACGATTGCGGTTTTGACAGCCCCAACACCTTTTACCGCGCCTATAAAAAGGAATACGGAAAATCCCCTCGCAATAAATAAATCTCAACTTTTGACATATATCTGTCCGTTTTTGGTTGGACGAAGTGTCGTTTTTCACTTATAATAAAGCCGTCAAACGTTCCTTTTGGAGCGATTTTCATTAAGGTTTTTATAAAATTTTCTATTAAATTTACGATTTTAAGGAGAAAAAGATGGAAAAGAAAATTTTTACCGTTGCGATTATCGGGCTGGGCGGCAGAGGCGCGGACGCGTACGGTTGGCTGATACATAACGCCGCCGACCGTTATAAAATCGTGTCCCTTTGCGATATCCGTCCCGAACGCATTGAAAGGTTCAGCAAAAATTTCAACGTTCCCCAAGAAGATTGTTTTACGACGGAAGAAGAATTTTTCACGCAAAAGCGCGCGGATTTGTTGCTGATTGCAACGCCCGACACCTGCCACGTAAAACACGCATTGAAAGGTTTTGCGCTCGGCTACAACCTTATGGTGGAAAAACCTCTCACCGAAAACGAGGAAGAGTGCAAACAACTGCTGGACGCGCAGAAAAAGGCGGGTACGAAAGCGCTCGTTTGTCACGTTCTGCGCTACGCCCCTGCTTTTTTGAAAGCGGCGGAGCTGTTGCATAGTGGCGCTATCGGTCGGCTCGTGGCTATCAACGCGCTGGAAAGAGTGGGATTTTCGCACCAAGCGCACAGCTACGTGCGTGGGAATTGGCGCAATCGCGAAATTGCCGCGCCTATGATTCTCGCAAAGTGCTGTCACGACCTTGATTTGTTGCAATTCTACGCGCAGTCGAAATGCAAGAGCATCTCCTCTGTTGGCGATTTGGTGTATTTCAAGAGCGAAAACGCGCCCAAAAACGCGGCGAAACGTTGTATGGACTGTCCTTTGAAAGACGAGTGTGCGTACAGCGCGAAAAAACAATATATTGACGGTTGGCTCGTGGACAAGCCTGAGGATTGTTGGCCTTGGAATATCGTCGTCAACGCGCCCTTAACGCAGAAAAAGCTGGAAAAGGCGCTCCGTGAGGGCGATTATGGCAGATGCGTATATCACTGCGACAATGACGTTGTCGACCATCAATTAACACAAATGACCTTTGAAAACGGCGTGAAAGCAACACTTACTATGACGGCGTTTACGGCAATCGGTGGCAGACGTATCCACTTCCACGGCACGCTGGGCGAGCTGGTTTTGGAAGAGGCGGAAAATAAAATCTATTTACATAAATTCGGGCAACCCCGAGAAGAAATCAGTCTTGCCGAACTGTTGGAAAAAGGCTACGGCCACGGCGGCGGCGACGCAGGGCTCGTGAACAAGCTGTATGACGTCCTTTCCGGCGACAGCTCGGCGGCGACCTCGCTGGAAGCGTCCGTGGAGAGCCATCTTATGGGTATCTGCGCGGAACGCTCGCGTTTGAACGGCGGCGCGCTCGTGTACGTACACGAATAATTTTTCGTGATTTAGTTGGTTTAGGCAAAGCGATTTTTGCCTCAAATTAAAATACGTAATGAAAAAAGCACTCTTTCGAGAGTGCTTTTTATATTGTCCTTTTATCATTTTATATCGCTTTTTGCATCGCCCTTTGCAGTCTTTTTCAGCCCCATATCTCTTGGGCAATCGCCAAAATCTCGTCGGGGGACTGCGCTTGGAACAGCCGTTCTTTATACGCTGCCGCGCCGCGCGTGCCCTTTACGTAAAACGCCGCCATCTTCCGCATAAACACCGTCGTAAAGCGTTCGTCGCATACCTGCCCCGTCCATTTTAATTGTTTTTGGAACATTTCCAGCCGATTTTCCGTCGGCGTATTTGTCAAAGCGCAAAAAATTTGCGGGTCAAACAATGCCGCGCGCGCCACCATAACGCCGTCCGCGCCCGTCTCCTCTAGCAGCCATACGCTATCCGTATCCGAGAACACACCGCCGTTGGCAATCACGGGGATTTGCACCGCGCGCTTTGCCGCGGCGATTTCTCTATAATTAACGTCGCCGGCGTATATTTTGTCCTTCGTCCTGCCGTGGATGGTGATGAGGCTCGCGCCCGCCCCCTCCATACGCCGCGCAAATTCTTCCGTTATCAAGTTATCGCCGTTGATGCCGATACGGAATTTCACGGTGATAATCTTGCCGCTCTTTACGCACTCCTTGACGATATTTTCCGCCAAAATCGGGTTTTCGAGCAGCGCGCTCCCCTCGCCGTTTTTATAAATCTTGGGTACGGGACAGCCCATATTGATGTCCACGATAGGGAAAGGCTGCAATTTCTCGTGCTCGCACGCCGCGCGCAAAATCGCAGGGTCACTGCCAAAAATCTGCGCCGCCGTCAATCCCTCGTTTTCGTCCGTATACAACAGCTCTTCCGTGTTCTCACTGCCGTATTTCAGCCCCTTTGCGCTCACCATTTCCGTATAGCACAGCCCCGCGCCATACCCCTTACACAGCCGCCGAAACGCATAGTTCGTATACCCGGCAAGCGGCGCTAAAAACACGTTGTTTTCTATCGTTACGTTCCCTACCTTTAACGCACGTAAACGCATACCTGGTACCCTCCTTTTGCATTTTTGCTCACTTTTTATTGCGAAACAAAACCCGTACGCCGCGCCCTTTTACGGCTCGATTTTTTATTTCTTCAACGCCCCTTTTGCGCGTACGTAATATTCGTCCCACTCCGCCTCGGACAGCTTGGTAACGTCCTTGTTTTCCGTCAACGCCAGCTCCTCCGCCTTGGTAAAGCGCGCCGCAAAACGTTCCACGCTCTCTTTTAACGCCTTTTCGCAATCACAGCCCGCCTTGCGCCCTACGTTCACCGCCGCAAACAGCACGTCGCCCAGTTCCTTTTCCGTCTCCGTCGCATTGCCGCTGTCATACGCCGCAAAAAATTCCTGCAATTCTTCCTGTAAACGCTCCGCCGCCGCTTTCACGTCGGCAAAATCCATACCCGCTTTCGCCGCGCGTTTGCCCACTTTTTGCGCGCGCATCGCCGCAGGGAAACACTTCGGCACGTCGTTCACCGCCTTTGCGTAGGTGTCCTGACCTTTTTCCGCCATCTTGTTCTTTTCCCAAACGGACAGCGCGCCGCCTGCGTCTTTCGCTTTGTCCTCGCCAAAAACGTGCGTGTGACGGGTGATGAGCTTTTGACAAAGCCCCGTCAAGACGTCGGTGAGGTCGAACGCGCCCGTTTCCTCTTTCATCACCGCGTGGAACACCGCTTGCAGTAGGATATCCCCCGTTTCTTCCTGTATCTTCTCGTCGTCCTCCGCGTCGATGGCGTCCACCAGCTCGTACGCCTCTTCCACGGCAGACATTTTAATACTCTCGTTCGTCTGCACCCTGTCCCAAGGACAGCCATCGGGCTTTCTCAGCCGCACGATAATCTCTTTCAAATCCTCTATCGAAAATCGCTGTTTTTGCAGCAAATCTATCTCCTCAATCGCCACCGCCGACGTATAATCGTAGGTTTTTTGCCTATCCAGCTCGTACAGCGGTATCTTTTTCGCCTTGCCGCCTTGCAGATACTTCACCTGCGTTTCCTCACCGAATAAATTCCCAAGCGTCAGCTTGATATCGCTTGCCAAACCCCTATCGTCTAAATCGTAGGCAACGAGCGGCAAACCCAAATTCCCTGCGCCTGCCTTTTCCGCCAACTCGTACGCGGACACCGCCGTATACGAACAGCCGACAAAGCCCGCCGTCTGCACCAGTGCCGTCACCTTGGACACGCCGTTGATAATCTGCACTTTGCCACGCGTGCGCTTGATGAGCGCCTTGACGGAATTATCCTCAATCGCCGCGCCGTCCACAAGATATACGGCGTTATCGCCCAGCTCCGTCACCGCTTTTGCGAGATTTTTCGCGAGCGTTAAAAAATTGCGACTGCTCTCGTACACGCTATCCAAACAAACGTGCTGTACGCCCAGCGACAGCACCGTTTCATAAGAACGCGTTTTCGCCGTCCGCACCGCAATCGGCGCGCCTATTTTCGCCGCGTTTACGATTGCTTCTTCGCCACGTTTGGACAAATCGCCCTTTTCCACTCCCAAGCCGATTACCGTAATCATGTTTTCACTCCTTGCGTTTTGCTTTTTTGGATACTCTTAAATTATACAATAAATCGAGCAAAAACGCAACCAAATAACAAATATTTGTCGCGTGCGCCAAGCCAAAAACGGAAGTTTTAGGATTTTTCAGCCATATCGCGTACAACGTCGTTTTCACCGCCACCGCTATCAGCATAGAAAAAGCGGCGTATTGCGGTTTGCCCTGCGCCGTCAGGCAGGCGGATAGCGTTTGCACGCAAGAGAGCGTCAGCGCGCTGATAGAAAATATCTTCACCAGCCGTACCAGCGTCGTCAACTCCTCGCCCGTGAGGTTGCGAAAGACGATTTTGACGGCAGGCTCCGCGAGAACGTACAGTCCCAACGCGCTCGGCAATGCTACCGCCACCGTTACCAGCAGCGAAAAACCTATCTTTTTTCGCACGGAATTGCGGCTTTTTTTATGGATTTTTCCGTCTGTTTTTACGTTCGTTTCGTTGTGTTTTTCGTTTATTTCGTCCTTTTCCTTCGCTTCGTCGGGTAACGCAGCCTTGTTTGCGCGTGTTTTTGCGCGTGCGGCAGCCGCCGCAACGGCAGGGATACTCGCCGCCGCGATACCGTAGCACACCGATACGGGCAGATTGATAATCGTCACCGCGCCGCCCGAAAACAAGCCGAACAGCGTCACCGGCTCGGCGGCGTACGCGCCCAAAAGCCGTGGCACAAACACACTGTCAATCAACCCCGACAAGGGCAACAACATCGAGCTGAGCGTGACGGGAATACTCAGCCGCAACACCGTTTTCACCTCGACCATGCCCCCTTCCTTTTTCATTTTGACGGGGGCATGTACGCGTTTATATAAAATATACATCAAAATCAGTGCGCACAGCTCGGATAAAGACACCGAAAGCAGTAAAAACACGACGGCTTTTTGGATATTTGTGCGGTACAGGTATGCGAATAACAGTCCAAAGCCCACTTTCACCGCTTGTTCGGTGATTTCGGAAAGGGCGGTGGGAAACATACGATTTCTGCCCTGAAACCAACCCCGAAAAACGGAGATAGCGGAAACGAACAACACCGACGGCGCTAACGCGTAATAGCCGCCTAACACTTCCTCACTGCCCTGCGCGCGCGCTAAAAAGGGCGCGATAATCGCCATCAACGCCGTGCCGAACAATCCGATAAGCAAAAACAGCCACATAGCCGTCTTGAATACGGGCGCATCCGATTCCCCTTTGCTGACGCGCTCGGCAACCAGCTTGGCTATCGACGAGGGAATACCCGTCGCCGACACCGTCAACAATAGACAATACACGGGATACACCATTTGATACAGCCCCAGCCCGTGCGCGCCGACGAGGTTTGTCAACGGAATACGGTATAGCGCGCCGATTACTTTGGCGATAAATCCGCCTGCCGCAATCCACGCCGCGCCCTTTAAAAAACTGCCTTTGCCGTTCTTTTCCGCTCTCTGGTCGTTGCGCTTTGTCGCTTTTTTCGTTGTCTTTTCCGAGTTTTTTGTCTTACTTTCGTCCATTTTTCCTCTCCCTTTACACAGTTTGCGGAAAAAACGTAATTCTATCGCAAACAAACGAAAAAAACGCCTTTCTTGCCAAGCGTGGCGAAAAAGACGTTCTTATTTATGAAATTTTAGAAAATAGTCAACGGATTTCTTCCATTTCTGCGTACAGCTTTGCGCTCAAATCCGCCATTACGTCAACGGGCACTTTCACGATTTTTCTATCGTACGTCACCAGCCCGTTGATTTCCTCTTCCACGTCGGACACCTGCGTATAGATACAGCCGCACAAGCCTTTTTTAATCAACGGCAACAGTTTTTTCTCGTACAATTTCCGAAGCGCCGCCGTCAATTTTTCCTGCGTTTTGAATTTTTTATAGCCGAATTCTTTGCTTTCATCAAATACATGCCCCCCACATTTCATCGAATAGCCGCCAAATTCACTCAACACAACGGGACGCTCGTCCTTAGGCACTCTCAGCGGCGTGTAATAGGTATGCATACTCAAAAGCTCCGTCTTGCCAACGCCTTGGTCGTGCCAGCCGCTCACCGAATCGATAATGCGCGTGTCGTCCTTGCTACGGACGTATTCCGTCACGCCTGCCGAATCAAACTGCCCCCAGCCCTCGTTGAACGGCACCCACACGCCAACGCTCACGCAATTATACAGCCCGTCGAGGATTTCGTCCACCATTTGCATAAACTCTATCCTGCCCTGCATATCCTCTCTTGCGAAATACGCGTAATCGTCGTCGCGGTGCTTGAAACCCAAGAACGGCTGCAACGCCACGTGCGTAAATTTATACTCGCCGCCGCCGTTGACAAAATCCTGCCAAACGATCAGCCCAAGACGATCGCAATGATAATACCAACGCATCGGCTCTATTTTAATATGCTTTCGCACGGTGTTGAAGCCCATATCCTTTAACAGCCGCAGCTCGTCCACCGCCGCCTCGTCGCAAGGATAGGTCAGCATCCCGTCCGACCAATACCCTTGATCAAGCACGCCGTTGAAAAAATACGGTTTCCCGTTCAGCGTCAGCCGCGCAACACCGTTTTTATCCAACGTTTTTCCAAACGACCGCACGCCAAAATACGAGCGCACACAATCCCCTGCACTGTTCGTAACGACGAAATCGTACAGCTTTGGCTGCTCGGGCGACCATAAAAGGAAATCGTATCGCAGCGTCACTTCGTCTACGTATTTTTCGCGCAAAATCTCTTTTTCGCCGTCGTAGACAACGATTTCTTGCTCCTCACCGTCGCTATCCGAACAAATCGTCACAATTTTTTCCTCGGCGCTAGGGGTGATACGCAGGTCTTTAATATACGTTTTGGGCATACTCTCCAGCCAAACGCTCTGCCAAATCCCGCTCTGCGGCGTATACCAAATCCCACCGCGCAAATCGCTCTGTTTGCCGCGCGCGCCGCTGTTTCTCGTGCCGTCGTCCACACACGTTAGCGTGAGTTCGTTTTCGCCCTCTTTTACGAGCGAAGTGATATCCAGCTCGAACGGCGTAAAACCGCCCTTGTGTCCGCCTGCCTTTGCGCCGTTGACAAACACTTCGCACTCGCTATCCACTGCGTCGAAATGCAACACCGTGCGGCCCTGCAACAGCGCCGATGTCAAGTTCATTTTACGGCTGTATACCAATTTCTCACCGCTACGCAGTACGAAACCTTCCGCGATACCGCTGTTTTCCGTTTCAGGGGAAAAGGGCACGATAATCACGCCCGCGTTACTGCGATTGTCTAGACTATCCGTCTTATAAAAATCCCATTTTCCGTTCAGGCACAGCCAATTTTCGCGCATAGCCTGCGGACGCGGATGCTCGCTATGCGGCACGTCGCCCACGGTGTAATTTGTCCTTAATCTCATACCTGCCCCCCTCCTTTTGCATTTTTCTTCGCGTTCGCTTTCACGAGCAAGGGTATCAAAGCGAACAAAATCAAACACACGATTGCGCTCGCCAAAAAGATTTCGGGCGCAGGCAAATATTTCGTCGTCATAGCGTCCGCGCCGCCTACCGTGCCGCGCCCTGCCGCTTTGTTGATGGCGTTGCCAATCATCGGGCCTACCACCATAGGGATTAAAACGCTAAACACCATACGCACGCCTTGCAGCTTTCCTGCGTCCCGAGGCGGCGTATAATCACGTGTCAGCGCGCCGCACAGCGCCGATACGAATATGTAGCCCGTAATCATCACGAACCCCGCCACGCCAAACGTAATCAGCGTCGCCGTTTTATTTTCAAACCGCATACAATACATTGCCGCCAGCCCCACGCAGAGGATTGCCGAGGCGATATACAGCGTTTTCGCTTTATCCAAACGGTCGGTCACGCCGCCGAGCAGTACGTTAATCACCGCGCCCAGCACGATTGCCGCGCCGAACACGACGCTGTATTCCACCACGCTAAAATGCAGGTACGTACGCATATAAATAATGAGATAGGGCATAAAAATTTGACACGCAACGCCGTAAACGCCCACGATACACAGCGTCAAATACAGAGACGGATTGCCCTTAATAACGCTGGGTTTAAAACCGTAGCCGATGTCTTTGAGCATGCCTTTTCTTTCGAGCGTAGGGCTGTCCTTTATCACGAACACGCCCACCACGCCGCACACGGAAATCACGCCGCCAAGCAGGAAAAACACCCCTTGATAATCCAGCCACGAAACGAGCATACCAAAGCCGCCTGCGACAATCAGCATTGCAATAAGGGGCAGCACCGACAGCACGCCCTCCACTTTGCCGCGAAATTCCTCTTTCGTGTTATCCGTCACCCACGCGTTGAACGCCGCGTCGTTCGCCGTCGAGCCGAACACCGTCATCACGCAGTCCCCTGCAATCACGGCAAACAGCGTCACGCCGATTACTTTCGCCTCCGTCGTGTTTAATAGCGCCGCCACGTTCTTTGCGCTGAGCATACCAAACAGCGCGACGGTAACGCCCCAAATGATATAGCCGTACGCGATAAACCGCCGACGATTGCCTATCTTATCGGACAGCGTGCCTGCAATCAGCGTCGCCACCGTCGCCGTCACGCCCGACAGCTGTACCATCAACGTAATCGCGTCTAAATTCTCTCTCACCCTATCGAAAACGAACAGATTGAAATACATATTTTCCACCGACCAAGCCAACTGCCCAATCAGCCCGAAAACAATGAGAATCCACCAGTTTCTTTTTCCAAACACACCCTTTTCCATAACGCCCTCTTTTTCGTGTTTTTTGCGTTCAACGCATACCTGCCCCTATCCTTTTAGGATCTTAAAGCGAAACTTTACGGCTTTTTTCGTTATAGTATGTCTTGAATACTCCCTATTAACACCGAGTCGGTTATCATATAATTATACGAATATTTCAGCTCACCGTTTTTATCGATAAACAGCGACATAGGAATCCCCTCTATCCCATACGTATTCACGCCCTCGCCGTATACGTCGTAGTACACGGGGAAACTATACCCGTTGTCCGATAAAAACGTCGTGACGTCGCTCTGCGCTTCGCCCCACAACACCGCCACCATTAAAAACTCCACTTCGTCGCCGTATTCCTCGTACGCCGCCTGAAAATCGGGCAATTCTGCCTTGCAGGGCGGACACCACGTCGCCCAAAAATTCACCACAATCGGCTTACCGTAAAAATCGGACAGCTCCACTTCCCTGCCGTTTTCCGCTATCACCCTAAAGCTCGGCGCGACGTTTGTGAAATCCACACTCGATTCTTCCTCGCTCGATTGCAATTCTTCCTCGCTCGATTGCGATTCTTCCGCCGACGAGCTTTCTTCCACAATCGAACTTCCCGACGGCAAAACTGATTCGTCCTGCGCGCTCGTGAACGCTTCCAAAGACGTGGACGATACGTTTTGCGACGTCGCGTGCGACGCTCCATTTTTCTCCTCGTCACAGCCCACTGCCATGGACACGCTGGCAACGCCCAAAATCGCCGCCAACAAACTGCTACCTATTTTCCATACGATAGTTTTTTTCATATTTTTTCTCCTTTCTTCCTCATTATAGCATAAAAACCCGCGCTATGCCACGCTTTTTCTCGTTTTCTGCCCGCCTTTTATAAAGAAAATTTATCCACCGCCACAAAAAACGTTTTCACGTGCAACTTTTTTCTTTCCTCTTTTATCCGTAAAATCCTCACGCGATTAGAAGACGCAAAAAATAGCCGCTTTTTGCCCGTTTAACCGCGCTTCCACTCTACTCCGAGGAAGTTGTCGGAAAGATATTCCGCCGCCGTTTTAGGGTCGTTTAACGCGCTTCTATCCACAGCAACGTTCCCTGCCGTCCAGCCGTCGCAAGCGCCAAAAACAACGCTCGTCACGCCGCATTGAAAAAACGCCTGCGCGCCGATAAACGTCAGCGACGAGGGCAGGCTAAGCTCTTTCAAGGCTTTGCAGCCCCAAAACGCGCCGTCCTCTAAACGTTGCAAGGAATCGTTCATTTGCACGCTCGTCAGCGCATTACAGCGGAAGAACGCCATACCGCCGATTTTGGTGACGTTCGCACCCAGCGTGATGCTCGTCAGCTGTTGGCACTGTTCAAAAGCAGACACTCCTATCTCTTTCACGGGCGCGCCGTTGTATGCAGACGGCACGATAACGTCAACGTCCTTGCACGTGCCTATACCCGTCAGAATATAATATTCACCGCTTGCCGACAGCTCGTACGAAAGCCCCTCACTCGCTATCTCCACCTGCGATTCGCTCGTTTTATCGTTTTGTTTGGGCGGTTTTTCCGCGTCCTTGCCGCACGCTGACAGCACCGTCAGCCCAAGACACAACGCCGCAACAGCTACGTATCCTATTCTTCCTTTTTTCATCCTACGCGCTCCTTACTCTTTTTCGTAAAGTATACCACTTTTAATAGCAAAAGTCAATGGTATCTTTCATTTTCCCTCGCTAAAAAACCGCTTTGTCTTACACGAGCCATAAAAAAAGGAAACGCCCCCACGCTGCCGTGAGGGCGTTCCGTTATTCTACCGTATCAAACGGTGTTTTTTGTTTTGTTCCGTACGATTATGCAGCCGTATTCCAAGTAGGAACACCGTCCGTAATCGTCCAGTACGCCGTATTCCAAGTAGCGAGTTCAGCCTGAGCCGTCGCATCTGCCGTGAGGCCTGCCAGACTAGTGTACGCCGCCGTTACGCTGCCTTCCTGATAACCTTTACCCCAAGCGTTGGTCGCCTGTGCATCGTTCTTAACCAGCGCATACGAACCTTCGTGCTTACAGTAAATCGTACTGTTTGTGCCATAGCCACCGCCAAGGACATAAATATCTTTTTCCCTTTCGATTGCCGTCGTGTCTACGAATACGTCGCGAACGATCGCGCCATACGCGCTACGGGTATTATCCGTTACCATAATCGCGCTGACCGAGTTACTGCCGGTGATATCCGTGAGCTGTACGTATACGTTTTCGATAAGGCTGCCTTCAACGCAAAGCATCGTTAAGAAACCGCCGCTCGTTCCCTTATTGTTCAATTTTGCATTGGTGAAACCAACGTTCTTGATAACGCCCGTCGATGCAAGCGCGGGAATAAAGCCCACATAAGTAACTTCGCCGTCACCTACCGTCATGCCGTCGATGGTGTAGCCACGGCCGTCAAACGTACCGCGGAAACCGTCGCCGCCCCAACCCATAGATACCGCGCGGGTAGAAGCACTGCTCATACGAACACGACCGCCATCGTGCAACAACCAACCTTCCGTGCTTTGCGTGAACGAAGATTCCTCAGCATTTTGGATAAGTTTCCAAGTGGTCATATTCCAAAGGTACTTACCGTTATACATTGCATAGCCGTCTGCGTCCTTCGTTATAGAACCTAACTGCGAATACATAATTTGCACGCCCAGACCAAAGTCCATCATAGGTACGTAACTACCGTTATACGCAACGTTGTTGCCGAGTACGAAATAGCCGTCAAAAATCTTTTTATCCGTGTTATACGATTTTGCAATATGGTTCATTGCTTGGAAATCTTCCGCCGTCTTCAACACTTTAGAAATCAAAAGTACGGGGATTTCATATTTACCGCTTTCCGTAGCAACCATAATCGAGCTTTCGCCGAAAGCGTTACCAAACGCCGCTGCGGGAACGCTGAGGGTAGTGCCTTCAAGGCTAGCACCTGTAATCATCTTGCCGTTATAGGTTACGTTAAACAAAGCGCCAAGGTCCGTTCCTACTTCGCTAAGGTCAATTTCTGCCATGCCGTTGCTCGAAGATACAGCCACGCCGTTTACCTGCATATCCAAATTTACGTCGCGCGTGATACCCAATTTCTGCGTGGGAATTGCATACGATCTCAGCCATGCGGGCCAAGTATCCACTTCTGCCGCGATTGCGGAATCAGCTGCGTTATACGCTTCAAAATATGCGTCAAAATCAACGTACGAATTGAACAAATCGCCCGTTACGTGGTTGTGCCCAAGAACGGTAACAGCCGTGGGAACGCCTACTGCGTAAATGCCGTTGTAAGCCGCTTTGTTCGAGCTAAGCCCGAAGGGACGAACTTGATACCAATCGGTCGTACCATTGCCGTCTTTGTCGTAATTTCCGCTCAAAGCAGGATGATCGTACCAGCTCTGACCCGTCCAATCTTTGCCCGATTCAACGGTCATTTGCTTCGCGCTTTCCGTGAAGTCTACGAATACGTTTTCAACCGTACCCGTTGCGTCCCAAGCCTGACCGTTGATGATTGCCGTGTTTGCGCCAAACGTACCGGGGTTGTAGTACGTGTACGAACACCAAGTAGGTGCGTCTGCCGTACCGCCGTGGCCCCAATAGATACCATACGCATATACGTGTACGTATACGTTTTCTACAAGACCGAAGTTGTAGCCAGTAATAATGTTACCCTTATTACCAATAACCGCGTTTATATACGTCATGTTTCTAATGACGCCGTTTTCGCCTACTTTGGGAATAAAGCCGCCGTCGTATACGAGCAAGCCGTCGATTGCATAGCCGTTACCATCGAACGTACCTACGAAACCGTTGGTATCCGTGCCAGCAAAGTTCGAATTCCACTTGTTGGGAATCTTGCTCAAACTGCCGCTGCCCGTTCTTTCTACAAGGTTGTCGTTATAGACGATATTCGCGCCAAGGCGGAAATAGCCGCCCCACGTACCTGCATCCGCTTCACAAGCTTTCGCTACTGCGGAGAAACCGTCGAGTTCCGCTTTCGTCGTAAGCGTAGCCGTAATCAACGTAAAGCTTGCGGAAATGGTAAGGTCTTTGTCCTCAGCCGTGAATACGAAATCCAACGTCTTGTCGCCGTACGCATAGCCAAGCGCCGAATAAGGAATTGCATCGAAATTGCTCTCTGCAATCACCTTGTCGCCCAGCTTCACGCTCTTAAGCGTGATGTCCTGAGCAAGGATATTCTCGTCGATTGCCTCTGCATAGGAGAACGTTTTGCTGCTAAACGAACCTACCGTTTTGATACCAAGATCAAGCGTGGTCTTGGTTTCGTTCGCTACGTCCAACGTCGTTTCCGATTTCGGCCAACCGCAGTCGCAACGCAACGCTGCAACGCCGTCCTCAACTACCCAAGCAAACTCGTGCGCCGCTCTATTAATCTCGTCGCCGCAGACAGCACATTCAGTCCAATGCTCCGCGTCGGTTGCGTGAGCTTCATAATCGTGCTCTACTTCTCTTTCTCTATCGCACTTGTTGCAATCTGCGTCACAATCGTTGTCATATTCGTGTTCACAAATCGTCAAGGACAGATTATCGATATACATCGTGGAAGCCGCGTTCTTCGTCAAGCCTGTTGCCGTATTGTCAAGGCTGAATACGATATAGTCTGCATCCAACGCTACGCCGTCACCGCCAAGTACTGCCGTGAAACGATACCAGCCGTTGCCAAGGTCTTCCGCGTCTGCCGCCTTGAAATAGCTCTCTGCGCCCACTGCGTACACTGCGTCCAAATCACCTTCGTAATCTTGCGCTGCGTAAATGGTTACCATCGTGTTCATATTGTCGAATTTCGCATCGAATACCAACGTTGCGGTGTTGAAATCCAACGAATCTACCGACAGAGCAAACGCTACCCACGAAGAAAGGTCTGCGCTCCAGCCTTCCCACGCTACGTCTGCCGCCGCCAACTGTTCAGCCGTCAGCTTCGAGGGGTCAAAGCTCAACTTCATTGCAAAGTCGGAGCCGTTCGTCACTTCTTTCCGGTTTTCTACCGTTACGATGTTCGCCGCACCGTCCCAAT